>JAZRRI010000011.1:0-21955 GCA_045650605.1 Bacteroidaceae bacterium | reverse complement strand
AAAAAAGACGTGGGAGTTTCTACTTCTCGCTCATCCCAGTCTTCAGGCTCTCGCATTGCCTCCACCCAAGGATAAGCAACGCAGCCAGCCCACGTCATGACATATTATAACACTTGCCACTTTGTTCAGTGACAGACGGATATAATACACCCAACGCAGACGTCCCGTTGCCGCATCTTCTTGGGTTTGTCAAATTTGCGAGATTTGAAGACTTGAAGATTACGTCCGTAAACGTCCTTTTTTCAACAACGGCATTAATGACATTTGCCAAACACCGTGATTGAATCCAAAATGTCACCCACCAACCCTTGCGGGCCGACTGAGTCTTTTGCAAAATTACAAATTATCTGATTTTAACAAAATATTTAAAGCATTTTATTTCAAAAAAGTAACCGCTGATGGATCCATCAGCGGTCAAATTAATCGATAACGATTAATTCTTTTTAAAAAGTGGGAGAAAACATGCGCCAACGACTGAGTGGGAACTTGTTTACACACAAAACGAGTACAGCAATGTTTGGATTTAGAATCAAAAAGGCTTGCGAAAATTTTGAAAGCAGGAGTTTAGTTACCTAAATGTCTGTTTACAAAATTGAACGTAACATAGCAGATACCTTTTAGAAACAATTTATGCCAACTCGTTTAGAGCATCACAACGCAATCATCATTCATTTCTTCATGTCATTAGTAGTTTACAACTGGGCGAATACAACATCCCGTATCACGGTCGTCATCCTCCCAAGCGGTATAATCATCAGAGGTGGTAAACTGAAGCGAGTACGCATCGCCATTACTATCACATGGCGTTGATGTCCAATAAAAGCCCATAACCGTCGTTAAAGTAATCATTTTATCATGTGCATGACCAGTCGTAGGAAGAAAGATACTATTCCCATTAGGGCCTATAACTTCAAAGCCATTGCTACCATCTATAGTAGTTTTTATCCAAGTACATCTATCTTTCAACTCCTGACATTCTGCATAAGTTGGCATACGCCACATGCCACCCCAATTAGCACGTGCAGCATCGTATTCAACATTGCCACTGATGTCGCTAAAATTCTTTCCTAAAGTAACACTATTCTGCTGTGTATATGTCGATTTCTCAGTTGTTTCACCCCAAGCAAAGTAGTCACCAGGTTGCTCCGCTCTATAGGTACCCACATTGCATGTTGCCCATCTCACAGAAAGACCTAAATCAACAGCATAGTAATCATATTTATATATTAGTTCATTCTCTTCGTCACCATTATCAGGTTTCACTCCCCCTTCGTTGCCATCATCAGGTTTCATAGTTTCCTCTTCATTCGGATTCTGAATCAGGTCACTCATTTCATCGTCACCACATGCCTGCAATAAACTAAACGTAAAGCCAATAAACAACAGCATAAAAAATCGCTGAAAATACTTTGTTTTCATAAAATTATGGATAGGTTAAACTTTAAATTATTTTGTCTATTAAATCCCAAATGCACCTTAATCATATTAAAAATTAATTTTACTGAGGTTATAGATATCTATAATAAGGTGATGTGATATCTGAAAAGAGCCAATTAGTATAAGTTGGAATCGCTACAGGCTCCCATTCAAAAGTATATGTTGTAATGACTGTTCCGGATGCATAATAAGCCATTTCGACCATTTGCACAACATATCCATTTTCGTCCAATGTATATTCATATACTTTTTCGTACTCTTCCCCATCGTACCACTTACAAACTATTCTATCAATGAGGTGCAATGGGATTGTGTTTCCGTATAATCCCATTTCCAAAAACGGAAATTCATGACGTCCAAAAAAACTTCCTGAAGTTTCCGCCAACCATTGCATAGGTATTGTTTTCGCAGGAATTACAGTATATTCAATTCGTATTTCTTGGTTATCGTTCTTACAGCAAACCATATTGTATTTACTATCATAAGTATATTCTATTAAATTCGCCTCTGAACCATACTGTTGAATCTGTTCAATAAGTCTATTCTTATTATCATATTTAAACGTATGAACCTCTCTACCAATTTTAGCTTCAGAGATCAATCCTTTTGTATTTAACGTACATTCCATATCATATACAGAACTAAGACATTGAACACTATTGGGTAAATCATAAACATAATTATAAACAGAACTACCAGATTTATATGACTTCAGCACAGTCCGTTTATTCCAGCCATTCACCTCATATATCGTATTATTTAAAGTTTCCTTTACAGATGTATGAGTTGAAAACCGGCTTTCTTCCATAACTGAAGCAAGAACAAAATTTGTTTCAGTATTTTTGTTATCGTTGGGCTCATCCGGAGATGTTTCCTCTGTATTATCTGATTCAACTAGATCATCTCCAGCGTCTTCACAAGAAACCGTACATAAAGACAATAAAAACAATTGTAGATAAAAAAATAAACGTTTCATCATAGTATTAATAGTTTGTTACACATTTTGTTGTTGATGATGTTGTTGTACCTCCTTTTCCCTTGGCAACACACTTAACATAATAAGTTGTTCCAGCTTTCAAACCTGAAATATTAGCAGTAATCATATTACCGTTTACTGTCGCCGTCTTTGGTGAGGTTGGATTACTAGTAGTTCCATAATAGATTGTTGCACTACTAACTTTAGCATCATCATTATTATATATCCTATACTGCACTTTCAACGAAGTTCGTGTAGCTGTAAAGTCATAAAAACCAACATCCGGTTTTTCGTATGAAGTTGAGCCACCACCTCCATTATTAGTTTCTCCACTACCTCCATTGCTGGAACTTGAGTAATTGGGATTTGTTATGACAGCCCTAACCAAAAATCCATTGTACTTATCATGTGTTCCTGTACTAATAGTATTTCTATCGAAATGCATACAATACGCCTTTGAAGAAGAATATGATGTTGAAGACCAATACCAACCGTGATACCCTTCATCCATAATATAGGAATAATATGGTAAATCTATTGAATTGCCATTAGGTCCTGTTGCAGTCATGACTTCAACTCCATTTCTTGTATTTAAATCCCAAGAGCAGTTTGAGAGAAGTTCATTGAGTTCACTCTCAGTCGGCAAACGCCAATCTCCTCGCCATTCTATGTTGGCAACATCATAATAGCCACCTATGTAGTTAGAATTGGTGTATGAACTTTTAACAGTCGTTTCTCCAAATGCATACAAGTCACCTTGATCTGTAGAATAATATGCTCCTATATTGTATGTAGCCCAATAGGTACTAAGACCTAAATCGACATATGGGTAACCATTATTATTAACCTTAATACTTGATGTTTCTTCATTATCCAAATCTATATCTTCTTCACAAGAAGAAAAAGCCATCACGAACATTAGAACAAATGACAGACATAGAAATTTAACCAAATCTTTAGCCATAATAACAATGTTTAATAAACTTTATTCTTAACGGTATTAAATATCAGAATTCTACAATCAGTATTGTTGTATTTACAAACAACATAACACCTACTTAAAGTACATCATTCATCATAATACAGTGGTAGAAAGATGAACAATCGGATTGACTACCAACTACCACGCCCTTTACATCCAGGACATGTAGCATGATAATGACCTGCAGACACCTTTCTATTGCACTCAGAGCACCACTTCTAAAGTCCAAGCGAAACGGTATTGTCAATAACTTTTCCAGTACCGTTACATTGACCGCAGGTTCTGCTTCCTCGCGATTTACTGCTGTTAGAATTGTTTCTGTTATTGTTTTGATATTCTATCAGAATTATTTTGGTATGTATTCTGATACTGCATTTGATGTTGTTGAATTTCTTGTTGACGCTGATAACGTTGCTGAGCTTCCTGATATTGCTGCGACCACTGTTGTTGCTGATAATAAAAAGACTGAGCAGCCTGTTGCATCAATTGCTGATTTAATCTATTCATTTCGTACGAATAGTTATTATAGCTACCCCAATACTGGGCTTTCACAAATGAGCACATAGCCAAAAATGCAAAAATCATAAACATCCTTTTCATAGTAAATGAAATTTAAGTTGCCTATGAACTCCCCAAATTCGGCGTAAATAAATAGTGTGAATTTGAGTATGGATACAAAAAAAGACGTGGGAGTTTCTACTTCTCGCTCATCCCAGTCTTCAGGCTCTCGCATTGCCTCCACCCAAGGATAAGCAACGCAGCCAGCCCACGTCGTGACATATTATACAAAGATGCTTGCCACTTTGTTCAGTGACGCGCGGATATAATACACCCAACGCAGACGTCCCGTTGCCGCATCTTCTTGGGTTTGTCAAATTTGCGAGATTTGAAGACTTGAAGATTACGTCCGTTAACGTCCTTTTCTCAATAACGGCATTAATGACATTTGCCAAACACCGTGATTGAATCCAAAATGTCACCCACCAACCCTTGCGGACCGGCTGAGTCTTTTGCAAAGGTAATTAATGTTTTTATAAAAACAAATCAACACCTTCTTAAATTCTAAGAAAATGTTTAAACACAAAAAAACAAGGATAGACCGAAGCCTATCCTTGTCAATTATCAATTTGTTATTTTAATAAGTGTAGATGTAAGGCTTACACCAAGCAAGCTAAACGTAAAGTTCACTATAACGTTTTACCGCGAGCGCAGCCAAGGCTCGCCAAAGGCAGTGTGCTTGCGAAAATTTTGGAAGCAGGAGTTTAGTTTCCTAAATGACTGCTTACAAAATTGAGCATAACACAGTAAAAACAACAAAAAACAAGGACAGGCTATCACCTATCCCTGTTTTACATTATCAATCAATTCTTAAAAAAAGTGCGAGAACAAGGCTTGCGGTTTAGGCGGAAAGCTGAGTTTACTAAGCGTAAATGAGGATTTACGCCTTACCGCGTAACGCAGTTATCACCTTTTTAATGTAATGAATTGAGATATTACTTAGCGAGCTTGCCATCAGAACCAAGCACGTTGATAATCTTGTGCTTGTACATCTTCTCCATGTTGTCGCGAGCCGGACCGAGGTACTTACGTGGGTCGAACTCAGCTGGCTTCTCAGCAAATGTCTGGCGGATAGCAGCAGTCATAGCAAGACGAGAGTCAGAGTCGATGTTAATCTTACATACTGCAGACTTTGCAGACTCACGCAACCACTCCTCGGGGATACCGATAGCAGCCTTCAACGCACCACCGAACTTGTTGATGGTAGCAACCTCGTCCTGTGGAACTGAAGAAGAACCGTGAAGAACGATTGGGAAACCAGGGAGCTTAGCCTCAACAGCCTTCAAAACGTCGAAAGCAAGTGGAGGAGGAACCATCAAACCTGTAACTGGGTCAATAGTACACTGCTCGGGAGTAAACTTGTAAGCACCGTGTGAAGTACCGATTGAGATAGCCAAAGAGTCGCAACCTGTGCGTGTAGCGAAATCGATAACCTCCTCTGGGTCTGTGTATGTGTGGTGGTCCGAAGAAACCTCGTCCTCAACACCTGCCAACACGCCGAGCTCGCCCTCTACAGTTACGTCGAACTGGTGAGCATACTCAACAACCTTCTTTGTAAGAGCAACGTTCTCCTCGTATGGGAGGTGTGAACCGTCAATCATCACTGAAGAGAAACCAGAGTCGATACAGCTCTTGCAAGTCTCGAATGTATCACCGTGGTCGAGGTGAAGAACAATCTCAGGATTCTCGCAACCGAGCTCCTTAGCATACTCTACAGCACCCTGCGCCATGTAACGGAGCAAAGTAGCGTTAGCATACTGACGAGCACCCTTTGAAACCTGAAGGATAACAGGAGACTTTGTCTCAACAGCAGCCTTGATGATAGCCTGCATCTGCTCCATGTTGTTGAAGTTGAACGCTGGGATAGCATAACCACCCTCAATTGCTCTTGCAAACATATCTCTTGTGTTTACAAGACCTAATTCTTTGTAATTTACCATAGTTATTTAATACTTTAAAGTAGTTGAATAATCTCGCTTTTCCACCCTAACGGGTGTAACTCTTTGCAAAATTAATAAAATATTTAATTAACACTAACTTGATTGGATAAAAAATGCACACTGCAAGAAAGAATGTGTTTTTTTGGCAAAAAGTAGCTCTGTTTTTTAATAAAAAGGCCTATATTTGTAAAAAGAACAAGACAACACAAAATGTATATAATTGGCATTGCAGGCGGTACAGGTTCGGGAAAGACCACCGTTGTTAAGGAGATAGTAAATTCATTGCCCGCGGGTTCGGTGGCTGTGATTCCACAGGATTCGTACTACAAGGACAGTAGCGACGTTCCCGTCGAGGAGCGCCAGTTCATTAACTTTGACCACCCCGATGCATTCGATTGGGATTTGCTGGTGGAGCAGATTGCAATGCTGCGCAAGGGCGAGGCCATTGAGCAACCCACATACTCATACATAACCTGTACCCGACAGCCCGAGACCGTACACATTGAGCCAAAGGAGGTTATAATAGTTGAGGGCATAATGGCACTTGTAAACCCACAGTTGCGCGAACTGATGGATTTGAAAATCTTTGTCGATGCTGATGCCGACGACCGTCTCATACGCCTCATTCGCCGCGATGTCATTGAGCGCGGCCGCACACCCGAGACCGTAATAGAGCGCTACGAGCGCATTGTAAAGGAGATGCACTGGGAGTTCATTGAGCCCACAAAGAAGTTTGCCGACATTATAATGCCCCAAGGCGGCCACAACAAGAAGGCCATCAAGGCGTTGCAGATGTCGATAGGATATTTCCTGAAACAGGAATGAAGAAGAGAAACCTGCTCGCGGCAGCGACAACATTGCTCGCTTCAATAGTCGCAATACAACTGTTCAGTCTCATCGCAAAGCGGCTGGACAACAGCCTTGCACCACAATGGCAGGAGGTTCCTGTATATACATACCTGTCGCCTTATGCCACGCTGTCGCCCTATGACAGCCATTTTCGCGAGGCCGCCGACAGCACCGGCTACGACTGGACACTCATAGCAGCAATAGCATTTACAGAATCGCGTTTCGACAGCACAGCCGTCTCCGATGCAGGTGCACAGGGTGTAATGCAGGTGATGCCCGAGACATTGCGCGGATTTGGCATCCCCGACACCATGCACACCGACAACCGCACAAACATAATGACAGCAGCCCTGCTGCTGCAGTCGCTCGAAAAGCAGTTCCGCCCCATAAAGGCACCCGAGGAACGCATCAAGTTCCAGCTGGCATCCTACAACGCCGGCTTCGGATACATCCACGATGCCATGCGCCTGGCACGTAAATATGGATACGACAGGTATAAATGGGAGGCAAATGTAGACTCGTTCCTCATCCATTTGAGTTACCCGGAATATTACACAGACACCCTTTGCCGCAACGGCCAGTTCAACGGATGGAAGGAGACGCTCTCATTTGTGAGGAAAGTACACCGCCATTGGCACAGGTTCCAGAGTATACAACAGGACTACAGCGACTCAATCAGGGAGGTGATACTCACCGACAGCACAAAGAGGATAATGCAAGCGGGAGATTTATTGCCTGCGCACAGGTGTCATACCGAACGTAAAGTAGTACAGTGAAGTATCTTATTCTACTGGTTAATAGATTTCTCACATGCGTTAGAAATGACAATTACGCACACACAGTCATACAAAACAAAGCGAAGAATCTCAACAACCGCAATAAAAAATCGTTTCCACTCTCAATGAATGGAAACGATTTCCTTTTATATAAATGCTTTTACTTGCTCAAATGCTCATGCATTGCAGCCGCGGCACGACGGCCGTCGCCCATTGCGAGGATAACAGTTGCACCACCGCGCACAATATCGCCACCGGCATAGATGAACGGAATTGACGACTGCATGTCCTCATTCACGGCAATGGTGTTCTTGCGGCCAAGTTCCAAGCCCTCGACCGATGTAGGCACAAGCGGATTGGGAGATACACCAACAGCAACAACAGCCACGTCAATGTCAATTGTCTCAATTGCGCCCTCAACGGGAACTGGCGAACGTCGGCCCGAAGCATCGGGCTCGCCAAGTTCCATCTTCTGCAGTACAATCTGCTTCACACAACCCTTCTCATCGGCAATATACTCAATGGGGTTATGCAGTGTAAGGAACTCTACACCCTCCTCTTTTGCATGCTTCACCTCCTCGAGACGCGCAGGCATCTCGGCCTCGCTGCGGCGATAGATTATCATCGCACGCTCGGCCCCCAGACGGAGCGCTGTACGTACAGAGTCCATAGCTGTGTTACCGCCGCCAATGACAGCCACACGCTTGCCCATGCATATTGGAGTATCGGTCTCGGGGTTAGAGGCGTCCATGAGGTTCACACGTGTAAGATACTCATTCGATGACATGATGTTGTTTGAATTCTCGCCCGGGATGTTCATGAAGTTCGGTAAACCGGCACCCGACGCTACAAAGACACCCTTGAAGCCCTCGTCCTGCAACTGGGCGATAGAGATTGTCTTGCCCACAACACAGTCCTTCACAAACTCGACACCCATTGCACGCAGGTTCTCAATCTCGTGTTCTACGATTGCATTGGGCAAACGGAACTCGGGGATACCATACTTGAGCACACCGCCAATCTCATGCAATGCCTCATAAACTGTCACTGCATAGCCAAGTTTTGCCATGTCACCGGCAAATGAAAGGCCGGCAGGGCCTGAACCGACAACAGCCACCTTGATGCCGTTGGATGCAGCGACCTGTGGAGCTGGCATCTCGCCGCTCTCACGTGCATAGTCGGCTGCGAAACGTTCCAAGCCACCAATAGCTACAGCCTTGTGCCCCATCTTAAGGTGTATACACTTGCTCTCGCACTGTTTCTCCTGTGGGCATACACGGCCACACACTGCAGAGAGCGAACTTGTCATCTTGAGAACCTGGACAGCCTTGATGAACTCGCCGCGCTCAATATTCTTCACAAACGAAGGAATGTTGATGCTCACGGGGCAGCCCTCCATGCAGGCAGGCTTTGGGCAGTCGAGACAACGCTGTGCCTCAACAAGCGCCATCTCCTTTGTAAAGCCGGTGTTTACCTCTTCGCGCAACTTTGTTGCACGGTAAGCAGGCTCAAGTTCGGGCATTGGACAGCGCTCAATGGCAGTGCGCTCCTTTGGTTTCATTTTATTACGGAGTTCAACACGCCAGGCCGCATCGCGGTTTGTGAGTTCGTCGCACTCACTCGCGCACTCCTCCACCTTCTCAAGTTTCTCTATCTCATGAGCCTCCTGTGACCTGAAAGAGCCCAGGCGCTGCATCATTCCGTCAAAATCCACCTCGTGACCGTCGAACTCCGGGCCATCCACACAAACGAACTTTGTCTTTCCGCCCACTGTCACACGGCATGCACCGCACATACCTGTACCGTCGACCATGATAGTGTTCAAGGATACAACGGTTGGAATCTCGTACTGCTTGGTGAGCTTGCACACGAATTTCATCATTATGGCAGGACCAATGGCTACGCAGTGGTCAACCTTTTCGCGCTTGATGACACGTTCGATACCCTCGGTAACAAGACCCTTGTCGCCGTATGAGCCGTCATCGGTCATGATGATAACCTCGTCCGACACCTCGCGCACCTCCTTTTCAAGGATAATCAAATCCTTTGAACGGCCTGCAAGCACCGAGATTACACGGTTACCCGCCTTTTTGAGCGCCGTAGCAATGGGCAGCATTGGCGCTACACCCACACCACCGCCGGCACACACAACAGTACCGAAGTTCTCAATGTGTGTAGCCTGACCAAGTGGACCTACAACATCGGTGATGCAATCGCCCTCGTTGAGGTCGCACAGACGGCTTGAACTCAAGCCCACCTTCTGTATTACAAGAGTGATGATACCCCTCTCGGTATCGGCGTGTGCAATGGTCAACGGAATGCGCTCGCCCTTCTCGCCAACTCTCACAATAACAAAGTTACCGGCTCTGTATGCCTTTGCAATGAGCGGAGCCTCTACACGCAGACGGAAGACCTTTTCCGAGAACTGCTCTTTTGATACTATCCTGTACATAATAATGTTTTAGTCTGTTATTAATTGTAACGGGCGGGCAAACCCCGCCCATACAGTATAATTTAGCCTCACCGATGTTTGAGATATTTCGCAGCGCTCTGCATGACAGGCAACGCGGTAAATGTCATTTTGAACCAACGGTCGACGCCCGAAGGGGCTAAAGTCAACGAAGTGAAAAATCTACTTGTTCACGGTTTTATAGATACTTCGCTACACTCAGTATGACAAACAATGCAGTTTGAGCACCCTCGTTCCTGCGCCTGTATGACAGGTTGCGCATAACGCAGTTATCACCTTTTTAGTAAACTTTAATCAATTATGTCAAAACCGCAATAAGGAACCAATGCCTTTGGTATACGTATACCCTCGGGTGTCTGGTTATTCTCAAGGAGAGCTGCCACTATACGTGGAAGTGCAAGTGCAGAACCGTTGAGTGTGTGGCAGAGCTCGGTCTTCTTGTCGGCATTGCGATAGCGGCACTTCAAGCGGTTAGCCTGATAGCTGTCGAAGTTAGACACTGAAGAGACCTCAAGCCAACGCTGCTGAGCCTCGGAATAGACCTCGAAGTCGAAGCAGAGTGCTGCAGTGAAGCTCATGTCGCCACCGCAAAGACGGAGGATGCGGTATGGGAGCTCCAGTTTCTTCAATAGACCCTCAACGTGCTCAAGCATCTCCTTGTGCGACTCCTTGCTGTGCTCGGGGGTGTCAATGCGTACAATCTCAACCTTTGAGAACTCGTGGAGACGGTTCAAGCCACGCACGTCCTTGCCATATGAACCCGCCTCGCGACGGAAACACTGTGTGTATGCGCAGTTCTTGATAGGGAGCTGTTTCTCGTCAAGGATAACGTCGCGGTAGATATTTGTCACGGGAACCTCGGCTGTCGGGATGAGATACAAATCGTCGAGACCGCAGTGGTACATCTGTCCCTCCTTGTCGGGGAGCTGGCCTGTACCGTAGCCCGAAGCCGCATTAACAACTGTAGGAGGCATAATCTCCACATAACCAGCTGCGCGAGCCTCGTCGAGGAAGAAGTTGATGAGCGCACGCTGCAACTGCGCGCCCTTGCCTTTGTATACAGGGAAACCTGCACCGGTAATCTTTACACCAAGGTCAAAGTCAATGAGGTCATACTTCTTTGCGAGTTCCCAGTGCGGGAGAGCATTCTCGGGTAGAACAGTCTCCATACCGCCGGTCTTCTCAACCACATTGTCCTCGGCAACAGCACCCTCGGGCACCTCGTCATATGGGATGTTAGGGATTGTATAGAGCACCTGCTGCAGGCTTTCGGCAGCGGCATCCATCTTCTCCTGCAACTCGGCAGCCTTTGCCTTGAGAGTGGCAACCTCTTCCTTCACTGCGTTTGCCTCGTCGGCAGCACCGGCCTTCATCAACTGGCCAATCTTTGCAGCAAGCTGTTTGTTCTGCGCAAGAACGGTATCAAGTTCCTGCTGCGCCGCACGGCGCTCCTTATCGAGTTCAAGTACTTTCTCAATTGTCTCTTTCGCATTCTTGAAATGCTTCTTCTCAAGACCCTTCAACACCTTCTCGGTCTCCTGTGAGATAACTTTTAATGTAAGCATGGTTATATTGTTTTAGTATTTTACAAATAATATCTGAAATCCATTCTCTAATTTACAAAAATACAACTATTTATTAATTTTCAATAGCAAATTGAAAAAATAATACAAAAAAGGCAACCCTTTTTTGAAGGATTGCCTTTAAGTCAACTGACATTATAATCAGTTCTGCTCTGCAAATGGAGTAACAGAAACGTAGCTCTTGTCGTTCTTGCCACGCTTGAAAGTTACAACACCGTCAACCAAAGCGTAGAGAGTGTGATCGCTACCCATACCGGTGTTTGCACCAGGATAGTGAACTGTACCACGCTGACGAACGATGATATTACCGGCTTTACATGCCTGGCCACCCCAGATCTTAACACCAAGTCGCTGACTTGCTGACTCACGGCCGTTCTTTGAACTACCAACACCTTTCTTATGTGCCATACTGTTTAAACTTTAAAAATTAACCGATAATTTCCTTTACAACTAACTCTGTGAACTGCTGACGGTGACCGTTCAGCTTGCGGTAGCCCTTACGACGACGCTTGTGGAACACCAACACCTTGTCACCCTTAACCAATGCAGGGTTGATTTCGCGTGTTGTAACGATGTTCTGACCGTCCTTAGACTTGCGAACAATCTTCTGCTCACGAACATTGCCGATATAGCAAACTACCTTTGCGCCTTCTACTGTAGGAGCACCTACTGTTACTGCGCCTTCCTTGTCCAACAACAACACGCGGTCAAACTCAACGGTTGTGTCGTTCTGAGCACCCTTGATGTGGTGCACGAACAGCTTCTTGCCAGCCTCGGCCTTGAACTGCTGTCCGTTAATCTCAACAATTGCGTACATTTATTTTAATCGCTTTTATTGTGAATTCCGCGAGGTGCGCTCCCTTCGTGGGCACGACTTCTCCAACCCCTACGGACTAAATCGGGTGCAAAGGTAGCACATTTCCCCGACATAGCGAAACAAATGTGCCAAAATCTTTGCAGAATTTACCAAATAACCCATACAAGACCTAAAAGAGCCAAAAAGGCTAAAAGCATATTTCCCTTTAAGGCGTTGCTGTCCTTTTGCACTTTCCCCGCCCAATCATTACTTGCTCGACAAGTAACGCTCGGCCTCCATTGCCGCACGGCAACCGCTTGCAGCAGCATTGATAGCCTGGCGATAGTGAGGGTCGGCAACGTCACCGGCCACAAACACGCCGGGAACAAGTGTCTTCACACCGCTTTCATCGGCAGGAACAAAGAAACCGGTCTCGTCGGTCTTCAGGTACTTCTTGAAAACATCAGAGTTCGGCTTGTGACCGATAGCAAGGAAGAAACCGTCGATTGCAATGTCATAGCGTTTTTCATCGGCCTCGCCTTTACGGTACACAACATGTGCACCCTCTACACCATTCTCGCCGAAGAGGCCCTCGGTGTTATGCTCAAACAACACCTCAATCTTCGGGTTGGCCAATGTGCGGTCCTGCATAGCCTTTGAGGCACGCAGATAGGGCTTGCGGACAATGAGGTAAACCTTGGCAGCCAAAGAAGCAAGATAGTTTGCCTCCTCGCAGGCTGTGTCGCCACCACCCACTACGGCAACAATCTTCTTGCGATAGAAGAAACCGTCGCATGTAGCACAGGCGCTCACACCCATACCCTGATACTTTATCTCGTCGCTCAAGCCAAGATACTTGGCAGCCGCGCCTGTTGCAATAATCACAGTCTCGGCCTCAATAACCTTGCCGTCATCGAGTGTAACCTTGTAGGGCAACGACTCGAAATCGACCTCCACTACACTACCGGAACGGACATCCGCACCTACATTGATTGCCTGCTGACGCATATTCTCCATCAGCTCGGGACCTGTTATACCATGTGGGAAGCCGGGGAAATTCTCAATCACCGTTGTCTGTGTGAGCTGACCGCCGGGCTGCATGCCCTCGATAAGCACAGGCGAAAGGTTAGCACGTGAGGCATAGATTGCCGCTGTGTATCCGGCAGGGCCGGAACCGATAATCAAACATTTTGTACTGTTCATAATATTTATATTTTTAATCATTATCTCATATCAATAATCTCGGCTGCACGGTAATCATCAAGCGGACAGGTAAAGACATCAGCGTCTGCGCCGCATTTTGCCGCATAGCCGTCGAGCAACACCTCGACACCTCCCTGACCGGGCATATATATAATCATCTTCACAAGACGATTGTCGTTGTTGCGTATGTGCAGCTCCACGCTCTCCGTTCCATCGTCGGCCATCGGTTGCAAAGTCACAACGGCAACAGCACCATCATCGGCAAGTGAAACCGTGCGCCCGGTGCGATAGTACTCCATAATGTAGAGCGGAGAGAGATTCTGCGCCTCGTCCGAAGCCGCATCGGTCACATACACCTCGTCCACCTCGCGCATGTAACTCCACTGTGTTGCACCGTCGCACCACACCTTCATATCCTGCATCAGGAGAGCATAGCAGCCATTGCCGACATAAATGACACCCCTATCATCCTGCAATGCCTCGCCGTCTTCATCGAGCAGTCTGTAGGTATAGTCCATGCGCACAGGAACATCGGCTTTCAAACCCGCCAGCGCCCTGTCGAGCAGAGCATTAGCCTTGTCGGCACCATTCTGAGCGAATAGCGGCAACTGCAGCATTGCGATAAGCAGAAACAATATATATCTCATACCTTATATATATAAGCGTTTACAACATTGACTTCAGGCGGAATTCAAGGTCGGCCTCATCGGCACACAGCACCTGGCGAGGTTTGCTGCCCTCCTGTTCGCCAACAATACCCATGCGGCATAACTGGTCCATTATTCGGCCTGCACGGTTGAATCCAATCTCCAACTTGCGCTGTATGAGCGATGTCGAGCCATGCTGCGCAAGCACCACTACGCGTGCCGCATCGGCAAAAAGCGGGTCAAGTTTGTCGGGGCTAATGTCGCCACGGGCAGAACCGCCACCACCGCCATCGCCAAAATCGGCAACCTCATCGGGCTCGGGCAGAATATATGCCGACTGATAGCCCTGCTGCTTTGCAATATGTGCACACACACGCTCAACCTCTTTTGTCTCAACAAGCGCGCACTGCACACGCACGGGGTCGTTACCGGCAAGGAAGAGCATGTCGCCCCTACCCTGCAGCTGGTTGGCACCCGAACGGTCGAGAATAGTACGCGAGTCAATTGTAGATATGACTCTGAACGCCATTCGTGCCGGGAAGTTTGCCTTGATGGTACCGGTGATGATGTTTGTTGTAGGGCGCTGTGTAGCGATAATCATGTGTATACCCACAGCACGCGCCTTCTGTGCAATACGCGCAATGGGCTGCTCCACCTCGCGACCGGCAGTCATCATCAAATCGCCATACTCGTCTATAATCACCACAATATATGGCATAAAACGGTGCCCCTTTGTAGGCAGCAGTTCCTTGTTCAAATACTTCTCGTTATACTCCTTTACCGAACGCACCGATGCCAGCTGCAACAGTTTGTAACGGTTATCCATCTCCACACAGAGCGACTTGAGAGTACGCACCACCTTGTTCACGTCGGTGATAATGGGTTCATCCTCACCCTCGAGCTTTGCAAGGAAGTGCTTCTCCAACACACTGTAAAGACTGAGCTCCACCATCTTGGGGTCAACCATCACAAACTTGAGGTAAGCAGGGTGCATCTTGTAGAGCAACGATGTAATTATCGCATTCAAACCGACCGATTTACCCATACCCGTTGCACCGGCAACAAGCAAGTGAGGCATCTTGGCCATGTCCACCATGTAAACCTCGTTCGAGATAGTCTTGCCAAGCGCAAGCGGCAATGCCATATCGGTTTCCTTATATTTGCGGCTGTTGAGCAACGACATCATCGGAACAATCTGCTTGTGGGCATTGGGCACCTCAATACCAATGGTTCCCTTGCCTGGAATTGGTGCCACAATACGTATACACAATGCCGAGAGGCTCATGGCAATGTCATCCTCAAGGTTACGAATCTTTGAAATTCTGACACCCGGCGCTGGGGTAATCTCATAGAGAGTGATTGTTGGACCAACGGTAGCCTTTATTGAACTGATTTCTATACCGAAGTTCCTCAATGCCTGCACAATCCTATTCGCATTCTCGGCCTGCTCATCCTTGTCGATGGAGTGTACCCCCTGCTCATACTCGTCAAGCAAATCAAGTGTCGGTGGCTTGTAGTAACTGAGTTCATCCTTTGGGTTTATGGGGCGCAGCATCTTGCCTCCCATGTCATCATCACCGTCGGCAGCCTCAACCTCCATCTCAAGCCCCTCCTCGCCGGTCTCCACGGTCTCGCCATGCGAATGTTCCTCGGGAACAACAGCACCGCCCATGGCATCGAACCTGCGGGCAAGTTCCAGATCTTCATCAACCTCATCGTCATCTGTCTCCACAACAACCACATCATCCTCTATCAGTTCGGGAGTTGTAACAACTTCAATCTCCAATGCATTTCCCTCATCGGAGCCACCGTCGTTATCTTCTTTACCCTCCTCATCTTCATCCTCGCCTTCATCCGTTTCTTCGCCTTCCTCATCATCAACAGTTTCAGCACTGTTTTTTCGCGAGAAATTGAAGAGTCCCTGCAAGAACGGCACAGTCTTGCGCGATACGTATATCATGAAAAGCAATGCCGAGAGGAGAAGTACAAGCACGAGCCCCACGACACCAAGCATGTCGCAGATAAAGTCTTTCATTACCTCGCCATTGCGGCCGCCGGGTAACATAAAACTATCCTGAAAACTGTTACCGAAGAGAAAATCGAAGAGTACCGAGCACCAAACGAGCAGAAACAGCGTTATCACGCCCCAACGCACCTTGCGCACGCCTTGCACAAAACGCAAATCCATGAGCGAGCACGATAGCAGCGCCAAGAACGGCATAGCTATTAGAGAAGCCCAGCCAAAACAACCGTTCACAAGGTAATCGGCAACCACCGCACCACCCTTGCCCGATGCATTGCCGGCAGCCTCACCTGTAGCAACAGACTCCACAATGGTCTGGTCACCGCCGCCGCTCCACAAGAACGATATCAACGAGAAGCCAAGGAATATTGTAAACGCAAGACACACCGCACCAAGCGCGAAGCGCACGGTCTGATGCGAGAGAAAATACTTCACCCTCACCTTCATCAATTTCATTTTGTAAAAGAATCCCTTATTTTCTTTCTTTTTTGCCATATATTCCTGTCGTGTTTCCGCTTAAAAATTCAAAAAGTGACAAAACCTGCCACAGTTAAACGCGAAGATACAAAAAAAACAAATACCAATTACCTACAGCTCCGCTATTTTTTTGTAACTTCGCGGCAAAATGACAAACCCGGAATCATGAAAGGAACAGAGGATATAGTTTTTTCGCGCAATACGGTGGAATTTGTGACCGTCGCTGCCGAGTTCTGCGCCTACATCGAGCGCAGCAACGAACACACCCGCAAGGACTTTGTCGACACACTGCTAAAGCTGCTGCCGCTACTCTACATCAAGGCACAAATGCTGCCCGACGAGGAACGCACGAGCGACGACGACCTGGAGGATTTTGTATCGGAGGACAGCTACGAGATTGTACGCATGACAATGCTCGACCTGCTGGCCGACAAGGACTCATACCTCGATGTCTTTGTCAGCGATATGAAATACAGTGACACACCAATCACCAAGAGCATATCGGAGGACATTGCCGACATTTACCAGGACATCAAGAACTTCGTATGCCTGTTCCAGCTCGGTATAAACGAGACAATGCACGATGCCATCATCGAGTGCAACGAACACTTCCGCCAATACTGGGGACAGACACTCACAAACACACTGCGTGCACTACACGACATCAGATACAACACATCACTTGACGACGAGGAAGAAGAGGGAAATGAGCTATAAAGCACGCATAGAAAAAGCAGAGATAAGCACAATGCCCACCGTGGCTTTCGATGGACGCATAATAACCATTGACACCGCAGCCGCTGTGGAGCAGGCTATGAAAGCCCTGTCGCAGGAGAGCGCCGTGGGCATTGACACCGAGACACGCCCTTCGTTCCGTAAGGGGGTGCAGCACGACGTGTCGCTCATACAGTTGTCCACAGCCGACACCTGTTTTCTCATTCGCCTGAACCGCACCGGGATACCCGACTCACTTGTTGCCTTCCTTGAGAACAGCAGCATAAAAAAGATAGGCCTCTCGCTACACGACGACTATCAGGGCCTCTGCAAACGGCGCAAGTTCAAGGCCGGCAGTTTCATCGACCTGCAGAACGAGGTGGAAAAGTTCGGCATTGAGGAGAAGAGCCTGCAAAAGATTTTTGCAATAATCTTTGCACAACGCATCTCAAAAAGCCAGCAGCTGAGCAACTGGGAGAACGACGTGCTCACCGACAAGCAGAAGCTCTATGCAGCCACCGACGCGTGGGCATGCCTTAAGATTTACAACGAATTAAACCAAAGATAACATGGAAAAAGCCGTAATACTCAAACGTGGTAAAGAAGAATCACTGCAACGCTTCCACCCTTGGATATTCTCGGGTGCCATACAGCGCATCGAGGGCAAACCCGAAGAGGGAGACGTGGTGACAGTGTACACCAACGACCATAAGTTCATCGCGCGTGGGCACGTGCAAGTAGGCAGCATAGCCGTGCGCGTGCTCACCTTCAATGACGAACCCGTTGACCAGACATTCTGGACCCGCCGCATAGCCACCGCTTTCGACCTGCGCGAACGCACCGGCATATCATCACGCGAAGACAACAACACCTACCGCCTTGTACACGGCGAGGGCGACAACCTTCCCGGCCTCATCGTCGACATCTATGGCGACACTGCCGTGATGCAGGCCCACAGCGTGGGAATGCACGTAAGCCGCATGGAGATTGCCAAGGCAATGCAGGAGGTGCTCGGCGACAAACTCAAGAACATCTACTACAAATCGGACACCACCCTACCCTACAAGGCCGACATAAACAAGGACAACGGCTACATCCTGGGCGGCAATGCCGGCAACATATCAACCGAGTATGGCCTCAAGTTCCACATCGACTGGTTGCGCGGACAAAAGACCGGTTTCTTCGTAGACCAGCGCGAGAACCGCTCACTGCTGGAGAAGTATGCCAAGGGGCGCAAACTGCTCAACATGTTCTGCTACACAGGCGGCTTCTCAATCTATGCCCTGCGTGGCGGTGCCGAGATTGTACACTCGGTCGACAGCTCGTCAAAAGCCATAGACCTCACCAATGCCAACGTGGAAATAAACTTCCCCGGCGACACACGCCACACTGCGTATGCCGAGGACGCGTTTGACTTCCTCGACCGCATGGGCAACAACTACAACCTCATCATTCTTGACCCGCCCGCATTTGCCAAGCACCGCGACAGCCTGCGCAACGCGCTCATAGGCTACCGCCGCCTCAATGCCAAGGCTATTGAGAAGATTCAGCCGGGCGGCATCCTCTTCACATTCTCTTGTTCACAGGTGGTGAGCAAAGAGAACTTCCGTACCGCAGTGTTCACCGCCGCCGCTATGGCAAAGCGCAACGTGCGCATCCTGCACCAGTTGACACAGCCCGCCGACCACCCCGTAAGCATCTACCACCCGGAGGGCGAATACCTGAAAGGACTTGTGCTGTACGTTGAGTAAACGGGAGCCATACGGTCAATATTACAGACAGCCACCAAGTAATCAACATTACCTGGTGGCTTTGCTATACAATTTAGGTAATAATATAGATGTTGACCCAACACTTCAAAACTCATCATTCGTGTCATTCGACCGTATGGAATATATCTCATGTCTGTTTTAAAAATGCCTCATTTCCTCTTCCATCCGGCATAAAGCCTTTAATCAATGCATCACATCAACAAAACACAATTAACTCCTTGTATATCCACATAATACTTATTGTTTGTTAAACCAAAACATCAAATATTGCTTTTTTTGATTATTTTGCCTGAAAAAAATAAAGGAATCCAGGTAAAGCATGAGCCGGAGAAAGAAATATAAGAATAAAAAATAACCCTATCGCCAAATTGCCGGCATTTTCAAGCCTAATATAATAGAAAAAGCGTATTTCCCAGCAAATCACATTATTTATATTATTAATATTCAATGTATTTATCTACAATTTCATAAGTATACGAATTATTAATTTTCAAAAGTTATATATATGCCATTCGCCACAATTTTAGGGTAAAATGTCGCTTGTAGAGGTGAGCAATTTGCGCTCACCAAGTACCGCAGTAACAAGCCATACAATTATATATATATGAATCAAAATTTGGCAAAGCTGTTCTCTACTTCATGCACAGGTAAACATGCAAACAAAGTTTATTTTTCTTTTCCTGGAACAGCAATAATATCAGGCAATGAAGTATCTTTGTAATACATAAAAAGAGATGAAAACAGAAAAAGCCGAAGGGTGAATAATGTTGATGATATAAAAAAAGAAGAGTATGATAGATATAAATGTTTGGATGAATGAGTTTCTGCAGAAACTGAATGAAGTTTTTGACAATCGTGTCTGGTTTGTGGGCCTGCAGGGCAGTTATGGCCGAGGCGAGGCAACAGATACCAGCGATATCGATGTTGTAGTGATTCTTGATGAACTGAATGCGCAGGACATTCAGGCTTATCACGATATGTTGGACACTTTGCCCCATAGAGAACTTATCTGTGGTTTTGTTTCGGGCAAGGGCGAAATCCTTAACTGGGAGCCTTCAGACCTTTTCCAGTTCTATCACGACACCATCGCCATAAAGGGAAGTCTGGACGATTTGCTTCCGTTGATTGACAATGCGGCTATCGATAGAGCCATAAAGATGGGCGCAGGCAACATCTACCACGGGTGCGTGCACAATATGTTGCACGAAAAGAGCGAGGAGATTCTGAAAGGATTGTACAAAGCCGCATCTTTTGTGGTGCAGGCTATCGTTTTCAAGCAGACAGGGAACTACATCAAGCATCAAAGCCAACTGCTCAAGGTGGCATCGACTGAGGAGCGCGTAATTACAGAGACTTTCTTGAAGTACAAAAACGGCGAGACAGTTGACTTTAACGCGGCATCCCGTATATTGTTCGAATGGTCAAAAAAACGGATTAATAGAACGCGATAAATTTTGAACTTGCTAATAAAATTTAATAAAGATGGAGAAGGAGTACGGAGAGGAATATAACGGAGATTCGCGTTTTGTAGCAGATTGTCGTAAATTGCAATCAATTTATCGTGTAGAGATTGATGAAGAAATACGTCCATATACAGACAGATATGGCAATGTGCATTATTACGGCAACTACATCAGCAACGGGGAGATTCCCAAGGAAGGGTGTTGGAAGAACTTCCTTACCGGGTATGCATTCGACTATGCAAAGAAACGTGTAAATCCCGAGAACAAGAAGCCATACGAAACCATCGAATCGGACAGGCTCTTCAATAATCTCCTTTCGAGCCAACCTATGGCATTCAATTTGTTCTGCCCATTACAACAGATGCTTAAAGAATCTTCCAAAATTGCAACTAAAGTAATAAAAGCCGCTCTCCCTAACTATCCCATACACAAAGTAACGGAAGTAGAATTGGAATTCATTCCTAAGGAATATAAGGAATTGACCGGAGACAAGAGCGCAATGGATGCAATCATAAGATTCGAAGACGAACATGGCAAAAACGGATTCATTGCCATAGAGACAAAATACTCCGAGAATCTTGGCACTAACGTAGCCTATGACAGGGATGAAAATGGGAAGAAGATTCCCCGCGTAAAAAGCATTGAGGCGGTAAAGGAACTCAAATGCTTTAACGCTGATGAAGAGCAAAGCATAGTAAAAGGTGACACCCCGCTTACACAAATCTATCGTAATTTCCTTCTGAGTGAGATGTATGGACATAAAGAAGGTTTATTGTCATATTCTATTATCCTTGCTCCACAAAAACATCCTACAACTAAAAAAGAGTTAGAGTCTTTGACTAATGTACTGCGTAATGAGTACAAGAACAAGATAAAACAAGCATATTTGGAGGATTTTGTAAACGCAATAATCATCAATTGTCCTGATGAATATCGCGTAGTCTTCGAACGCTTCTATGACAGATACCTCAACTTTGACAAACTGAAGAAAAACGAATAATACCATTATGCTAGCCTACACATATATAGAAAAAGGAAAGTTCGCTTTGGATTGGCAGCTTGTAGCGTGATTTATGAGGAGTTGTTTGGATAGGTCGTATGACGAAACATACGACACCTTACTGATTATTAGAATACGAGGATGATTTTTGATGTATCCATCATGTTACTTCTCGTTTATAATAAACCTTAGAAATGAAATAATTCATAATTTTGTATAATCAAAGCATAGTGGTATGGAACAAAAAATAGATATAATCAATAATTGGAATCTAAGTAAATTGTTTAGT
>JAZRRI010000010.1:0-56043 GCA_045650605.1 Bacteroidaceae bacterium | reverse complement strand
ATGGATAAACAAACCAACAGACACACCTATCAACCCCAATGAAAGAATCAAGAGCGATATGCGAAACATATTCGTCGTATATTGTGCCAACCAAAACGTCATGCTACCCAACATAACCAACGCCATCTCTTGATATACGAGGCGACGACTACAAGCATAGTTAAAGATGGCAAAGCACACTGCCGGAAGGGCGATGACTGCCACTACTGCTTGTCGTGAGATATTACTTCCCGAGACATAAGCTACCACCAATACGAGTAGCAACATGACATACGAAGCTTCGACACGAGTAAGCAGATGCTTGATGTCAATATCCTTGAACAGATAGGGCAATGCACACATTCCACAAGTAGCGATAAAGAGATGTACGAAACTTCTATAACCACCAATTAGGGTTAAGCACATCATTCCCATCAGATATAAGCATAGAAGTATACTACTGCGCTTGCTCCACGAAGACTGTATTAGCCGCTTTTTTGCAGCGAGAACGATGTATTGTATCAATGGACACACTACCAGCCACAGGTAGGTGAGCCAGCCTATCACGTGTCGGGCACCACGGATGTAGCCCTGTTCATAGGCATTGTCCCATATCTCACGCTCCAGCATATGCCCTTCGCCACCAAAGAGAGACACGACGACTCTCAATACATCCATTACCATTGCCAAGAAACCAGGTGCCAGTGTAAATGCCAGTAATCCTACGATGGCTGATAACCCGATGGCATAGGCAGCCATGGTGCTACGTCTGTACAAGAGTATGCTAGTCCACATACGTAGTAGCCATAGGCTCCACATAGCAGATAAGTAGGCGTAGCTATGCAATGTAAGCAGCAAACATAGACCGCATAGGGTTAGGTCAAAGCCTAATTGAAGTTTTTGAGAAGTTGTCTTGTTCATAGTTTTACAGAATGCCATATATTTCTAATCTCTCGTTTTATTGTTCGTTTATGATATAGAGTATATATAAGTTAAAAATCTATCTCCCAAAGATTATCGTCTGTGAAAAGAATAATCTTTGGGAGAAGACAAACTTATAACAGCTTGTTAGAGTTAGTGATATTCAACAATATACTCTCCTCCACGACCTGCACATATATTGCATCTTCCTGTCCCTCCACATACAGGGCATCTCTGTTCTCCAGTCGGATAAGGATAATATATGCTTCCACTACCATAACAAGTGCCGCATTGGCCACCTCCCAAACAACTCCAGCATTTTTTAAACACTTGAACTGGCACAGGAGAAGGTTTAGGCTGAGGAGTTGGTTGAGGTGCAGACTGAGGTGCGGGTTGAGGAGTTACTTCCCTCTCATACTCTGGGGTTTGCTTTTCTTTATTCATTTCAGAGATATAATCTGTCAAGTATTCAGCAACCATTTTCCCTAATTTTTCCGCAAATTCATATTCTCTTTCTATGTCATCTCCATATAGCCAATAAGAATATTCTTTCCCGTCAATTTTTTTCTTATTAGGAAAATATTCGAATCTGAAATCATCCTCATAATCATCTATGTACGAACCTGCGCTATTATAGATTGCTATTAAATAATCAATCCTATAATCTTCGTATTGATAGTATACCCTATTGTCGTATTTATTATACTCGTAGCTTTCTCCTTTACTTTTTTGATCTATTTTTACTTTTTTAATATAGCAGAAATAAGGTCCTCCAGGACATTCTATTACACAGGATTTGTGGTTATAATAAGGTTCATCTATTCCTATGTCAAAATCCGATAACATACAATCTTCATGCTTAGTAAAATCCAAATAATAATGTTTATTGTCCACTATAGTTCTACCATCCTTTGTGTATAAGCTAGAGACTTCTCCACGGTATTTAGTGAAAAGACAATCACCATAAGCTAAATAATCATCAAATTTTCCAACCAAATATAAAGATAATCCTCCAAAGGTTACGAAAAGTATTACAAAGCAGAAGGTTGTTTCTTTTATCGAAGATTTAAGTTTTATTTCCACTTTTTTGTAATGATCAATAAACTTGGCTGCCAACATCGGCGGTATGGCGCTACTTGACTGGGTAAATACGTTGCCGTACAAGAAACAACATCCTATAGAAAAATATAGCACTCCAGACAATAGTGCAAAAATTGCGAATATAAAAAACCTCTCGTCTTCAAATCCCCCTATACTCCACAGCCAATACGGGGCTTTGACTATACATAAGATACATAGTGCTATAACTATAGCAGAAAAAGTGACAATTTTGCGTTTCATTGCGCTTATGGTTTATCGTAAAAAATCATAATTAGCAGAATTAGACGTAGGGACAACATCTTCAATTCTGACGAGTTTATAGTATTGCTTACTTCTTGGCTCATTATCATTCTTACTCGTAGTCCATGTGATCATCTCTTTTCTGTCAGATGAAAATGCAAAATATCGATAGCCCGTATGATCCATAACAGGTGCACCAGAACCATAAGGGTCATACATCGGCAGATTGCTTCCCCAAAGAGTTCGCTGTGTATAAGTCTTTTTCACGTATACCTCATATTTGTATGTGCTCGTATTGGAGTCGTACATACAATCATGAGATTGATTTATGGCATACTCACCTATTACTCCTCCTTCTTTTTTTGCCTTCAATGTTGACTTACCAACTGTTTGACAATAAAGTTTCTCATAACGATCAAAATGAGCATAATAAATGCTGCCATTATATGATTGTGCAGTTTCTCCTAATGGTATATACAAATAGTAATTGTGAGAGTCACTGAACTGAGCAAAACAAAACAAGGGAAATAATAGAGAAAGTGTAAGAATGAGTTTTTTCATAATAATTTTGTTTGATTATTCTTATATATCAGTTTGAAAATAAATTTAGCATATTTTTCTTTTAGTAGTTATCGACTCCTAATTTCTTTAAGAACTCCACTGCGGTTTCGTTTACATTCCCTGATTTGCGGCGTTCAGTATCAATGCTCTTTTTTACCCAATAGATAGCTTGTTCCTTATCCTTTTTTATATAATAATAGAAAGTTCCCAGATGAAACATGCCTCTATAATAATCCCCATTAGCGGATTTTAGCAACCATTTCAATGCTTCATTATAATCCTTAGGCAATCCGTGATGACCATTAAGATAATCAAGCCCCAGATCACATTGAGCTTCAGTATGGCCGTTAGTCGCAGCTTTTAGCAACCATTTGTTTCCTTCCAACTCATTTTGTGGAATACCATATTCTTTCCAACCTATGTGATAATATAGACTTAATTTATATTGAGAATCTGTATCACCTGCCTCTGCTTTTTTTAACAAGTCTAATCCTTCTATCGATTGAGCCCATACATTCATGTAGGAGCACGCAATCATTATGAGAAATAAAAGTTTCTTCATATATTCTTTTATTAACCGTATTTTTTTGCTATGACGAGTATTGAAAGTTAAATACTATACTGCCACAAATTCTTAGCATCTATTTTGATTGATGATTTGCGATATGGCACTTATAACCATTGTTCATACAATTATCGCACCATCCATCGCGATTTCCATCTACACCATAAGCACACTTGTGGCTTCTTATATTACAACTATTCTTTATTGTCGCTGCCCCCTTAAAAGACACAGACCTTCCAGCCTCACCATCACCATTAATATCCCAATCTCCAAGTCCCATGTCAGAGATAGTTAGTTCTGCCTTATGGGAACAACTATCACAAGATGTAAGCCCTATGCAAATAAGCCCCAACAAACACGCAAATAGAATAAACTTGCATTTCATAACAATTCTTTTTAGAAATTAATAATATATTTTTTACCGACAAACTATTATAGCATCACTTGTCATAATAGTGCCAAAACTCTTCTGAGTAAACGAGAGGTCATGAATCCCCTCAGCCTCTATTTTTATTATTACAGAGGCTGGTGTCTTAAAAGATTCCTTATACGATAAGGATGTGGATTCTATCTCCACTCCCACTTTCCTGTTTTTCTTGTGCGATAGTTCTATTACAACTTCTTCGCCTACGGACACAGTTGTAGGAGACATACTGATCAATACGCCATTTAAATTCGCTTTATACCCATTCTCGGTGAATTCCACACATTGGCCTATTTCTGTTGTACACCCCGTAAACATACACGTAGCAGCAATCATCGCTGCAAGCAAACTTTTTCTTCCAAACATAGTTTCACCTTTTATTAATCATTACGCAAAGGTAAAGAAACGTCAATAATGCCAAAAGGATGTTTCGTTTAGATAATTCAACAGTTTGTAGAATAAAATTCACACAACTAAAATTTCGTCAGCGTAGTATTGAAGGAAGTTGTGCTGAAGGATATTGGAAATGCGTACAAGCAAGGCGGTATCAATGCTCTCACGCTTGAAGATATTGTATACGTTAGTGCGGTCGCAATGGAGTTGCTCGGCAAACCATGAAGCCGAACGACCCTGCTCGTGGAATACTTCCTCTATGATACGACCGATATGTATCATGCCAATGTCGCATCCGTTGGCTCCCTAACGGGGTTATATAAAACATAAAAAAGCGTGAAGCCAGTCACCTATTGCTCGCTCCACTCAGTAAGGCCTTCGCATTGCCCGATTAGTTGAAACGAGCAACGGAAGCCTCACGCCGATATGTATATGTATGCTACCTTATATTATATACAGAAGTTTCACAACCCTATATATAACAAGGAAGAATAAAAACATACCCATGAGGCATTCACCGTTGCTTTGTTTTTAACTAATCTCTGAGAAGTTGCGAAGTTCTACTGAGTCAAAACCAAAGCGCCAAGTAAACGCCTTTTCCAAAATGTCATCGCCCATCCACGAACCCTGTCGGCGTGAGCGATGTTGCGAAGTTAGTGCAAACAGAACGAAAAAGCAAGAGTTTTCTCCCGAAATATCGCAAAAAACAGACAAAGTCTGCACGAAAACGATAACGAAAAACTCCCGACTTGAAAGATCGGGAGGGTAAATGAGGCAACTAAGATAGACTTTGAGGAACTATTCTTTATTCTTCCGAATCTTGATTAAGCCCTAATGTTGGTTGTTGAGCATCAAGATACTGCTTCATATTGAGTGATGTCACCACCTTTTTGCCTGTTTGTTCCTCGAAAGCCTCCTTGGCCACACGTGCTACCGACCCTCCTCGTGCAGCCACTTGGGCATGCTCGTGCATCGTTTGTGGATGCTCCTCTTTGGTGATGTTGGTGGCGGTGAGTTCGGCAAGCATATTCATCACCAACTCTTCGTTGGTCATATTATCTCTCAGGTTCTCTTGGTGTAGTCCTTTAAGGTGCTTGTATTCACGTGCAGTGAGACCTGCCCATGCTTGGTATATGATATCGGTGAGCGTGGCATAGCCTATCCCCTCCTGCACGTTGTGAGCCTTCCATTGGTCGGTGAGGTCTTTGCGTATCTCAATACTTTTGAGTCGTTGGTTTATCCAGTTGTCCGAGTAGCCTAGTCGTTTGTAATCCATGAGCGACTGTTGTATGCCCAGCTCGGGGTCTTGCATCTGATGAATCCTCTCAGCACCCACCTGCGCCAACCATCGTTTGAAGGGCTCGGCCTTCTTTGAAGGGATAGACTGTACGATACGTAGTATGCCCTCTATCGAAGCACAATTCGTCGCATGTCTCTTGCCGTCTGTGGATAGGAATTGGTGAGGGGTACAAATTGTACCCCACACGGAATTTAATTCCGAATCGCGTTGACGAAGGCGCTTGATATATTGCCTTACATCATTGCTGTCGGTAAGAGTTTCAATTACATCAGCTACGCAGAAGTACCACTTCTCTTCTACCTCGTCCCATACGGTTCTTATTTGCTTCTCGTCGAAGAGCTTCAACTCGTGCTTTGTCATAGTGCCAATTTTATCCTAAGCGTACAGTTACGCCTTTTCAACATATGTATTCCCACGTCCATCATCAACACCCGAGGGTAAAGAATGATTTCAGCGAGGAGTGTGCGAAATTAGTGCAAACAGTGCGAAAAAGCAAGAGATTTCTCCCGAAATATCGCAAAATAAACAGACAGAGTCTGTACGAAGACGATGACTATGCAGCAAGCTGCAGGTTAATTTGCTTCGCAAGGTGAATATTGGTTAATAGCGACAACGCCGCAGGTTAAACGATGATAAAAACATGTCTCCTTATTTTAGGGCAGACACATCGGTCTGCCCCTACATCAATAGGGCACCCAAACCACGGATTGCGCGGATTGCACAGATTAGGTCATCCGGGCAGGGATGCGAGCAAGGCGATGCATGATAATCCGTGTAATACGGAAAGAATTTATTCCCAATGAAAAATCCGAGTAATCCGTGCAATCCGTGGTTTGATAAAAATAAACACTAAACAGGGCACCCACAAGGGGATGCCCCTACGGGGGATTTTTCTTGCCCAAGACGAGATTTTGTCTTGCCCTACATGAATTCTCGTGTAGGGCTACGCGAGAAAAATCGCAGAAAGACTTTTTTAAAATCGTAGAAAGGTTTTTCAAAAAAAGTCTTAAGGTTTTAGAAAAATCGGACAAAGGAATTAATTCTATTGCAGGCCTGCAACAGCTGCTCTCTTTGGCTGACACATCGGTCGCTCCTACGTAAATAGGGCACCCACAAGGGGATGCCCCTACAACGGAAACCGATTCGTTCGGTCTGCGTCCCAACTATCAACAGGGCAGACACATCGGTCTGCCCCTACGGGTGCGGAAATGAAAACGAATAAAAATAACGATTTATGAAAAAGACATATACATCACCTCTCGTTGTAGAGGTTAACGTTGAAGCAGAGTCAATGCTTGCAACTTCATTGAAATTGGAGAATGATAAGACAGTAGATACCTCAGACGGTGGCCAGCTCTCAGGCGGACACCGCGGTTCATGGGGCAACCTTTGGGAATAACAAAAATCGAGGAGCGAACAAATTCGCTCCTCGATTTTTGTTATCAATAACCCCAGGATTTTTTTCGACAACACGCGCAGCGATAGGTCACGCGCCGCTTGGGTTGCTAACCAATCCAAGCAAGCGGATAAATAGGCTGCCTGTTTCTTCCAATTTCCTATTATTCCTTCAAATTTGCGAATTTGCAAATAAAATCGTATTTTTACACGATTAAGTAATGTTTTGCGTAAAATGGCAGTAGAGATTGTAAAAGTGACCACCAGCAGGCAGTTAAAGCGCTTTGTGCGTTTTAATTACGAACTGTACAAGGATAACCCATATTTTGTTCCCGAACTGTTCGAGGATACAATGGGTACTTTGCGTAAGGACCGTAACGCGGCATTTGAGTTCTGCGATGCCGACTATTTCCTTGCCTACCGCGACGGGAAGATTGTGGGGCGCATAGCTGCCATAATAAACCCTCATGCCAACGAGAAGTGGGGCGTGAAGGCTGCGCGTTTCGGTTGGGTGGATTTCATTGATGACAATGAGGTGGTCGATGCTCTGTTCTCCACAGCCGAGGCATGGGCGCGCGAACGCGGAATGACCGAGATTCAGGGTCCGCTCGGGTTTACCGATTTCGACCCCGAGGGCATGCTCATTGAGGGCTTTGACCGCCTGGGCACAATGGCCACTATATATAACTACCCCTATTATCCCAAGCATCTTGAACGTATGGGATATGTGAAGGATGTGGATTGGGTGGAGTTCCTCTTTAAGGTGCCGGGCGAGAAGTGGCCAAAGGCCGAGCGTGTTGCAGCCATTGTGGAGAAGAAGTTCGGGATGCGCATTGTGCGTGCAAAATCGTGTGATGAGATTGCGAAGAATTACGGCAAGGCTTTCTTCGAGTTGTGCAACGAGAGCTACTCGCAGCTTTACGGCTTTGCACCGCTCACTCCAAAGCAGATTGACCAGTTTGTGAAGATGTACCTCCCGGTGGCCGACAAGCGTCTGCTGTGCCTGGTGGTTGATAAGGACGATAATCTTGTAGCGCTTGGCATAAGCATCTTTTCGCTTGCCGAGGCATTGCGCAAGGCAAAGGGACGTCTGTTCCCCTTCGGGTGGTGGCATGTGCTCAAGGCCTTGTTCGTCAAGCACCCCAAGAGGCTTGACTTCCTGCTTGCCGCAGTGAAACCCGAGTACCAGAGCAAGGGCGCATTTGCACTTATTTTCAACGAGTTGTTGGGACACTACATTGATATGGGCATTGTTGACATTGAGAGCAACCCCGAGCTCGAGGACAACAAGGACATGCAGAACCTGTGGAACGACTTTGAGAAGGAGCAACACAAACGCCGCCGCGCGTTCAAGAAAAAACTTTAAAAGGAAGTTTTAAAAAATACTCTCCCTCTTGAGCAAGAGGGAGTACGGCTTTAGCCGGGTGGGAGTTGGAGAATGATAGTATGGGATTGTGGGAACTCCCTCCGCAACATTGTTGCTCGTCCCTCTTCTCAAAGAGGGACAGTTGTGGTTGCTTGGGTAGGAGTTGAAATTTATAGCACGTGTTTACGTGAACTCCTTCGCTCAAAAGAATTCTCCCTCTTGAGCAAGAGGGAGTACCCGCAAGGGGGTGGGAGTTGGGAACTATAGTATGTGGTTGTTGTTGAACTCCCTCCGAGGCTTTGCCTCTCGTCCCTCTTTTCAAAGAGGGACAGTGTGGTGCCCTTTGTCGCCCTTTTTGCCTTTTATGGCCTTTGTAAATAGAAAATAATGACAATATAACAATATGTCCGAAGATAGAGATTTGGAATTTAACGAGAACAGGCCGAGCGCTGCCGATTATGGCGACGACTCCATTCGCCACTTGAGCGATGTTGAGCACATCCGCTTGCGCCCCGGTATGTACATTGGTAAGTTGGGCGACGGCTCGCAGAGCGACGACGGTATATACGTGCTGCTCAAAGAGGTTGTCGACAACTGTATCGATGAGTTCAAGATGGGCTTTGGCAAGCGCATTGAGATTGATATAATAGAGAACCACTCTGTTGTGGTGCGCGACTATGGCCGCGGCATCCCGCAGGGAATGATGATTCAGGCCGTGAGCAAGCTGAACACCGGTGCAAAGTATGACGACAAGGTGTTCCAGAAGTCGGTGGGTCTGAACGGTGTGGGTCTGAAGGCGGTGAACGCCACAAGCGTGAACTTTGAGGTGCGCAGCTACCGCGATGGTGTTGTGCGCATTGCAAAGTTCGAGAAGGGTATACTGGTGAGCGACACCACCGAGAAGACCAACGACGAGAACGGTACCTACATATCGTTCACGCCCGACAACACGCTGTACCGCAATTTCGAGTACCGCCCGGCATACATCGAGACCCTGCTTCGCAACTATACCTACCTGAACACAGGCCTTGCGATAATGTTCAACGGCAAGCGCATACTATCGCGTAACGGTCTTGTGGACCTGCTCTGCGACCGCATGACGGCCGAGGCTCTCTATCCCATAATACACCTCAAGGGTGCTGACATTGAGATTGCCTTCACCCATGCCCATCACCAGTATGGCGAGGAGTACTACTCCTTTGTGAACGGACAGCATACCTCGCAGGGCGGAACACACCAGAGCGCCTTCAAGGAGCTTGTGGCACAGACAATACACGACTTCTTCTCGGCAAAGAATTTTGAGTATTGCGACATACGTAACGGAATTGTGGCTGCCATTGCGGTGAACATTCAGGAGCCTGTGTTCGAGAGCCAGACAAAGACAAAGCTTGGCTCTACAACCATTGCTCCCGACCCGGGCAGCATGAGCGTGAAAAAGTTCATCAGCGACTTCATAAAGGAGGAACTTGACAACTTCCTGCACAAGAACCCCGATGTAAGCGATGTCATTCTCTCAAAGATTACAGCGTCGGAGAAGGAGCGCAAGGAGCTTGCCGGCCTCACCAAACAGGTGCGCGAAAAGGCAAAGAAGGTGAACCTCCATAACCGCAAGCTGCGCGACTGCCGCATACACTACAACGACCCCAAGGGCGACCGCATGGACGAGAGCTGCATATTCATTACCGAGGGCGACTCGGCCAGCGGTTCAATAACCAAGAGCCGCGATGCCAATACACAGGCGGTGTTCAGCCTGCGCGGTAAGCCGCTCAACTGCTTCGGCCTGAGCCGTGCCGTGGTGTACCAGAACGAGGAGTTCAACCTGCTGCAGGCGGCGCTGAACATTGAGGATGGCCTTGAGGGATTGCGCTATAACAAGGTTATTGTGGCAACCGATGCTGATGTTGACGGCATGCACATCCGTCTGTTGATGATAACATTCTTCCTGCAGTTCTTCCCCGAGCTCATAAAGAAGGGGCATGTATATATTTTGCAGACACCGCTGTTCCGTGTGCGCAACAAGCGCAAACAGCCACGTGGCAAGAAGGGTGCAGCCGAGCGCAAGGAGCAGAAGGGTGACTTTGAGACAATATACTGCTACAGCGAGGAGGAGCGCATTGCTGCAATTGAGAAGCTCTCGCCCAATCCGGAGATTACACGATTCAAGGGACTTGGAGAGATTTCGCCCGATGAGTTCCGCAACTTTATTGGTCCCGACATGCGACTGGAGCGTGTGGAGCTGCACAAGGACGACAAGGTTGAGGATTTGCTTGCCTATTACATGGGCAAGAATACAATGGAGCGCCAGAACTTCATCATTGACAACCTTGTTGTCGAGGAGGACAAACCCGACGAGGAGTAAATGCTCAAAAAGACTCTCCCTCTTGAGCAAGAGGGAGTACCCGTAAGGGGGTAGGAGTTGAAAACTATGGCACGTGTTTACGTGAACTCCTTCGCTCAAAAGAATTCTCCCTCTTGAGCAAGAGGGAGTACCCGCAAGGGGGTGGGAGTTGAAAATATATAGCGCGTGTTTACGGGAACTCCCTCCGCGACGTTGTCGCTCGTCCCTCTTTTCAAAAGAGGGACAGTGTGGTACTCGGGTAGGAGTGGGATTTGTGTAATTTAAGTATAATGTGGAATACAATAGAATTGTAAATAAGAAAGAAATAAAAGGACTGAGACGAAACTTGCGTAACAATATGACACCTGCAGAGGTGGCTTTATGGCTCAAACTTAAAGCAGGGAAGTTAGATGGCTCTGCATGGAGACGGCAGTTTTCGGTCGGTAATTTTATTCTTGATTTTTATTGCCCTAAATATAAATTGTGTGTGGAACTTGACGGTAATGAACATTTTACTATGCAGGGCGATACGCGTGATTTAGAAAGGACTGAATTCCTGAATTCATGCGGAATACGTGTTTTACGCTTTGAGAATAATGATGTCTGGAATAATATAGAAGGTGTTCTTGACGTTATAAGGAAAGAGATTGCTAAATAACAGCACAAAAGGCTCCGCTTAAAATACTCTCCCTCTTGTGCAAGAGGGAGTACCCGCAAGGGGGTAGGAGTTGAAAATATATAGCGTGTGTTTATGGGAACTCCCTCCGCGACGTTGTCGCTCGTCCCTCTTTTCAAAAGAGGGACAATTATGATGGCGGTAGTGGAATTGGGAATATATAGTGATGTTGGGGCTCAAAAAGATTCTCCCTCTTGAGCAAGAGGGAGTACCCGCAGGGGGTGGGAGTTGAAAAATTTAGAAGATTGATAAAAGAATAATAATGGCTAAAACAGCGCTTTTTGCAGGGTCGTTCGACCCATATACCGTGGGGCACCACGCGCTTGTGGAGCGTGCCTTGAAGATGTTCGACAAGGTTGTTGTTGCTGTTGGCTACAACAGCGAAAAGGGTGCCATGGCTGCCGTTGAGGAGCGCGTGGCAACGATTGCTGCCGTGTACAGTGGCGACAGCCGTGTTGAGGTGCACTCATACAGCGGCCTCACAATGGACTTTGCACGCGAGGTGGGTGCCGATGTGCTGTTGCGCGGTGTGCGGAACGTGAAGGATTTTGAATACGAACGTGAACTTGCCGACGTTAACAGACAGATTGGCGGCATTGACACCGTTCTGCTGATGAGCGAACCGGGTTACTCGTCGGTGAGCAGCAGCGTGGTGCGCGAACTCATGCGTTACGGCAAGGACGTGAGTGATTTGCTGCCCTAATATAGCGGAAAGGTGAAAGCGGAAAGGTGAAAGGTGAAAACGGAAAACTGCGGTTAAGCGAGTGCAGAGCACAAGTTTACTTGGTGCTATGCCGAGCGTGAGCAGTTTCAATCGCACGAAGTGCGGTTAAAGCTGCGGTTAAGCGAGTGCAATGCAAGTGGTAGCAGGTTCAAGCGCACTATGCGCTGAAATGTGAGTTTCGATAACATGAGCAACAGAGCGAAACTATTTGAATAAAAGAAAACAGAAAATATATGAAAAAACTATTTCTTCTTGCAGCGGTTGTGCTGCTTTCAGTGGCTGCAAAGGCGCAGCAGATGCCGGAACACATTCTTAAACTGATGTACACCGGCAATATAATAACAAACTTCTATGTCGATGATGCCGACAACAACAAGGTGACCGAGGAGGGTATTAAGGCTATGCTAAAGACCCTTGACCCGCACTCTACATACACCGACCCCAAGGAGACAAAGGCTCTGCTTGAGCAGATGGAGGGCAGCTTTGGCGGCATTGGTATACAGTTCAACATTGTATCGGACACGCTGTATGTCATCCAGACCACAAACAACGGTCCGTCGGAGCGTGCCGGAATTCTGGCGGGTGACAAGATTGTTGCTGTGAACGATACCGTTATTGCAGGTGTTAAGATGGAGCGCAGCGACATAATGTCGCGTCTGCGTGGTGCAAAGGGCACAACAGTTAACGTGGAGGTTGTGCGCCGTGGCATTGACCGCAAACTGCAGTTCAGCCTTGTGCGCGACGACATCAGCACCGAGACTGTCGATGCAGCATACATGATTGACAAGAAGAACGGTTATATGCGCATAACATCCTTTGGCGCAAAGACCCACCAGGAGTTTGTGACAAAGCTCGACTCCTTGAAGAAGTGCGGAATGAAGAACCTTATCCTCGACCTCTGCGGCAATGGTGGCGGTTATCTCACTGCTGCGGTGGGAATACTTGGCGAGTTCATCGACCAGGACCAGCTTGTGGTGTATACCGAGGGTAAGAATAACCCACGTTCCGATTACTTCTCAAAAGGCGAGGGCAAGTTCCGCAAGGGTAATCTTGTGGTGCTTGTAGATGAGACATCAGCATCAGCATCGGAGATTCTGTCGGGTGCTGTGCAGGATTGGGACCGCGGTCTCATCGTTGGCCGCCGCACGTTCGGCAAGGGACTTGTGCAGCGTCCGTTCCAGTTGCCCGACGGTTCAATGATACGCCTCACCATAGCGCGCTACTACACACCGACAGGCCGTTGCATACAGAAGCCTTATGGTGGCGACTCTGTGAAATATGAGGATGACCTCATGCACCGCTACAACAGCGGCGAGATGACAAGTGTCGACAAGATTCACTTCCCCGATTCGCTAAAGACACAGACACTGCGCCTGCAGCGCCCTGTGTATGGCGGTGGCGGTATCATGCCCGACTATTTTGTGCCTGTAGACACTGCGCGCTACACAAAGTATCACCGCGCTTTGGCTGCAAAGGGCTGCATAATACAGGCTTCGTTGCACTACATCGACGAGAATCGCGAGAAACTTGTTGCCGAGTACCCTACAGTGGATGATTTCGAGAAGCGCTTTGAGGTTGATGAGGCTTTCATTGAGATGTTGCGCCAACAGGGTGTAAGGGACAGCGTGAAGATTGAAGGCGGCGAGGAGGAATTCCAGCGCTCGCTCCCCGAACTGAAGCTGCAACTCAAACAGCTTGTGGCACGCGACCTGTGGGACATGAGTGATTTCATGAAGCTATATAACAAGAACAGCGATGTGTTCCAAAAGGCTTATGAGCTGATTAAGGTGAAGAAGTTCGAGGAACTGATGATAAAGTGATGATAAAAGACGATTGGTTCACGAACCAATCGTCTTTTTATAAATAACGTGAGTTCGATATAAGCTAAATCAAATCGCGAACCTGTCATTTTTCGGGCAAACCCTCAACAACACGTCCGACAGAGCGTAGCGACGAGGGATCTCTGAATCCGTGTATAATGAGATTCCTCACACAAGGTTCGGAATGACAAAATACGCTAAATTTTAGTATAAATTCTTATATCGAACTCACGTTAAATAGCAAAAGGCCTTTGTAGGGCTAAAAAGGCCAAAGGGGTGGCAAGCGTGATACGCCAATAGCATGCTACTCTGCTTTTTTGCAAACTATAAGCGCCTTGCTGCCGTCATTCAATGTGGTGGCAAAGATGTAGCTGTCGCCGCCGTCGGCGAGCTTGAGTCGCTTGCGAAGCTGCTGTACGCTCTCGGGGAAATTGCGCACAGTGATATTTGCCTTTTGCAAGGCCTGCACTCGCTTGATGTCTGCCTTTGAGAATCCCAATACCTCAACAACCTCGAATATGCGCCCGGGGAAGTGGTGGGCATGCTCATAGGATGTGTAGAGATTGCTGTTGGGGTGCAGCTTGTTCACGTGGTACTTTGACAGGCTTTTGGGGCAGCCGGCTTTTTGTACACTGGCGTTTGGCTCATAGAGGTATTTGCCAATCTCGCTGCTGTATCTTGTCTCTGCAAAATCCTCTTCGTCCTGTGTAAAGGAGAACATCTGTGTGCCCCCATCTTTCAAGAAGTTCACGCAATGGGTGGTGACTGTGGTGAAGCAACTGCTGTTGAGAACCAAAAGCAGCTCCTTGCATTCGTTGTTTACCGATACTATGTATATGTCGCTCACGCATCCCAATTGGCGGCATGCCATTGTTATGTCGAGCATGGGCGAGCATTTTACCATTGCCATGTCGGCCTTTGACAACAGGTCGAGCTCCAGGATATTGGGCTCGCAGTCGCTCAATGCCACAACCTTACGCCCGTCGCCGTCGCGGCGTGCAGGGTCAACGAATATCCAGTCGAGGTGCGGCAGGGTAGCAAACAGCTCCTCGCTGTTGCCGTTGATTACCTTTGCGTTGTCGAGCCCCAATAACGAGAAATTTGTCGTGGCAATATTGCACAGTTCCTTGTTGCGCTCAATGTAGTATGCCTCGTCGAAACTGCGTGCCATGTAGCTGAAGTCTATGCCGAACCCTCCCGTGAGGTCGGCAAATCTCTTGCCCTCGCCAATGAGTGAGGCTTTGTACTTCGCTGTCTTTTCGCTTGAGCACTGCTCCATGGATATTTTGGGCGGGTAGATGATACCGTCCACGGCAGACCACACGGGTAGTTTTTCGCGTGCCTGCTGCCAGCCCTCAATCTGCACCACAGCCTTGCGCATGTCCACGGTGGGGTAGCGTCCGGCCTGCAGGGCAAGCTTGCGCACGTCGTCATCACGGTGCTCTCTAATGAACTCTATGGTTGCAGTGTCAAGCATTCTGCGAATCAATTCTTGTTAAGTATAACCAATGCACCAATGACACCTGGAACCCAACCGCAAAGGGTAAGGAGCAGTACTATGAGAACAGAACCGCATCCTCTGTCTATGACAGCAAGCGGTGGAAAAAGGATTGCTAAAATAACTCTTAATAGTGACATGTTGTTTTTTTGTTTTGTATATTTCCGGTTGTAAAAATACAATATTATCGTTCACGACGCAAGAGTTAGGGTGGAATACATTGGTGGAAGATTGGCTGTTCGTAAACAAAAAAGCGTCTGCTCCAATTGGAGCAGACGCCATATTTAGGTTAAAGTCTTTAGAGCTTTGGACCTGCAGCAACAAGAGCCTTACCGGCCTCATTGCCTGTGTACTTGGTGAAGTTCTTGATGAAACGACCAGCCAAGTCAACTGCCTTCTCCTCCCACTGAGTTGCGTCAGCGTAAGTGTCGCGTGGGTCGAGGATTGCTGGGTCAACACCCGGCAACTCTGTTGGAACAACAAAGTCGAAGTGTGGGATGGTCTTTGTAGGAGCTGTATCGATTGAGCCATCGAGGATAGCGTCGATGATACCACGTGTATCCTTGATTGAGATACGCTTGCCGGTACCGTTCCAACCTGTGTTGACGAGGTATGCCTTAGCACCGTTCTTCTCCATCTTCTTAACCAACTCCTCGCCATACTTTGTTGGGTGCAAGCTCAAGAATGCTGCACCGAAGCAAGCTGAGAATGTTGGAGTAGGCTCAGTGATACCGCGCTCTGTACCTGCCAACTTAGCGGTGAAGCCGCTGAGGAAGTAGTACTGTGTCTGCTCTGGGTTCAGGATAGAAACCGGAGGCAATACACCGAATGCGTCAGCTGACAAGAAGATAACCTTCTTTGCAGGAGCTGCCATTGAACCTGGCTTGATGTTGTTGATGTGGTTGATTGGGTAAGATACACGAGTGTTCTCTGTAACGCTCTTGTCGGCGAAGTCAATCTTGCCGTTAGCGTCAACAGTCACGTTCTCAAGAAGTGCATCGCGCTTGATAGCGTTGAAGATATCGGGCTCGCTCTCCTTGTCGAGGTTGATAACCTTTGCGTAGCAACCGCCCTCGAAGTTGAACACTGAGTCGTCGTCCCAACCGTGCTCGTCGTCACCGATAAGCATGCGCTTTGGATCGGTAGAGAGAGTAGTCTTACCTGTACCTGACAAACCGAAGAAGATTGCTGTCTCGCCCTTCTCGTTTGTGTTTGCAGAGCAGTGCATTGAAGCGATGCCCTGGAGTGGGAGGTAGTAGTTCATCATTGAGAACATACCCTTCTTCATCTCACCACCGTACCATGTGTTGAGGATAATCTGCTCCTTAGATGTCAAGTTGAATACAACTGCTGTCTCTGAATTCAAACCGAGCTCCTTGTAGTTCTCTACAGCAGCCTTAGAAGCGTTGTAAACTACGAAGTCGGGCTCGCCGAATGCCTCAAGCTCCTCGGCTGTAGGACGGATGAACATGTTTGTTACGAAGTGAGCCTGCCAAGCAACCTCCATGATGAAGCGTACCTTCAAACGTGTTGCAGGGTTAGCACCGCAGAATGCGTCAACAACGAACAGTCTCTTGTTAGAGAGCTCCTTTGTAGCAATCTCCTTAAGAGCGTTCCAAGCCTCTGTTGTAACAGGCTTGTTGTCGTTCTTGTACTCCTCTGATGTCCACCATACAGTGTTCTCGGAAGTAGCGTCCTTAACGATGAACTTGTCCTTGGGTGAACGACCTGTGTAAACACCTGTCATTACGTTTACTGCGCCAAGCTCTGTCTCCTGACCTACTTCAAAACCCTCAAGACCGGGCTTTGTCTCCTCAGCGAACAACTGCTCGTAAGAAGGATTGTGAAGAATCTCCACAGCACCGGTGATACCATACTTGGTAAGATCTAATGTTGCCATAATTCTAAAAATAAATTATTAGTTTAATGTTCTTTGTTTTTTCTCGCTATTTCGGGTACTTGCGACAACCTTTTGTGTAAAGTGCCGAAGTTCTCCAAGTGCAAATATATATCATTTTGCTTAATATGCAAAACTAATTAAGGAAAAATTTCCGTAATTGCTGTAAAAAAGGCATTTTTTGCCTGTTTTTTCTTTTTTTTGGATGATTTTTTGCTTTCCTTGTGGGTGGTTTTGATGAATTATGCTGCTTTTGTGTTAGTTAAATAATGTAAAATGCTTGCGTTTTGGACGGTGTATTCAGTTAATTCTGACATTTTGTATTTTGTGCGTATTTCGGGCAATATGTGTAGTTTTTTTCTCAAATATATTTTTTTATAATAAAATTGTTATCTTCGCGGTGATAACATACAAAACAACTGATAATATATATAAACTATGAGCGAAAAAGTTACAATGCCTTGGGAAGAACGCCCCCAGGGTTGTGCCGATGTCATGTGGCGCTATTCAAAGAATCCTGTAATCGACCGTTATGCAATCCCCACTTCGAACAGTATCTTCAACAGTGCTGTGGTACCTTTCGGCGATGGCTATGCGGGTGTGTTCCGTTGCGACAACAAGGCGGTGCAGATGAATATCTTTGCCGGTTTCAGCAAGGATGGTATCAACTGGGAGATTGAGCATGAGCCAATCGTGTTTAAGGCCGGCAATACCGACATGATTGAGTCGGAGTACAAATATGACCCACGCGTGACATGGATTGAGGACCGCTACTGGATTACCTGGTGTAACGGCTACCATGGTCCCACAATAGGTATTGCTTATACATTCGATTTCAAGGAGTTCTTCCAGTGCGAGAATGCGTTCCTGCCATTCAACCGCAACGGTGTGCTGTTCCCCCAAAAGATTAATGGCAAGTATGCCATGCTCAGCCGTCCGAGCGACAACGGCCACACACCTTTCGGCGACATCTACATCAGCTACAGCCCCGACATGAAGTACTGGGGCGAGCACCGTTGTGTGATGAAGGTGACACCGTTCCCCGAGAGTGCTTGGCAGTGTACAAAGATTGGCGCCGGTTCAGTGCCCATCCTCACAGACGAGGGTTGGTTGCTCTTCTACCACGGTGTAATCACCACTTGCAACGGTTTCCGTTACTCTATGGGTGCTGCACTGCTCGACAAGGAGGACCCCTCGAAGGTGCTCTACCGTACAAAGCCTTACTTGCTTGCCCCCGCAGCTCCTTATGAACTTGCCGGCGATGTGCCCAACGTGGTGTTCCCATGCGCAGCACTGCGCGACGGTGACAAGGTTGCTGTCTACTACGGCGCTGCCGATACTGTTGTGGGTATGGCATTCGGCTACATCAGTGAAATCATTGATTTCATGAAGAAGAACAGCTGTAAATAAATTTTAAAAAGCGCATCCTTTCGTATGGGGAGTGAGATTCTTCACTACGTTCAGAATGACATTTGAAATAGTTACAGGGTGGCAAATTTGCCACCCTGTTGCTTTTGTTTTCCGCTTTGAAAATGCCAACTTTATCGCACCTTGCGGGACACTACGTTTTGTTTGTTACGATTGAAAATGAATTTTCACTCACTCGCTTAGCCGCAGCTTTAACCTTTCAGATTTCAGCGTTCACCTTTAACCGCACTTTGTGCGCTTGAAACTTGGCTGCGCGAGTTGCGTACGTAAATAAATTTCCGTCCACTCGCTTGCACAAGTTTTCAGCTTTCCGCTTTCACCTTTCCGCTTTCTTCAAGCCTTTGCATCCACTCGTACCAGTTGGGGATGTAGAGTGTTGCTACAAGGGTGTTCAGAAGCATGCCGAAGACCACTGCCGCACCAAGAGAAAGGCGTGCGCCGGCTCCTGCACCGTCGGCAAAGAGCAGTGGCATCACTCCGAGTACAAAGGCAAGCGAAGTCATGAGGATGGGTCGCAGACGCACGTGGCCGGCCTCGGCGGCGCTGTGGCGTATGTCGTTGCCGTCTTTCCTGAAGTCGCGCGCGAACTCCACAATGAGGATGCCGTTCTTCGCGCTCAGGGCTATGAGCAGTACTATGCCAATCTCGGTGTATATGCTCACCGGTATGCCTACGATAATGCAGCCAAGGATTGCACCCAGCAGGGCAATGGGAACGCCCATTATGGCTGCGATGGGACTTGTCCAGCTCTCGTACTGCGCCGCAAGCACAAGGAATGCCACAAGCAGTGCAAGTGCAAGAATTATTATGGTGTTCTGTCCTGCGGCATTCTCCTGAAATGCCACACCTGTCCACTCGTAACCGAACTCGTCACCGAGCTGTGCCTTGAACAACTGTGCAACCTCGTCCATCACCTGGCCTGAACTGTAGCCGGGTGCCGTGTTGGCGGTGATTGTGGCGCTGTTGTACATGTTGTAGCGCACGAGCTGGTCGCTGCCAAGCACCTCGTCGGTGGTGACAAAGCTGCTGAAGGGCACCATCTCGCCCTTGTCGTTGGCAAGGCTAAGTTGCATGATGCTCTCTATGAGTTTCTGGTTGCGTTCGCTTGCCGACATCTTTACCTGCCATATGCGTCCAAGCAGAACAAAGTCGTTGACATATAGCGAGCCCATGTAATAACTCAAGGTGTAGAGCACGTTGCCGATGTCCAGTCCCATTGCAATGGCCTTGTCGCGGTCAATGTTTATGCGGTACTGCGGCACGTCGGCCTCGAAGGAACTGTTCATGGATGCTATGGCGCTCTCCTTGCCATAGCTTTGCGTGAGGGCATCCACGGCCTTCTGCAGTTCGGTCATCCCAAGTGCCTTGCGGTCCTCCACCTGCATCTGCAGGCCGCCCACATTGCCTATGCCGGGGATTGCCGGCGGTACAAAGGCAAAGCATTGCGCCTCCTCAATCTCAACGTATGCCTGCTTGTTGAAACGCTCTACAATGGCGGCAGCCGACTCGCCCTTCTTCTTGCGCTCGCTCCAGTCCTTGAGTACCACAAAGATGCTTGCGGCATTGCTCTGCCGTCCGCTGTTCATTATGCTGAAACCGCTGATGCTGATGTTGGTCTTTACCTCGGGGTAAGAGGAGATGATTTTCTCAACTTCGGCGGCAACGGCCTCGGTACGTGAGAGCGAACTCGCCGGCGGCAACTGAACGCTTACGATGAAATAGCCGTCGTCTTCATCGGGGATAAAGGTGGTGGGCTGTTCCTTGAACAGGTATATTGCCACTGCAACCATGGCTGCAAAGCTTATTGCTGCTATCCATGCACGACGCAAAAGGAACGATACAAGGCTGTCATAACCTCTTTGCAGAAAGTCGTATCCCTTGTTGAAAAGGCGGAAGAACCACCCCTTTTTGCTCTCCTTGCTGGGGCGCAGCAGCAGGGCGCTCAATGCCGGGCTCAATGTGAGTGAGTTGAAACCGCTGAAGAGGGTGGCGGTGGCAATGGTGAGCGCGAACTGTTTGTACAACTCGCCCGATATGCCGCCAATCATGGTGGTGGGTATGAACACCGCCATCATCACCAGTACCACACCCACAATGGGGCCGCTGATCTCCTCCATTGCTTTTTCGGTAGCCTCACGTGGCGGCAGTCCCTCCTCGTCGATGATGCGGGTGGCGTTTTCCACCACCACAATCGCATCGTCGACCACTATGGCTATGGCAAGTATTATACCGAATAGTGTCAGGGTGTTTATGGTGAACCCGAAAAGCAGCATCACGGCGAATGTGCCTATGAGTGACACGGGGATGGTGAGACAGGGGATGAGTGTGGCTCTCCAGTTCTGCAAAAAGAGGAAGATGACAAGGATTACCAATACTGTGGTCTCTACGATGGTAAAAAGAACCTCCTCGATGGAGCTGCTCACAACCTCGGTGGTGTCGAGTGCTATCTGGTACTGTACCTCGGGTGGGAATGCTTCTGCAAGCATTTCCATACGTTCCCTGACGGCTTTTGAGACAGCAAGTGAACTGGAACCCGGTGATTGGTAGACGGCAAGGGCTGCGGTGGGCTTGCCGCGCAGTTTCGATGATGACGAATAGGTTTCGCTGCCGATCTCAATGCGGGCAATGTCGCCAAGGCGCAGCATGTCGGTGCCGTTGTTGCGTATGACAATGTCAGCAAACTCCTTGGCATCGCTCAGGCGGCCCTGTACGTTGAGGGTGTACTGGAAGGCATTGTCGGCGGTGGAGTCGAGTGTCTGTCCCACATAGCCGGCCGACACGGCAAGGTTCTGTTTGCTTATGGCCTGGTATACCTCGGCTGCTGATATGCCTCGTATGCGCATGGCCTCGGGGTCGAGCCACACGCGCATTGAGTATTTGCCGGCACCCATGATGTCGACACCACCCACGCCGGGTGTGCGTGCGAGTTGGTCGACGAGCTGCAGTTGTGCATAGTTCGAGAGGTAGAGCTGGTCATAGTTCTTGTCGCCCGTGAGGGTGATGAAGAGCACGATGTTGGTCGACTGTTTCTGCACCGTCACACCTTGTTGTGTGACCTCGCTCGGCAATGAGTTCATGGCTATGTTCACGCGGTTCTGCACCAGCACGGTTGCCATGTCAATGTCAGTTCCCACCTCGAAGGTTACGGTGAGGCTGTATGTTCCCGAGGATGATGAGGTTGAACTCATGTAGAGCATGCCGTCCACACCGTTCACCTGTTGCTCAATGGGTATTCCCACGGTCTGTGCAATGGTCTCGGCATTGGCACCGGGGTAAACGGCTGTCACCTGCACGGTGGGCGGGGTTATTGAGGGGAACTGATCAATGGGGAGCACAAAAATGGAGACTCCGCCGGCCACCAGCAACAGCAACGACAGCACCGTTGCAAAGATGGGACGTTCAATGAAGAATTTGGAGAATTTCATAAGCGTTGTTGTTTGGTGATTACTCCATTATGGGGGTGATGGGCATTCCGTTGCGTACTTTGAGCAGTGCCTTGGTCACGTAGCGTTCGCCTGGCTCAAGACCGGAGGTGACAAGGCGCAGGGTGTCGTCGATGATGCTGCCTGTGTCAATGCGGCGGTATTCGACCTCGTTGCTGTCATTGACAACGTATATGAACTTGCCTGTCTGGTCGGTGCCAATCGATGCATCTTTTATGAGCAGGGCATTGTCTATCCTGTCGTAGGGCATGATGATGCTTATGTAGCTGCCGCTCTTGAGCAGGCCGTCGCTGTTGGGCAACGCGGCGCGTATCTGCAGTGTGCCGGTGCCGGTGTCCACGTTGGGCGAGAGGTAGTCGATGGTGGCGCTGCGCTCAATGATGTTTCCCTCGCCAAGCGTGAAGGTGATATTGCTTTGGTCTATGCTGCCGTTTGTGGCAAGTGCTTTGCGGAACCACTGTATGTCGGGGATGTTGAAGAAGGCATACATTATGTCGTCCTTGTAGAGCCTGCACAGCTCCACAGGCGACATTTCGCCTGCAATGTATGCGCCGGTGGGCTGTTTGGTGAGGCTTATGCTGCCGTCGGCGGGTGCTGTTATGTAGCAATATCCCTGTTTTGTGCGGGCGCTCTTCAGCGCAGCCTTGGCGTTGTCGACGGCGGCATTGCTGCTCTCTACATTGCTCTTGGCCTGCAACAGCTCAATCCGGCTCACGGCATTGCTGCTTATGGCGGCCTGCATGCGCTCGTAGTTGCTGCGGGCATACTCCTGTTGGGCAATGGCGGTCTGCAGGCTTGCCTCGGCCTGCGCAACGGCATTGTCATAGAGTGTCGGTTCGATGACATAGAGCAGGTCGCCTTTCTTCACTCGGCTGCCCTCGGTGAAGTTGCGTTTGATGATGGTGCCGTTGACGCGCCCCATTATGGGTATTGTGGCATCGGCTTTCAGGTAGCCGGGGTATTCGCGTGTGAGGGTTATCTCCTTTACAATGGGTGTGGTAACCTCAATGGGCAGGGCAGTGCCGCCTGCTGTGGGGGCGGCTTTCTTGTGGCACGCTGTAATGGAAAGCAGTGCCACGGCAAAAAAGAGTCTTTTCATATCGGGGTAGTTTGTTGTTGATTTCTTCACCATCCGCCGCCAAGGGCTTCGTAGAGCTGTACAAGGTATATGAGCGAACCGCCCAGTGCCTGTACAAGGTAGTTCTGGTAAGTGAGCAGGGAGCGCTGTGCGTCGAGCACGTTCTGGAATGGGGTGAGCCCCTGCTTGTAAAGTTCGAGCGAGAGGTTGAGTGTCTCCCTGTTCTGGTTCACGGCCTCGCGTAGTGCGGTAATCTGTGTTATCGAGTTCTCGTACTGCGACATTGCGCTCTCTACCTCCTGCAGGGCAGTGAGCATCTTTCCGTTGAACGTGAGTATACTGCTGTCGAGCGCGGCGCGTGCCTCGCGTGTGGCATTTACCCTGTCGTTGCCGCTGAATATGTTCCATTTTATGGTGGGGGCTATCTCCCAGGTGAGGCTGCGTGAGCGGAAAAGGCTCTTCATCTCGCCCGATGCGAAGCCTATGGAACCGCTGATGAGCAGTTGCGGGAACCAGTCGCGCCGTGTGGCGCCAAGCAGTGCGGCATTGGCTTCCACCTGTCGCTCGGCGGCGCGGAGGTCGGGGCGGCGACGCAGCAGTTCGGCCGGAATGCCCACACCAATAGGGGCAACATAGGAGGGTAGGGCATACCCCTCCTGTAACCACCCGTCAAGTTCCTGCGGGAACGTGCCGAGCAGCACCGCCATTGTATTGCGGTAGCCATCAATGGTGGCCTGCATTGAGGGTATCTGTGCAAGGGTGCTCTGGTAGACACTGCGTGCCTGTGACACGTCGAGCTTTGAGGCAAGGCCGCTGTCGTAGCGTGCAATGGCTATGTTGAGTACCTCGTGTTGCGACTCGGCATTCCACCGCAGCACCTGCATCTGTGCAAGTGACTGGCGCAGTGAGAAATAGGTTGTCGCCACGTTGGCTACAAGCGATACCATCACTGCGTTGTACTCCTCCTCGGTTGCCATGAAAAGTTGTTTCTGCGCTTTGGAGCGCATGTATATGGCACCGAACACATCGGCCTGCCATTGCATTGACACCGCTGTGCTGAACTCTCCTTCCCATGCCTCTTGGTACATTGTGGATGCAATGTTGCCGCTTGTCTTTGCGCGTTGCCAGCCGAGCCCCAGGTCGAACTGTGGCATCAGATTGCCTTGTGCGCTGCGCCACGCTGCACGTGCCTTCTTTATGTTCTCCATTGCGGCAAGTGCCGAGTAGTTGCTGTTGCAGGCAACGGAGATGAGTGAGTCGAGCACCGGGTCGTTGAAGTTGCGCCACCACTCGTCATCCACGGGCAGTGTCTGGTTGAAGTACTCGCCGTTGTTCCACTCGTCGGGTAACGGCTTTTCAATGAATGTCCCGCTTTGTGCGGTGTAGTCGGCTTGCCTGTCGTTCTGTTGCGCCACTGCGCTGTCAGCGAGAGCAAGTGTAAAAAGGAGTAGAAAAGAAAACCTAACCATATATGTTCACCTTTAGCAAAAGAATAAACACATTGACGAGGCTTTTGGTTGCTACGGGAATATCTGTTTTTGTTATTTGGAAAGTTTTGCTTTTTACGTGATAAAAAGAGTTCAATATTATTTATATAGTAGAACTCAAATAAAAACAAAATGAACAGTTCTTATATAATAAAAGATGTAAACGGCAATCCAATAAATGAAAAATACCCACCAAACAGAGAAAAATATGGGGATATGTATGAAGGGTATAAGAATTGGACTGAAGAGGTACTTTTTCATAGGTTTGGAATATTGTGTTACGATGTTTGTTTTTCTTATATTATAAAAATAAGGAGTATCATTTATTGAAGGAATATAATTATGCAGCAGTATGTGACGAGCATTATACAGAATAGTATGAAGTGTATGCCGATGAAATGGCTTTGATAGAGAATTTCAAGATCGATGGTAAACCGTTGATAGAGTTGATAAATGACATTAAGGAGATAGATTCGGTGTGAAATATCATAAATGCCAAGAAATTAACAAGTGTCCTTGTTTCCAGTTTGTTTTGTTGGATAAAATTTGTATGTTTGCAGTTGAAATTTAAAAACTATTGCCTATGAAGCATTGCGTATAATTAAATACGCACATTTTAGACATATTGGAAAAGCGTTTTAGCTTTATTCTTTTGCTTTGGAAGTTTGGCGACTATAAAAAGACAAGAAAGAATAACGGTTGGAATGCTCGTGCCTATGGCGCGGGCTTTTAGTTGTTCTTTTGTCGAGGTTACGCCAAACACCCCAAAGCGAGGATAAACTAATTGTCCTGCGCTTTTTTTGTGCGTATACGTAAACTCGAATTTAAGGACTAATAGATATTGTTTGAAATTATAATTTTAAATGAAATGAAAATTGTTAAATATTTTATTATTGTATGTGCTGTTTTGTTAGGTTCGCTACATAATGATATTCAGGCAGCAACAAATATTGTAGAGGAGCAATCAGTGCAGGTTAAATGTACCCATGTACGTAATATTGAAGTTTATTTTGTAAATAGTTCTGGCAATTATACAAAATCAAATTTGGAATATTCTTTAGTTCGAGATGCAGGCGGTAATTACCATGTTAAATGTAAAAGTCGTTATGGAGAATCTTATCATAGGGTAGTACCTTCAGGAATTCGTACCTTTAAATATGCTTTCTATGTGAGTGGATGGTTTTATTTTAACTGATCTATTTACTATATAGAATTTAATTTGTTTTTAGCATATGAAGAAACTAATTGTTTCGTTAACGTTGTTTGTGGCATTTACTGTAAACTTAGTTGCACAAGATGACGGTACAGTGTATTTTAATAATAGTTGGTTAGAACATAACATAACTAAAAGCAATGGCTATCAAACTACAAAAGGAATGGAAATACATTGTGATTTCAGTATAGAAGGCATGCAAGGAAAAACACTATGTGTAATAGCGTATTTTGCTATAAAAGATGGTGATGAATATATTCCATTGCAATCTCGTACTGGCAACAATCAATTCCGTTCTCGTGACAATTGTCTTTGTACAGGAGGATTTGCATATTGCAAGTATGAAACGACTTATTGGGATGATTTTGTCCTGTTTCTGCCCTATTATGAATTGGCAAGAGCTTTATCTGGCGATGCTGAATTGTCTTGTATAGTACAAGTGCAATCAAAATCGGGTGAGACTTATGCTTTTTCCGAAAAAATGGACTTTAACTTCAATAAAAATTGATTAGTCTCATGAAAAGGTTGATTTGTTCTTTTATCGTGGCAATCTTAAGTGTCAGTGCATTTTCTCAACTAAACGGCTCTTTTTCGAAAGATCGAAACGGAAATATATATTTTCAGGCTGTTAATGTAAGTGGCTATTATTTAAATGCAACCATAGTAGCAACGTCAAGTGATAGGAGGAATGCAGAAACTATAACTATCGGTGAGGGCTTTATTATAGGACCAACAACCCCTTGGAAATGGTATTGGAAAAAGGGCGACCGTATAACAGTGACATATCCCAATGGACAAAGTGTGTATTGGGTTTGTCCGGAGACCGATAAGGCTTATTCTAATATTTCATTCAGAACAGGACCAAATGCTGGACAAACAGGGTATACCGGACCATGCAAAAAATGTTCTTGTCCTGGGGGATTTACGAGAACCGCGAATGGCAAATGCTCTAATTGCAAGCATCCATGGATAGAGCATAAATGGCACAATTAGAAAATGGCTCTTTGTGAATTTCTTTTACTATCAAACAAAAAAATAACGAGTAACCCCGCGCAGTTCAAATCTGTACGGGGTTACTCGTTTAAAATAGAGTATCTATCATATTTTCTGCTCTTACCACCACTTCGTGGGTGTGTCGCTCATCTCTATTGTGAGCGTGCCGCCTGCGGCAATGTCGCTGTGCTCAATGTATGGCAGGTTGTGGGGCTTGCCGTTGAGTGTTATGCTCTTTATGTAGATGTTTGTGGCGCTGTTGTTTATTGTCTCGATAACGAAATTTCCGCCCTTGACGGTGAGCTCGGCGCGGTCAACGGTTGGTGAACCGAACCAGTAGCGTGCACCGGCAGGCTCAACCTGGTAGAATCCGAGTGCCGACATCAAGTACCAAGCCGACATCTGTCCCATATCCTCGTTGCCCGATAGGCCGTCGAAGTTGTTGCGGTATTGTGTTGTCATCACCTCACGCACGCGCTCTGCTGTCTTCTGTGGCTCGCCAAGCATTGTATAAAGGTAAAGGATGTGGTGGCTTGGCTCGTTTCCGTGGGCAAACTGGCCAATCATGCCCGAAATGTCGGGCGATGCATCGCCGTCAACCGTAGATGGCGCAAGGAACAGCGAATCGAGGCGTGCAATGCAAGCCTCCTTGCTGCCGAACATCTGTGCGTAGTTCTCAATATCATGGGGTACAAGCCATGTATACTGCCAAGCGTTGCCCTCGCAGTAGTCGTTGGCGCGGTGAGCCGCAAAATATGGGTTGAACGGTGTGCGGAACTTGCCGTTGACATCGACACCACGGATGAAGCCTGTCTCCTTGTCAAAGAATGTGCGGTAGCTGTGGCTTGCCTTTGTGAAGTGCTCATAGTCGGCCTGCTTGCCAAGTGCTTTTGCCGCATTGGCTGCTGCAGCGTCGGCAATGGCATACTCCATGTCAAAGGCTACTGCCTCGCTGAAGATGTCGCAAGGGATGTAACCGTGCTTGTGGCGGTGCTCCTTGCCGCGCTCATCAACAGCTGCAGTCTTCTTTATTGCTTCAAATGCCGCTTCGCGGTCAAAGCCTTCTATGCCCTTAACAATGGCATCGGCAACAACGGGAATACCCGGGTCGCCGACCATGCAGTCGGTCTCATTGCCCCACAGATGCCATACGGGCAGGTCGCCCTGCTTGTCGCAGATGTCAACCATTGTGGCAACGAAATCACCTGCCTTTTCGGGGTGTATGATTGTCATGAGCGGCTGCTTTGCGCGGTATGTATCCCAAAGCGAGAAGCATGTGTAACGTGGCTTGTCGCTGTTGTAGACCTGGTCGTCGGCACCGCGATAGTCGCCGTTCACGTCGCTGAAGAGCATTGGGGCAATCATGGCGTGGTACATTGCGGTGTAGAAGATTTTCTTCTGCTCCGGGTCTTTGATTTCAACCTTTATGCGTGCAAGCTCACTCTCCCATGCATCGACAGCAGCTGTCTGCACAGCCTCAAAGTCCCAACCGGGGAGCTCGCTCTCAAGCGCAAGCTTTGCGCCGTCTATGCTCACGGGTGATATTGCCACCTTGAGCATGACCTCTTCACCTGCTGTTGTGGCGAACGATGCACGGCCGTACATATCCTTATATCCTTTCAGTTCAAAGCTGTCGAATGGCTTTGCAAACTCAGCTGCAAAATAGATGCGCTGGTTCTTTGCCCATCCCTTTGAGTAGCGGTAACCCACAATGCGGTTGTTGCCCTCGGCCTGCATGAATGTCTCGGTGCTCTCGTCCCAGCAGCCTCCGTTCTCAAGGTCAAAGACTATGGCAGCCTCGCTGCTCTCGGGGAAGGTGTAGCGGTGCAATCCCACACGTGCTGTGGCTGTCATTTCGGCCTTTATGCCGTAGCGCATGAGCGGTACACTGTAGTAACCGGGCTTTACGACCTCCTTTGTGCGCTCGGCAAGTGACCATAGGCCGCTGCCGGGAATGTCAATTACACCGCGCTCGTATGTCACCTCGCCTGTAACCGGCATTACGGTGACATCAAAAAGGTCACCTATTCCTGTTCCGCTAAGGTGAGTGTGCGAGAAACCTATCACCGATGCCTCGTCCTGGTGGTAGCCCGAGCACCAGTCCCATGTCTCATTGATGCTGGTGGGGCCCAACTGTACCATACCGAATGGCACGCTTGCACCCACGAACACGTGTCCGTGTCCGCCGCTGCCTATGAGCGGGTTAACATAGTCTGTCAATCTCTCCTGCTCTTGCACAGGCTGCTGTGCACAGGCTGCCAACAGCAGCGCAAGTGCCATTATGCTGTTCTTTATTATTTTCATTTTGCCTCTTTCTTTAGTGTTAACTTTATGTTTGCGTTGTCTGTCAACTGCTTGTGTGTTATGCGGTAGCCGCTTGGCTTGCCGTCTATCTCAATGCCGGCGATGTAGTGGCAATCGGCAGTGGGGCGGTCGCACTCAATTGTAATATTTTCTTCGGGGGTGTTTATCTCTACCTTGTCGAACACCGGTGTGGTTATTGTGTATGTAGGTTCGCCGGGGCAGTCGGGGTAGATACCCATCATCGAGAACACAGCCCATGCCGACATTGTACCGGTGTCATCGTTGCCGGGGATGCCGTCGGGGGCGTTCTTGTAGTGGTTGTCGAGGATGTTCTTCACCTCTTTCTGTGTGCGCCACTCCTCGCCCTTTATACGGCTGAAGAGGTAGGGGTATACGATGTCGGGCTCGTTTGCGGGGTCGTAGTGTCCGTTGTCGAACACTCCCTGCAGGCTCTTGACAAAGTTCTTTTTACCGCCCATGAGTTTTGTGAGTCCCGCAAGGTCATGCGGAACGGCGAATGTGTAGCACCAAGCCGATGCCTCGTGGAAGCCGGGCACGTTCTCAAAGTTCTTGCCTGTGGCAGGGTCAAAGTCGCCAAGGAACTCGCCCTCTTTGGTGAGCGGACGCAGTGTGCCGTGCTCCTTGCAATAGTAGCGGCGGTAGCTCTGTGAGCGCTTGAGGAACTCCTTTGCACGTGCCTTGTCGCCAAGCGAGTCGGCAAGCTGTGCAATGGCATAGTCGGCCGAGCAGTACTCCAATGCATGTGACACGGAGTTGTCGCCCGAGAGGTCGCTCGAGAAGTACCAAAGTGGAATGAAACCATCCTTAATATATGGGTCGATGTCGCGGCGTATGGGGTTATTGGCACCCTCGGTAGTCGCCGACTTGAGCATAGCCTCGTAGGCTGTCTCAATGTCAAAGTCGCGCAAGCCCTTTATCCAGCTGTCGGCAATGACAATGGCTGCGGGGTCACCCTCCATGGTGAATGTCTCGCGGCCGAAGAGCTCCCAGCGTGGCAACCAACCCCAATCCTCGTACATTCCCACCATTGTGCGCAGCATGTCCATCTGGCGCTCGGGGTAGACGAGTGTGAGCAGCTGGTGAAGGTTACGGTATGTATCCCATAGCGAGAATATGGTGTAGCGTGTGTAGTCGCTCTTGCCTGTCTCGCCGTTCTCCATCTTTGGGTACTCGCCGTTGACATCGCTGATGATGCTGGGGTGGATGAGTGCATGGTAGAGCGCAGTGTAGAAGATTGTCTGCTGCTCCTTTGTGCCGCCCTCGATGCTTATGCGTCCAAGGTCATTGTTCCACTGCTCAACAGCCTGTGCATGTATTGCATCAAAATTCTTGCCTTTCTGCTCGGCATTGAGGTTCTCCCTTGCATTCTCAATAGAAACAAAGGATACACCCATCTGCACGGTAATCTGTTCGCCCTCGGCAAGGTCGTCGTAGCAGAAACGGTAACCGATGTTGTCGCCGGCAACTTCGCGGTAGTAGTTCTCGTAGAGTTTGTATGTACCGTCATCGGGGGTCCACTCGGCTTCAACGCCTGTGAGCGCAGGCTGGAACTTCCATGCACCTTCGCTTGTGGGTGCCTTTGACACGCGCATCACAAAATATACGGGGAACACGGCCTGTGTTGTGTAGCAGAATGTGCCGAGGAGCTTGAATCCCTCGACCTCGGTGCTGCTCACACGGCGCACCATTGCACCGCACTCGTTGGAAAGACCTTGTCCCAGGTTAAGAATGATGTTGCCCTTGCCGGCAGGGAAGGTATAGCGTTCGCACGACGAGCGTGTTGTGGCTGTAACCTCGGTCTTTATACCATATTTTGTGAGTTCGTTGCTGTAGTATCCGGGCGAGGCCTTTTCGTTTGTGTACTCCGAGCCGTAGCTGAAATAGTTCACATCGAGTTCTCCGTTTGTAGGCATCACCAGCAGCGACGAAGCTTCGGGGCATCCCACACCGCTCAGTGCAACGTGGGCATAGCCTGTGAAGAACTTGTTGTTGTACTCATAAGGTGCCGACCACCAGCGCTGGTCCTTGTCGAAGACATTGAGGTCCGAGCCCATTACGTTGAACGGTACAACCGACATCATGCCGTTTGGTGTCACCGCACCCGGGTTGGTGGTACCGAAATTGGTTGTTCCGATGAACGGGTTCACCAAGTCGGCCGGTTTCTGCGCCGCTGCTGCAAGCGGGGCAAGCAGCATCAGCAGTGAAAATATTCTCTTTATCATAATGCTTATGCCTGTTTCTTGTCAAGTTCGCTGAGTGCAAAAGCGTAAGCGCCAACCGATACGGCCTTGCTTGCACCGAGCTTTGAAATTGCAATACCCACTCGTTTCTGGCAGTCGTAGTCCACGTATCTATCCTCGCCATAAACCTTTACCTTCTTGGTCTCGCCCTTTGCAAAGAGTGCGAACTCATCGGCATTTTCAAGGTCATAGACCTTCATCTGCACAAGGTTCACCTCGTCGCCGCCAAGGGTGCGCAGTTTCGAGCGCATCTCCTCAAGCAGTGCGGGCATAATCCAGCGGCTTGCAGCCGATACACCACCGCCAATAACCACAAGACCGTCGATAATGGTCACTGCTGTTGAAATTGCAGCGCCGGCAACGCGTCCAAGCGATGCAAAAGCCTCCTTTGCGGCAGCCTGGTCGCCCTCGCGTGTACCGTCGGCAATCTCGCATATATCCTTTGGCGTGAGTCCATGGTCGGGGTTACCGCTCTGCTCGCCATATACGCGGCAAACGGCACGTATTGCAACACCGTCCTCAACAATCACGTCGGGCATGTCCCTGTGGCGCAGGCAGAATGTCTCCACGCATGAGTTGTCGCCACGGTTAAGGTTGTTGTCAATCACCACACCAATGCCGAATCCTGTACCAAGGGTGTAGCCGATGAGGTTCTTGTACTGCTTTGTAGAGCCAAGCTCCTTCAGGCGGCTGTTGATTTCGGGCAGCATACCGCAGAGAGCCTCGCCGTATGCGAAGAGGTCGCCGTCGTTGTTGATGAACACGGGCACGCCGAACTTGCTCTCAAGGAACGCGCCGAGCGCAACACCGTCGCGGAACGATGGGAAATTTGGCAGGTAGCCGCCGATGATGCCGTTGGGGTAGTCGGCCGGGCCGGGGAATGCGAAACTGATGGCAACGGGCTTCTCCTCCAGCTTGTCGAACACCTGCCTGAAACCGTTTACCATGTTCTGCAGGCAGAGGTCGAGGTCGTGTGACTGTGCCGGAACCGATACGGGGTCAATGATGAATTCTCCGGCCTTCATGGCGCCGAAAACGAAGTTTGTGCCACCTGCGTCCAGTGTGGCAACAATGCGGTTGTCTTTCTTGTACATAGTTATAAGTTTTATTTTTCTGTTATTGCTTTTGAATATTCTTTGATGATTTCTATCGTTGTCGTGTCGCAGTCGAAGACCGAGTACCAGCCCTGTGGCTCGTGTGGAGGGTCGCTAAGGTAGTCGTCGCCGGCTCTCCACACAAGGTCGCGCGGACGGCCGTTGCCGCCCCAGCCCCAGAAGTTGCAGCCTGCAATGGGCAGGTTCTGCTCTACACTGTTCTTTACCTGCTCAAAAATGAAACTGTAGAAGATGTCACGGCTTTCGGTTGTGGGCTCTGTGCCCGAAACGTTGTCCTTGCGCGAATAGCCGAACTCCTCTATTACAAGTGGCTTGTTCAACTTTTTGGCAAGCTCAATGTGCTCGGCAATGTAGTTGCCGCTCTCGATGCATGCGTTCTCAATGCCGCTGTCGGGGTTGGAGCGTGGAGCCCAGCCCCAGTTTACCGGCCATATGTGTATTGTCAGGTAGTCGATATTCTCATCGGCATGTATCCTCTCGCACAGCTCCATGTCTACCTCGCAACCGATGTAGCCCTCGCTGCCGGTCGATACAAGGTGGTTGGGGTCGATGCTCTTTATAAGGGCTGCCGCCTCGGATATCCATTTGGCAAAGGCCTCCTTGTTCTCCTTGGCAAAGGGGCGTGGCTCGTTGCATAGCTGCCATGCCATGATGGCGGGTTCGTCCTTGTAGCTGCGGCCGGTGATGCCGTTTGTGCGTGAAACTATTGCCTTTATGTAGCTGTAGTACATTTCAATGGCCTTTGGCTCGCGCGAGAAGTTGGCGCAGTAGTCGACATACTCGCTGTAGCCGCCGGGGACATTGGTGTCGGGTGAGTCGCCATAGCCGCACTCCTTGAGGTAGAAGCCGTAGCCGCCGCTCCAGTCCCATGCGTTGTTCAGGTAAATGACGGCATCCATGCCACGCTTGTCAAGCTCTGCAATTACAAAGTCCAGTCCCTGCAGAATGGTGTCGTTGAGCACTCCGGGTGCTGTCTGCAGGTAGGGCTTGGCAGGATTGGCAAGTGCGCTGCCGGCATCGGGGCCTGTGAGTATTCTGAGGTTGGTGACACCTATGCTCTTCAGGTGGTCGAGCTCGCGGCACAGGCGCTCCCTGTTACCTCCTTCGCCCTCCGAGCCAAGCACCGAGGCATACCACATGTTTGTGCCTATGTAGTGATAGGGCTTGCCATCCTTTATCAGTTCCACACCCTCCTTGGTGATAATCTCTCTGTCTGTAGTTGTGGTTGCCTTGTTGCTGCAACCCGAAATTATTGCGGCTGCCATAATGAGCAGAGACCATATTGTTTTTCGTGTTCCCATTGTTTTGTTTGCGATATAAATGCGAAGATAACAAAATGAATCAAATTCCATATGCTTTTTATGCAGAGAATGTTGGATTTAATTCCATAATATGCGTTTTTTGTTTTTTTTCGGCCTGCAATTCTCTTTTTGGCTACAATTTGTATATCTTTGCTAATTGTATAAAAGATTAGGAAAAGGCAAATCATTAAAAACAATCAATATTATGGGAAACGAGAACAGATATCTGCGTGTGGCATATACTCTTTTGTCACACCGCAACGGTGAGTGTGAGGAGGTTGAGAAGACAACCCGCGAACAGCCTTTTGCCTTCCTGACAGGTGTAGGCTACACACTCGATGCTTTTGAGGAGAACCTCAAGGATTTGAAGAAGGGCGATGAGTTCGACTTTACAATCCCCTTTGCCGATGCATACGGCGAGTATGACCCCGACCATGTCCAGGATTTCGACCGTGAGGTGTTTACCATAGACGGCAAGTTCGACTCGGCTCACATCTACGAAGGCAATGTGGTTGAGATGATGCGTGCCGACGGTTCCCCAATTCTTGGAACAGTGAAGGAGGTTACTCCATTGAAGGTGGTCATGGACTTCAACCATCCGCTTGCAGGCTGTGACTTGCAGTTTATCGGCAATGTGGTTGAGGCCCGTCCGGCAAAGGAGTCGGAACTGAAGAAATTCTATGACTCGTTGAAGGCTTCTTGCAGCTGCGGTGGCGGTTGCAGTGGCTGCAATGGCGGCAGCTGTGGCGACGGCGGTTGCGAGAGTGGTTGCTGTCACTAAAGAATATTTGGAATGAATAGTATCGGCAATATTTTGCGTCTTACCACTTTCGGCGAGTCGCACGGAGTGGCTGTCGGCGGTGTGCTCGACGGCTATCCTGCCGGTGTGCTCATTGACGAGGAGTTCATCCGTAGCGAGATGAAACGCCGCCGCCCAGGGCAGAGCGCGATTACAACATCGCGCAACGAGGCCGATGAGGTGCAGTTCCTTTCGGGCATCTTCGAGGGGCGCTCGACAGGTGCGCCCATAGCCTTTACTATCATGAACAACAATAACCGCAGTGCCGATTACGGGAATCTGCGCGAGGCTTTCCGCCCTTCGCATGCCGATTACGTGTATGACTGCAAATACGGCGTGCGCGACCATCGTGGCGGCGGGCGCTCGTCGGCACGCGAAACGGCTGTCAGGGTTTGTGCCGGTGCTTTGGCAAAGTTGGCACTCAGGCGGTTGGGTATAAATATTACAGCCTATACCTCGCAGGTTGGTGAATTGGCTCTTGCTGCCGATTATACAGCCTATGACCTGTCGCTTGCCGAGAGCAACGCGGTGCGTTGCCCCGATGTTGCGGTTGCTGCCGCAATGGAGCGGCTTATTCTGGATGTAAAACGTGCGGGCGATACCATTGGCGGCGTTGTCACCTGTGTAATCAAGGGGGCTCCTGTAGGTTTGGGCGAGCCGTTGTACGGTAAATTGTCGGCATCGTTGGCGTCGGCTATGATGTCGATAAACGCGGCCAAGGGATTCGATTATGGCAATGGGTTTGCTGCCGCAACAGGTCGCGGCTCGCAACAGAACGATATTTTCTACAACAACGACGGTAACATTGCAACCCGTACCAACAACAGCGGTGGCATACAGGGAGGAATTTCGAACGGCAACGATATCTATTTCCGTGTGGCATTCAAGCCTGTGGCTACATTGCTCATGGAGCAGCCTACCGTTACAAAGGGCGGCGAGGATACCGTGTTGCTTGCGCGTGGCCGTCATGACCCGTGTGTCGTACCGCGTGCCGTGCCTGTGGTAGAGGCTATGGCTGCATTGGTGCTGCTCGATCATTATCTGCTCGACAGGGCGGCTCGTGGGCTATTTGATTAATGGTTTGTAAAAAACTTTTATTGATATGGGAAAAACAGTGCATGAACGTGTGCATGCAGACAAGAAACAGGTGGGGGAAGCCGGTGATCAGGCAAAAACCGGTAATATTGGTGCTATTATAAAAGGCTTGCCTTCGCTCCTGCATGGAAATCTCTTTGCCGTGCTCTTCTTTGTGGCGGTGTGGGCTTTGCTTGCGTTCGGTGAGCAGGCGCTTCTGTTCCGTGTGAACGAGCTCTCGGTCTTTCTATACGATAATCTTTTCTTTGAAGAGATGATGACGATGCCTGCCGGCATGCTTTACTATGTGGCAAGTTGGTTTGTGCAGCTATTCTATGTCCCGCTGTTGGGTGCAACGGTGTATGTCGCGTTGCTGGCCGTTGTCTATTGGCTTACATACAGGGTGTTCGACATCCCTCCAAAGCGTCGTCTGCTGGCGATGCTGCCGGTGATTGCTCTTCTTGCAACGAATACGGAGCTCGGATATTGGATTTTCTATGTAAAGATTCCCGGTTACTACTACGTGGCATTGCTTGGCGTGCTCTTCTCTCTCCTTGCCGCTTGGCTGGTGAAGGTATCGCATTTTTGCCTTAAACCACTCCTTGTTGCCGCTTGGGTAGCGTTGGCCTATCCTTGTATCGGTGTCTATGCAATAGTGTCGGGTGTTGTGATGGGAATACATGCCCTTTGCCGTGCAATAGGCGATAGGCAAGGGGCTGCAAGGGTGGCTGTCTCAACGTTGACACTCGCTGTGGCTGCTTTGGCGGCCTATCTTGTGCCTCCGTTCTATTTTGAGCGTTACACAACCGTTCCTGTCGAGGAGGTGTATACCGTAGCGTTGCCCTCGTCGCAGTGGAAGAACGAGCACGTACCCGACAATGAGTTCAAGAGGGGGGTGCTCTCTATTGTTGCCGATGTCAATGGTCGTGTAGGTTACCCGGTGTCCAAGGCCTTGACAAAGTTCAGGATAAACATTGACGGCAGTTTCTCGCAAAAGGCAATAAAGACTGCAAAGGATGAACTCTTTGCAAGTGGCGACATTAACCGTCCTGTAGGCGGCCGAAAATATACGCTCACCTTTGTGGGCAAGGATGGCCGTGAATACTACATCGACGAAGCGGCAGGTGGCATAGCTTTTGTTGAGAAGGAGAGTGGTGCGGCAGTTCCCCCTACCGGGCATTTCGAGTGCGTCCCCGACGAAAAGATAAAGGATGTGATAATGTTCAGGACATCGGGCGGCAAGTATCTTGTGTGGAACAAGGAGCTGGCTGATGGTGCGGAAGGATGCTCTGTGGCTCTCTCGGCATCATCCGATGGCGGCAATGCGCGCTGCGCCGTGGTCAAGTTGAAGAAGGGTGACGCTGTGCGTGCGGCCGACAATTCCGAACTCTTCGGTCTTGTGAATCTGGTTGTCATTGAAGGCGAAGTACAGCCCGACGGCAGTTACGAACTGCTGTTTGTTCCCGGTCTTGCAGGTGGGGAACTTGCCGGTTCTACGGCGGCGGTGTTCAATGACTCGCATACATCGGCATTGCGCATAGAAGAGGTGGGCTTTGAACCATTGCCCATTTCGCTCGAGGTTCAGGAGCGCTCAATGTGGTATAACGTGGAGGCACTTTGGATACCGTTCTATCTGTTGCTCTTCTCTTTTGTGCTGCTTGCAGTTGCTGTGCTTGTCCCGCAGGAGTGCCAATGGTGCAGGCAGAGCATGTGGCAGGGGCTGCTGTGGCTGCTCGCGGTATTGTTGCTTGTGGGCTTTACCCGCCTGTTCTGGTATGGCAATGAGAATTTCCGCATAGAGAACAGGCAGAACAAGGCAATGTGGAACGAGGATTGGAACGAGGTCGCATCGCTGGCCGGCGATGCTGTGACACCTACCCGTCAGATTGTGATGAACAAGAATATAGCACTCCTGAAACAGGGAAATTCGGGCGCGGAGATGTTTGCCTATCCCGAGGGTAGTGCCGACATTGAGGCATCGGTGCCTGTGCGTCTGGCACAGACAGGCGGAAAAATGGCATATTACCAGTATGGCAAGTTCAATTTCTGCTACCGTTGGTGCGTGGAGGATGCCGTGGAATATGGCTGGAGAATAGAGTACCTGAAACATGCCGTTCGTTCAATGCTTCTGTCGGGCGAATATAGGCTTGCCCAAAGATATATAGATATTCTCAAGCGTACATGGTTCTATGCCGCTTGGGCACGTGAGATGGAGGCGTATGTGAATGCACCCGAGACCATTGCGCGTAACAGGGAGTTTACAATGCCTTTGAACATGACCTGTTATGACGATTTCCTGGATGTAGACGAGTCGTATGTCGAGGCTTATCTTACAAAGAACCTTACGAATGCCACCGGCAAGATGTCACGTGTGTATGTTGAGGCAGCATTGGCATCGGCCCTCACTCGCAAGGATGCAAAGACATTCTGGTTTTTCCTTAATTATTATGTCAATGAGTTGAAGGCGAGTTCTCTGCCAAGGCACTATCAGGAGGCTGTCGTGCTGTTCCTGAATGTGGATAAGGGGCGTACCGTTCAGGTACCCAAGGCTTTCCTTGACAACTTCATATCGGTGGGGACAAATACCAGGATGACAAGGTTCATGCAGCTTGTCTCAAAACACAAAGGGAAGAGCGAAGAGGAGATGGCACCCTATTTCAAGGAGGATTTCGGTGACTCATATTTCTACTTCTACTTTTTTGTGCGTAATATAAAAACCAATTGATACAAAGGTGATTGCTATGAAAAGAATAACGAAATATCTGCTTTTTGCCGTGCTGGTTGTCTGCGCGGCATGCACTCCCAAAGCTCCGGCAGTCCCGGCCGAATTTGACGCTGTTGCTGCAAAGCCGGTGATATACCCCGATTATACCGATGTGGTTATACCTTGTAATATAGCACCTCTTGTGTTCCGTGTAGTGGAGGATGCCGATGACTACGTGACACGCTTCAAGGCAGGTGACAGCGAGCTTGTCCTTGGCGGTCGTGAGGTTGCTCCGGCTGCCGACGAGTGGCGCTCTCTGCTCGGGAGTGCAACGGGCGGGTCGTTGAGCGTTGAGGTATATGTTGCCACCGGTGGCAAATGGAAAAGGTATGAGCCATTCCAGGTAGGTGTGTCGGCCGACAGTATCGACAGATATATATCATACAGGTTGATACCTCCCTCGTATGTGGCCTATGAGAAATTGACCATTTCGCAGCGCGACCTTACAAGTTTCGACGAGACGGTGATTTACAACAACAAGCTTGTCTCTTCCGAACCCGATGGACAGTGCATAAACTGTCATGCCTACAAGAATTACAGGACCGACAATATGCAGTTCCACGTGCGTCAGCATCTTGGAGGAACAATTTTCGTGCATAATGGCGAAGTGAAGAAGGTGAACCTGAAGACCGACTCTACAATTTCGGCCGGTGTATACCCGTTCTTCAATCCCAAATATGATGTGGTGGCCTATTCCGTGAACAATACAGGCCAGGTGTTCCACACCAAGAACCCCAATAAGGTTGAGGTGCAGGACCAGGAGAGCGATGTGATAATATATGACCCGGTGAGGGAAGTGGTGAGCCATGTTGCCAAAGACCCCGATTGTCTTGAGGTGTTCCCGGCATGGTCGCCCGACGGTGAGATGCTCTACTACTGCTCGGCATACTTTCCCAAGCGCACCGATATGCCGCATGTCGAGAATATGATTCGCAATTATGACGATATCAAGTATGATATTCTGCGCCGTCCATGGAATCCGGCAACGGGTGAGTTCGGTGCTGTGGATACTGTATTTGCGGCAACAGCAATAGGAAAGAGTGCTACATTCCCGCGTGTATCACCTTGCGGGCGCTATCTCCTTTTTGCGTTGGCCGAGTATGGCTGCTTCCACATTTGGCACAGGGATGCCGATCTGTATGTGATTGAACTTGCTACGGGTGAGTGCCGTCCTCTCGTGAAGGCGAACTCTGCTTTTCCCGAGAGTTACCATGCATGGAGCAGCACCGGCAAATGGATTCTTTTTGCCAGCCGCCGCGACGATACCAACTACAGCCGTCTGTACATAGCCCACATGAACGATGACGGAACAAGTGACAAGGCATTTCTCCTGCCCCAGGCCGAGAGTGAGTATTACGACCTTTTCGACCGCTCCTACAATGTCCCCGAGTTCATGATAGAGCCGGTGTCAATTGCTCCTCATGAGTTCCTTGAGGTGGTAAAAGGTGATGCTGTAAATGTTAAATATTTACCCATTTTTAGATAGGATTTTAACAAACATTAGTTAAAAATACCAAAAAGCCTTTTCTCCCATTTTTTTGCATCTTTTGCATTGGAATGGGAGAAACTTTTTTATTAAGTGTGAAAAAACCGTTTTGTGCCCGAAAAAAAAGAGGTATTTGTGCGAAAATCTATTTAAAATTCTTATTTTTGCACGTTAACTATGGGATAATTGCGCCTTGGTGCGAAATGTTTAAAAAAATCAAAAAATAATAATTAATAAATTTGTAGTTATGTTTAAACACCGTTTGACTAAATTCGGCATATCGTCGCTTGTTGCGATGTTTATGCTTTTTGTCGGTGGTTCACTGCAGTCATGTCAGGATTGGTTTGATGTTTATCCTTACGATGACCCGGGTGACCCTGAGTGGTTGGGATCAAGTGTTTACGATTTCCTCAAAGAGGGAACCAAGAACCACAGTTATACCAACTTCGTAGCTATTATCGACAGTTTGGGCGAGACAACAACTCTTGCGCACACTGGTAGCAAAACTCTGTTTGTGGCCGATGACGCGGCTTTCGAGCGTTTCTTCAACGGCGGTAACAACATCTGGGGTGTCAAGAGCGTAAGCGAAATGACCAAGGCCCAGATGAAGACAATCCTTTACAACTCTATGCTTGACAATGCCATGTTGCTTGACATGCTTTCAAGCACAGGTGTGCAGACAAACCAGGAGGGTACCTGTCTGCGTCGTTGGACTTCGTCAAAGGTTGTCGATACCATCCCTATGGTCAACGGTGCTTCAATGGAGTATCATGCAAACTGGCCTACATACAACAAGTATTGGGACATGTTGCGCGGTACAGAGAGAAGTGAGAACATGCGCCTTGCCATGGACGGTTCAAGAGCCATGATGGTGCACATCCTCGGTGACTATCTGAGAAAGAGCAACATCAAGGCTTCGGATATCGAGTTCCTTTTCAACAAGAAGGGCGAGGTAACAAAGACATATGTAGATGGTGATGCCTTTATCTATGGCAACAAAATCGTTTCAAACGATGTGAATACCGGTTCTTACTCCGATGACACATTGACCATTACATGTAAGAACGGTTACATCTATCGTCTGGATGAGCTTCTTCTTCCACCGTCAAACATGGCAGGAGAGCTTCGCCGTCACCCCGACACAAGAATCTTCAGTCACCTGCTCGACCGTTTCTGCGTGCCTGTGTATGATGAGGTCTTGACAAAGGAGTTCAATGCACTCTACAAGACAAACGACAGTGTCTTCAAATTGCGCTACTTCTCGGACAGCTATACCGAGAACCCAATGTTGACTGCAGTGAATGGCAATCCTACAGTGGAGGAGAGACTGAACTTTGACCCGGGCAAGAATGACCTGAATGCAAACTCATCTTTGGCCGAGGATATGGGAGCAATGTTTGTCCCTAATGACGAGGTACTCTATGAATATTTTGCCAAGGAAGACGGTGCAGGACGATTCCTTCTGGACCGTTATGCTCCCGATGTTGAGGTGACCGATTACGAGAGCCTTATGTCGGCACTTGACAGCGTTCCCCAGAAGAATATCGCCCCCTTCATCAACAACCTGATGAAGACCTCTTTCTCAAAGTCGGTGTTGAGCAAGTTCGACAAGATTGTGGACGATGCCAATGAGTTGATGAATATCGAAGCCCGGCATGTGGACGAATGCGTTATTGCAAACAACGGTGTTATATATATATTGAATCACGTGTTCGGCCCAGGTGCATATCAGGCGGTTTCCGCTCCAACGCTTGTGTTTGAGAATATGGACATCATGCGTACCATCATCAGCCAGTTGCGCTACGACTACTATCTGCTTGCAATGGATGCCAACTATACATTCATTGTTCCCGATGATGAGCACTTCGTATATTATGACCCGCTCACATTCACATCGGATGCTCCTAAAATATTCTCATTCCACTATGACACCAAGAAACCAAAGGCAAACGGTGCTTTGAAATTCTGGGCCGATGTCTACAAGTTCAATCCACAGACATTGGAGATTCTTGATACTTTGACCGAGCAGGAGTATGGTGTAGACAGAACACAGTTCGGCGGTATAACCACTTTTGCTGCAAACCGTCTGACCGACCTTATGGAATACCTTATTATAGTACACGATGACGAGCAGGGTATATTCTCGGGCAACAAGTACTACATGACAAAGGGTTATGGTACCATTAAGGTAGACGTAAGCAATCCCGAGGCTCCAAGACTCTATGGTGGTGAGCAGCTCGAGAAGGGTACAAGTGTAGTCGTTTCGGGCAAGAATATCCAGACCAACGGTACAACATACAGTACACTGCCCGGTCAGGAACCTATTCCCGGCCAGCTCCATTCAGCTATCCCTACACCTCCTACAAAGTCGGTATATGAAAACCTCAAGTCACAGGCTAACTCTGACTATGAGAAGTTCTATGAGTTCTTCAACCTGTGCTATCCCGGCGAGGATTACGCTTCAAACAATGACACTACCGGCCTGTTGAAAAAGGTATTTGAGATAAAGAACGCTAAAGCATTGACCGATTCTGCTATGCGTCACTCGATCTTCTTTACAAACACAACCGATGCAAAGGCATATACAAAGAACACTATACCTTTCTTTAATATTTACCATTATACGGTATATGCACCGTCTAATGATGCTATCAAGGAGATGTATGAGCTTGGTTTGCCTACATGGCAGCAGGTTGACTCTGTAGCTACAGCAGGAAGCACCAAGAAGGCTGCCTCTATGTTGCGTTCTATTATAAACTTCGCGAAGTATCACTTCCAGGATAACTCGGTTTATGTAGATAACACAATTCTCAACAAGAACTATACATCGGCTGTGATTGATGAGAACACAAACCGTTTCTATGAGTTTGAGGTTGCTGCCGAGGGTAACACCTTTACCGTGACAGACGATTTGGGCAACACCAGAAAGGTTATTGTAGATGGTGAGGAGAACAAGGATTGGAATATCATGTGCCGTGACAACGTGTACACATCGGGTGGTACCGGTCCATCGGCTGTTCTCAACAACTACTCATCTTCTTCATTCACAGTGTTGCAGCCTATCGACGGTGTGCTCCTGAACGAGTCCATGTTCGGCTACGACGGCCGTTTCAAGCGCTTTGCAAAGAACGGCGCCACTGTTGACGCAATGTATGTTGACGGTACCGGTGCTGTTGAGGTAGATGGCGAGAAATACTATCTTGTTGCAACAATCGGTGACATCAAGATTACAAACCTTGAGGGTGCTCAGGAGGTTCACAAGGCCGGTTATCTCATGAAGCTCATTGATGAGAGCGACGCTGAGTATGATGCGTCTTTGACCCGCGAGAAACTTATCGTAAGTCAGAGCCAGAATGTCCTTGTTACTGATGAGGGTCTTTGGGTAAAAGAGGTTAAGGATAACAAGGGCGTTGTTACCTCGTATGAATATGCTACCAAGGAGAAGGACGGTAAGCTATATATGATAAGGTATAACAATGACGCTACTGTCAAAGAGGAAATTTATGTTGGTGAGGCTGCTCCCGAGGAGGAGGGTGAGAACAACTGATTGGTGATGTAGAAAAAACATAATAGCTATGATAAAAATAAAGCATTTATTTCTGCTCGTGCTTTTCTGCTTTGCAAGCAGTAGCGTATTTGCACAAAAGAGTGCGAGAATTTCGGGTACGATTACAAGTGACGCCGAAGGTCCGCTGATTATGGTGAACGTCACCGAGCGCGACCCGAGCAATCGTATCATCGAGGCTTGTGTTACCGACTTCGAGGGTAACTTCTCTATGGTTGTGAAGAACACAAGCAACGTTCTTGAGATTTCGTATGTGGGTTACAAGACACAGCGTGTCGAAATTGGCAGCCGCACAGTCTTCAACATCAAGATGGTCGAGGACAATATGCTCGAGACTGTCGACATTGTTGCCGAGTCACGTTCACGTTCGGGAGGTCTTGACATCCTTGACCGTGAGATGACCCACGCGACACAGAAAATCAGCATGGACGACATGGATGGTCTCTCATTCGCTTCGGTCGATGAGGCTCTCCAGGGACAGATAGCCGGTCTTGATGTCGTGTTCAGTTCGGGTGACGTCGGTTCCGGAACACAGATGCGTCTTCGTGGTAACTCAATGATTGAGGGTGATGCTACTCCGCTCATTGTGGTGGATGACAACATCTTCGAGGTTGACGAGGGTGCAAACATCCGCGAGGATGCCACTGCCGAGAACTTTGCAGAGCTTCTTATGATCAACACCGAGGATATTGCCGAAATTGAGGTGTTGAAGGATGCTGCATCATGTGCGGTATGGGGTGCACGTGGTGCCAACGGTGTCATCAAAATCAAGACAAGACGTGGTAAGCGTGGTCCTGCCCGTGTCAACTTCTCATATAAGTTCAAGGATAAATGGACGCCAAACGGTTACAACCTGCTCAACGGTGACGACTACACTATGCTCATCAAGCAGGCTCTCTTCAATGTAGACCAGAAGGGTGTTGAAATCCCTGAGCTCAACTATGACCAGACTTTCCCTGAGTATGAGAACTTCAACAACAATACCGATTGGGTTGATGCCGTTTCAAAGCATGGTTACAGAAATGAGTACAACCTCAATATCAGCGGTGGTGGTGAGAAGGCTACATTCCGTATCTCTGGTGCATATTCAAGCGAGAACGGCCAGGTGAGGGGACAGAACCTTGGCACTTTCAGTTCCCGTTTGGCTCTTGACTACTATGTATCGGAGCGTATCAAGGTTATCGCAGACTTTGCATTCTCTTATACAAAGCAGAGACGTAATACCATGGACTTGCTTTACCAGTCTCTGCTCATGATGCCTAACATGAGTATCTATGCTCAGGATTCATTGGGTAACAACACAGATGCATATTATGCAATGTTGAAGTATCCAAGTCCCAACCAGTTGCAGAGTACAATGCAGGGACGTCAGAATCCGCTCGCAGTCGGTGAGTTGGCGCAGTATAACACCGAGAACTACAGTATCAACCCGATGATTACTTTCGAGTACAGTTTGCTTGGACTTGAGGATAACGAAACACAGTTGAAGTACCGTGGTATGGTGAACCTGAACGCCTCTACATATACAGGCAGCAGATACATGCCTGCAGCCTTGTATACATCGGAGTGGTATAACGAGAACAAGAACAGTTCAACAGCCGATGACAGTAAGAGCCTTGGCTTTACTACACGTCACCAGTTGATTTTCACTCCATATCTTGGAAACAGCGACCACTACATGACAATGAACGGCCAGTTCGAGCTCTCTACCGGCAGCGGTAACTCTCAGGGTTCTACAGCGGTTGGTCTGCCTACCGGTAACATAAGCAGTTCTACTATCGGTGCAAAGCTGACAAGTTCGGGTACAAGCAAGTGGCAGAGCCGCAACGTAAGTTTTGTGTTCGATGCGCACTACTCATATAAATCGAAATACTCTTTGCGTCTTGCTGTCCGTGGTGAGGGTAACACCGCAATGGGTGATGACAGAAAATGGGCTGCATTCCCATCTATCTCGGCACGTTGGAACATCATCGATGAGCCTTGGATGGAGTGGTCTAAACCTTACTTGAGTATGTTTTCATTGCGTCCGGGCTTTGGTTTGGGAGGTCATGCCCCCGGTTCTAATGCAACATTCAACAGCTATTCGACCTACAACAGCCTCAGCTATTTGGGAATGGCCGGTTTCCAGATGGATTATATCCGTCTTACCGATTTGCGCCGTTCGGACAAACGTGAGTGGAATATCGGTTCCGACTTCGGTTTCTTCAGCGATTTCCTTACCGGTGCATTCAACTTCTATCACAACATGACACGTGATAACATTATCTCTAACTACCGTTTGCCTTCATCAACAGGTTTCGGTTCACTCAAATACAAGAACTCGGGTACCATCAGAAACTATGGTTGGGAGCTTAACATGAACCTCAACAACATTAAGTTGGCAAAGGACTTCTCAATGTCAATGTACTTCAACATCGGTAACAACTTCAACGAGATTATTGAGCTCGAGGAGGCATATCTCGATGAGAAGAACGGCGATTACGATGCTCCACAGAACTCAAAGTATCTGCCACGTATCCAGATTGGTAACCCAAGTGGTGCAATCTACGGTTTCCGCTACAAGGGTGTCTACCGTTATAGCTACAAGAACTGGGAGAAGGCTCTCTCCGAGGAGGAGGCCGGCCGCAACGGTACCTGTCCTATAGTACGTGATGCCGATGGCAACGTCGTTTACGAGGCTACCGGTAAACCAAAGAAACTTGTCCTCTTCTATGACAACGAGGATGGAACAAACCGCTATGAGTTCAAGGGCGGTGATGCAATTTATGAGGATATCAACCACGACGGTACAATCAATCAGTTGGATATTGTTTACTTGGGTAACTCGAACCCTGCGGCTCAGGGTGGTTTCGGTTTGACATTCCGTTACAAGAAATGGTCACTCCGCACATCATTCACATACCGTTGGGATGTTGACGTTGTGAACAGTTCACGCATGGCATTCGAGAACATGTCATCATTCGACAACCAGAGTGTTGCCGTTAACTGGCGCTGGCGTAAGGAGGGTGACGTTACCGAGATTCCTCGTGCCGTGAACGGTGGTAGCGCATACAACTACCTTGGTAGTGACCGTTACGTTGAGGATGCTTCATATGTACGTCTCTCATATGTACAGCTCTCATACTCATTCAAGCCCGAATGGTTGAAGAAGATTGGTGTGAAGAACCTCAATCTCTACGCTTCGGCCGACAATGTGGCGTTCTGGACAAAGTATACAGGTCTTGATCCCGAGGTGGCAAATGGCGGTGAGGGTATCGCATATGACAATTCAAAGACCCCACGTCCACGCTCGTATACAATTTCATTGTCACTTGGTTTCTAAAAGTTTACGAATATGAAAATAGTATCTAAAATATACAAGAAAACGGTTCTTGCAGCAACGGTGGCTTTTGGTGTTCTGGCTACATCATGTACAGATTACCTGACAATCATTCCGTCAGACGTTGTTGTTGAAGAGAACTTCTGGCAGACAAAAGACCAGGTTAACGGTATGCTTGCTACAAGCTACCTCAAGTTGCTCAGCTCCGATGCTGTGTCAAAGGCGATAATCTGGGGTGAGGTGCGTTCGGATAACATGACCTTCCCGCCAAGCTATAACACAGATATCAAGAATATCGTTGAGGCTAACATCACCGACGAGAACAGCTATTGCCGTTGGGGAGTTTTCTATGAGGCGATAAGTAATGCCAATCTCGTATTGGAGAGTGCACACAAGACTCTTGAGACAGACCCGGACTTCTCCGAGGGTGACTTGGATGTTGTAAAGGGCGAGATGTATGCAATGCGTGCTCTTTGCCACTTCTACCTTGTACGTACTTTCCGCGACATACCTTTGGCTACACACTCTGCAAAGAATGATGCCGAGATTCCTGAGTATGTTCAGGTTCATCCGTTGGAGGCTTTGGACTTCATTATGGAGGACCTTGACAAGGCCGAGGCTCTGGTTATGAAATCGGGAGCATACTCTAATCCGGCGCAGAACCTTGGACGCATCACCCGCAATGCGGTGTTGGCAATGAAGGCCGATGTGAACCTGTGGCGTGCGGCCTTTGCAAAGTATTACGAAGGTACAGAGTATAAACTTGTCAACAAGGAGGGTACTGTATTTGTAAACCCTGCTGCCGTACAGGCATACTATAACGCATGTATAGAGAACTGTAACGCAGTTATCAAGAACATGGACGAAGCCCTTGAGGAAGACAGGAAGGGTGGCAATAAGTTCAATGAACTCTATTCTGAGTATAACCTCATCCCTAACCGTGGTGAGGCAAAGGAACTGGAATCGAGCCACAACAGTACTGCATATGATGACATATTCGGTGCAAAGAACTCCTCTGAGTCCATCTTCGAGTTACAGGTTCAGGGTGACAATACTTCAAACGGTACAGCTTTAGGTGTATTGAACGTTTATGGTACCGACAACAACCCCGGTATGGCTTGTGTGCCTGCGGGATTCGTTGAGGCAAACTACCAGGAGGACGACTTGCGTGCCTACTCGTTCACCAACCTCAAGAAGTTCAATCAGCAGTCAAGTACTGACAACAGCAGCATCTGTATTACAAAATATGTTGCAAAGAGTTCGCCTGCAGGCAACTACCGCAAGAGTGGTGATTGGGATGCCAATTGGATTCTTTATCGCCTTACCGATGTGTTGTTGATGAAGGCCGAGGCCACAGTAGCACGTGAAAATGTTACCGAGGCCGATTGTAAAGAGGCATTTAAAATTGCAAATACAATCAATACCCGCTCAAGAATCGATACATTGAATATCAAGTATCCTTTCAAGGAGAATGACTACCTCACAGCCGACAAGGCTATCAAGCTTGTCCGTGACGAGCGCCTTCGTGAGCTCTCATATGAAGGCAAGCGTTGGTTCGATCTTGTTCGCGTGGCTTTGATAGACAAGAAAACCGACAATATCAAGTTCGTTGCCGACAAACTCGAGAGCAGCGCCGTGGTAAAGACAAAGATGTCTACCATCGACGGTCTGTTCATGCCAATCCACATCGACGAGTTGCGTTACAACAAGAATTTGAAGCAGAACCCTGCATACGAAAAGGAAAATTCATCAACCGAAATGAATTGACATAAGGTAAGTGCAGTTTTAATAATTGAGGCAGCGGTTGAAGATGAACGGTGGTGTTGAGTTGCCCCAGAATAAAAAACAAAAACAGATACATAATATGAATAAGAATATCAAACATAAATTTCTTGCCGTAGTGATGTTGCTTGGTTCTATGCTTGCAGGCTCCTCTTGCGAGGACAATGTGGGTATAAAAGTGACACCGGAGACTCCTTTTGCCGACAAGACTTTGTACGAGGTTTTGGTGAACGACCCGGAGTTGACCGATTTTGTCGAGGTGCTTAATGCATGCGGCCCTCACTGTGCCGATTCACTCTTCAACCACTCAAGGGTATACACTTTGTGGGCCCCTGTGAATGGTACATTCAACAAGGATTCGATAATCCGGGAGACTGTTGCCGACACTACAGGCAACAGCAACCGTGACATCGTTTTCCGTACTTTCATCGAAGCACACGTTGCCAATCATCTTGTTGCTGCAAACGGTACACTCGACAGTGACAATACCGTATTGCTCCTTAACAACAAGAATGCCATCTTTGCAGGTGACTACAAGAACGGTTACACATTCTCAGGTGTTGAATTGGGAGAGAAGAACATCCGTGTACGCAATGGTCTTCTTCACAAGATTGTAACTCCTTCGGAGTACAAGTACAGCATCTGGGAGTATCTCAGGGTTGCTGCCGATGTCGATTCTGTAGCACAGTATCTCTACAGATACAATGTAACAGAGTTCAACGAGGGCGCGAGCATCAAGGGACCTATCGTGAATGGCGAGCAGACATATCTTGATTCTGCATTCACAACATCGAACACCTGGCTCAATTCATGGGGTGGTGTAGGCAATATCGATTCAGAGGACTCTACATACATCGTTTATGTACCAAACAACGAAATGTGGAGCGAGATGGTTGCTAAGGCCGAGAAGCACTTCAACTATGACCTGTCATCGGCGAACATGACCGAGGCCACAAAGTATGAGCGTGACTCTTTGCGCAAGTACTATGCACGCCTTCACAACCTCAAGTTCATGACATACAGTGTCAATGAGCAGAAGCATGTGAAGCCTACCGACTCGATGATGCCTGCTTACCGCAGCGGCAACCGTCCTCTCTTCTCTATAGCAGAGCTTGAGGAGAATGTGATTTTCGAGAAAGAACTCTCTAACGGTATATTCAAGGTTGTGAGTGCTATGCCTTACAAACAGACCGACTTGTGGCACGATACCATCTTCCTTGAGGGTGAGAACACAGCAATGTGGAACTGGACAGAGGAGAACCGTCCTAACGAAGTGGAGACACTTACTGCATACAAGAGCCAGCTCAACAAGAAGGACTCTACACTCCTCGATGTTGAAGTTTCCGGTGGCGCTTATATGAATTACCCCAAAGAGAGCGGTAAGGCCACTGCAAAGTTCAAGATTCCAAAGGTTCTTGCTGCAAAGTATCAGGTTGCCATAGTGTTCGTACCAAAGAACATCACAAATGAGACAGCCGATACAGCAACCATGTACCCCTGCAAGTACAAGTTTACCATCAAGCAGCAACCCGGTGTAGGTACTGCCAAAACACTTTACAGCACAAAGACAAAGGGAGAGTTCTACACTAACAGGTTTGGCATCGATACTATGTACGTTACAGTCGATGGCAGTAGAGACGGTGAAAGAGCTGTTATTGAGTTCCCATACTCCGAGTCATATAACGGTTCGGCTGCAAAGGACTACAATGTGACTCTCGATATCGAGTCTGTGGCTGCAACCAATAATGAGAAGATGAAGGGTATAAACTATGATACATCTATCCGTGTAGACAAGGTTATCCTTATACCTGTACTCGATACTGAAGAATAGTTTGTAAGATGAAAAAAAGAAAATCAACTATGTATATGCGACAATTATTGCAATTATCGGTGGCATTGATGTTCTTGATGCCATCAGCGGTCTCTGCATCGGATATGATGTCAGAGGGCACTGTAGCAGACAATTCTGTTAAGGTCGAGGAAAAGGCTTCTGCTGCAGATGTGCGCACCGTGACCGGTACGGTATACGATGCGGCCACCAACCAGCCAATGGCAGGTGTGCGTGTTCAGGCAACCGGTCACAAGAGAATCACTACCATGACCGATGCCGAGGGTAAGTACAAACTGAATGTTCCCTCTTACGTGACTCTTTTGACATTCTCGACTCCCGATTATCTGCTTGTGCAGAAACCCGTGGGCAAGAGAGATATTATAAATGTACGTCTCCATTCCGATGATTTCCAGGAAAACTATAGCGATGATATCGTCATCACAGCCGAGAGGGGTTTTGATGAGGGTATATCAACAGCACAGACAATCGAGACAGATATCCAGAACCGTATCGGTGCCGATGTACGCACTGTAAACCGTTCGGGAACTGTGGGTGTGGGTGCTGCGATGTTCATCCGTGGTATCAACTCCCTCAACGCCAATGCGCAGCCATTGGTTGTTGTCGATGGTGTGATATGGGACTTGCAGGAGGGTAACGAGACCATCCACATGGGTGCATACAACAATGTGTTGTCGGCAATTGATGTCAATGACATACGCAGTGTCAAGGTGCTCAAGAACGGTGCGGCCATCTACGGTGCGCGTGCCGCAAACGGTGTCATCATAATCAACACCAAGCGTGGCGAGAGTATGGCTACACGCATTACAGCCAACATCTATGCCAACGTGACACTTGAGCCTGGAACACCGGGCATGCTCTCGAGCGAGGATTACCGTGTCTATGCAAATGACCTCATCGGTACAATGAACGTGAACCCTAACCGTAACATTCCGTTCCTCCGTTCCGACAAGCCGGTGTACGATGCTAACGGTAAGCTCACAGGCGGCTTCATCTATTACGACAAGTATCATAACAATACCAATTGGAATGATATCGTATATCGCGAGGCTGTTTCACAGAACTATAAGGTGAATGTAGAGGGTGGTGACGACGTTGCCATGTACAACTTCTCGTTCGGCTATACATTGGGTAACTCACCAGTGAAGGGTAACGATTTCAACCGTCTAAACATACGTCTTAACTCTGATATCGTGCTTACAGACAATCTCAAGACACGTATCGATATCTCTTATGCACGTGTAGGACGCGAGTTGCTCGATGATGGTATGCGTGAGGATGATACAGCATTCCCGCTTACATCACTCGGTGCTCTTGCTGCAGTCAAGTCACCGTTCCTCAGCCCTTACCGTTATGCTACAACAGGTGAGTTGAGTGCCATCATTGATGTTGCCGATGATTTCGCTTTCGACGTATCGCAGGCTGCCGGCATAGCACGCCCCAACAACTCATTGTACAACCCGCTTGCAATTCTTGACAAGGCTTCCGACCCTCACAAGAATGAGCTCGAGTATACAAACATGGGCATTACAGCTGCTCCTGAGTATAAATTGGGCGACTTCACAATCAGCGAGACATTCAACTACTCTCTCTATCGTGTGAGCGAGAAATATTATCTGCCCTATCCTACAGCTGCCGATAATAACAAATACCACTTCTATGTTGCCTCACTCAATGGAAAGATAGGTAACTACATTTCATCATACTTCGGCAAGCAGGCTGCTCTCTCAAGTGACACACGTGTAGCTTGGAACAAGGTGCTTGGCGCCCACAACGTCGACGTGTTCGGTGGTTTCCGTTACACAAACTTTAACTTGGATTCAAATGCCATCAGCGGTGCCAACTCCGGTAGCGATACCGAGTTCAACAAGGCAAAGGAGCACATTGACAGCGATGGCGAGAAGAACGTATGGTCTAACATGGCATGGTATCTATCTGCCGATTACGCCTACAAGACACGCTACTTCCTGCAGTTGGCAGCATCATTGGAGACATCTTCACGTTTCGGTGGTAAGGCCGATAACGCTCTCAGGATGTGTGGTGTTGCATGGGGCTTCTTCCCGTCGGCGCAGGCTGCATGGATGGTATCTTCAGAGCCTTGGTTCAATGTCAAGGGTATAAATGCCCTGAAGTTGCGTGCGGGATTTGACGTTACAGGTAACGATGCTATCGACTATCTTGCAGCGCGCAGCTATCTGCAGTCTGTGAAGTTCTATGACCAGTACATGGGTCTGCAGCTCGGCAACGTTGAGAATGACGGTGTAAAGTGGGAGAGTACAGCCCGCTTGAATGTAGGTTTTGATGCCATGTTCCTTGAGAACCGTCTTGCACTCTCATTCGACTGGTACAGATCAAAGACCCGTGACCTCCTGGTACAGAAGCAGTATCAGTTCGTAACCGGTATGGGTACATATTGGGCTAACGGCGGCGAGTTGCAGAATATGGGTCTTGAGGCAACATTTAATGCAAAGCTCATCAACGACAGGAACTTCCAGTGGGAGTTGGGCGCATCTGTTGGTCACTACAAGAACGAGGTTACAGCGCTTGACGAGGCACTTGCACCTGTATCTGTCTACGGTGGCGAGGTTGCTACAATGGTGGGCCAGCCTGTTGGCGTGTTCTGGGGTTACAAGACCGACGGTGTCATTGCTTCATCGGCCGATGCTGATAACTATAAGCTTTATCAGACCGATGCTACCGGTGCACGTAACTACTTCAAAGCCGGTGACATGAAGTTCGTAGACCTCACAGGTGAGGGTTGCATCAACGAGAGCGACAAGACCGTCATCGGTAATCCTAACCCCGACTTCTACGGTAACATCTTCACAAGACTTGCTTACAGAGGTCTTTCACTTGATGTAAACTTCAACTACTCTGTAGGCAATGACGTATACAACTACTATCGTCAGCAGCTCGAGAGCGGTTCGTCATTCTACAACCAGACAACAGCGATGCTTAACCGTTGGACTGTTGATGGCCAGGTGACCGATATTCCGGCTGTGGCTTATGGCGACCCTGTAGGCAACTCACGTTTCTCTGATCGTTGGATTGAGGATGGCTCATACCTCCGTCTCAAGAGCGTAAGGTTGTCTTATGAGATTCCTGTAACAACCAACTGGCTGCAGGGATTGACAGTATGGGGCGCAGCAGAGAATCTCTACACCTTGACAAAGTACCAGGGTGGTGACCCTGAGTTCTCTGTAAGCAACAATGTGCTCTACCAGGGTGTAGATGCAGGTCTGTTGCCACAGTCACGCAGTTTCCACTTCGGTGTTAAGGTAAATCTCTAATGAACGACAAACCTTTGTTAATGAATACTTATAAGGGTGAGAAAAAAGATAAAACAATGAAAAAGAATCTTATTTATACAATAGCATTCCTTCTTGGCGGAACTTTCATGTTCAGTTCCTGCGATGATATGTTGAATGTTGACTCAAACCGTGTGGAGTACGAGTTTGACGATTGGACGCTTAACGACTCTGTATATTCGGTTTTGGGTATTCTCAAGGGTGTGCAGGAGGTTGCCGACCGCCAGGTGCTCATCAATGAGTTGCGTGCCGACCTTGTTACTGTCAACGAGTCAAAGGCTGTTGTCGATGTACAGGAGCTCAGCCGTTCGGTTTTTAACCTCAGCAGCAACAAGTACCTCGATGTAAAGGACTATTATGCGATCATCAACAACTGTAATATTTACCTCGCACGTGTAGATACCACGCTCGAGAAGAACAACATCAAGCTGATGCTTCCCGAGTATGTAGCTGTAAAGAGCGTCCGTGCATGGACATATCTGCAGCTTGCAATCAACTACAACAATGTACCTTACTTTACCGAGCCCATCCTCACTCACAGTGCAGCCGAGGAGGTTATGAACACCCCGATGCTTACACGCGATGAGATTGTGAACAGGCTTATTGTGGACATTCTGCCTTATGAGAACCCTGCAGCATATCCAATGCCTTCATGGGACGCAGACGGCAAGGTGCTCAAGTTCGGTTACGGCGACAACGGTACCGAGGTCGATACAAAACAGCTTTTTGTTCCCGTACGCATGTTGCTTGGTGAACTTTACCTCTGGAAAGGTGATTACAAGAATGCTGCAAAGTACTTCTATTCACAGATTGTAGGTAGCGGTACCAACGAGACTGCCAAAAAGTACACCGATGCCGGCTACAAGGCGAGCTACAACACCGAGGGTGGTAAGGGTTTCAACAACTCGTTCATAAAGATGTTTGCAGCGAAGACATTCAGTGAGAACAGTGCGAACTACTTTACAATCATTCCTTTTGCCGATACCGAGCTTTATGGTACGACATCGGGTCTTGCAGCGGTCTTCTCACCGCAGTCTGAGATTGGAGGCGCTCAGGTAGTTGCTTCTCCCGGCATCCAGTCTCTGGCAGGGCGTCAGGTATATTGCTTCATGAAGGATCCTGAGGACAAGAAGGAGACTCCCGAGTACAGCCACTTCTATGAGTACACCGGTGACCTCCGCATAAAGGCTACAACCTATTCACAGCGTGGCGAGGACGACAACAGGACAGAGTACAAGAACATCATCGGTAAGTTCAACTTCGAGGAGGGTTCATTGGACATGGATGTAGATTTCGTTCCTGGCATCAGCACCACTTATCTCATTCTCCAGCGCAAGGAGCACGCTTATTTGCGTCTTGCCGAGGCTCTTGTCGGTCTCGAGCGTGAGGGATATGAAGGTGCAATGGAACTTGCCATGACAATCCTCAAGGAGGGTGCAAAGAGCAACTACCGCGTTTTGAAGAATCCTGTATATGCCGAGCGTGTAATGCTGGATGCAGAAGGTGATACACTCTATAACTATATCATTGAGAACAAGGATACAGTTGATATTGTTCCAAGAATGGAGAAGTACCTCGCTTCTTGCACAGACTCTCTTGTATACAACTTTACAGCTGAAATCTTCACAGGCAACAGCGGTATCCACTCACGTGGTAGCGGTTACAGCGAGCGTAACGAGTACTATACTTTGAGCGATACATGTATTGCACGCTATTTGGGTGAGACAACAATGGATGGCAAGGTAGAGCTTCTTACAAAGGAGATTACCTATGAGGATTCATTGAACTACATTGCCGACCTTGTTATCGACGAGCTTGCCCTTGAGTTTGCATGGGAGGGTACACGTTTCGGTGACCTCATCCGTTTTGCAAAGGCTATGGGCGATAATGACGTGCTTGCAAAGCGTGTAGCCGGCCGTGCATACGAGAATGACGTTACATACCGCAATGGTGAGTTCCAAATGGATGCCGAACTTTATGGCAGGATGTCCGACGAGACAAACTGGTATCTGCCACTCCCTGCAGGTGTTGTTCAGCCTGTAGACCCCGCAAAGCTTCCATAATAAGGAATGCCAAACAAACAGATAAACCAACGCAAACCGGGGTGCTCTGCGCTCCGGTTTGTTTTTATAATATAACGTGAGTTCGATATAAGAATTTATACTAAAATTTAGCGTATTTTGTCATCTCGAACGTATGTGAGAGATCTCTTATTTTACGATATTTTTGAGATCCCTCGTCGCTACGCTCTGTCGGGATGACAGGTTCGCGATTTG
>JAZRRI010000009.1:0-66228 GCA_045650605.1 Bacteroidaceae bacterium | reverse complement strand
ATCCGTCTGTCACTGAACAAAGTGGCAAGTGTTATAATATGTCATGACGTGGGCTGGCTGCGTTGCTTATCCTTGGGTGGAGGCAATGCGAGAGCCTGAAGACTGGGATGAGCGAGAAGTAGAAACTCCCACGTCTTTTTTTGTATCCATACTCAAATTCACACTATTTATTTAAGCCGAATTTGGGGAGTTCATAGGCAACTTAAATTTCATTTACTATGGAAAATAAGAAAAAAGATGAACTCCAGAATCGTCGTGAGTTCTTCAAGCGTGCAGCAAAGGGCGCTTTGCCAATTCTTGGTGCTATCGTGCTCAGCAACATTCCTGTTCTTGCAAATGCAACTGATGAGTTTGCTACTTATTGTAATCATTGTAATTCAAACTGTACAAATGGTTGTAGAACGGGTTGTCATAGGGGGTGTGGAAACGGATGTTATCTAAGCTGTCAGGGATACACACACAAGTATCATCCTAGTCCTGATTGTGTAACTTGTAAATATTACTGCGCAGGATGTTCCGGCCAATGTTCTGGTACTTGTTCCGGTTCTTGTGCGGGTAGCTCTTATACGGTAAGTTGAGATGATTGTAAAGGAGAGACAGCCGGGCTGGCAGAGTGGCTTAGCAAAAAATATTACGTTTATTGTGACCAAGGACTGCCAGCTCGCTTGCAAGTATTGTTATCTTGTGGGCAAGAACACCAAGGAACGTATGACCTGGGAAATTGCAAAGCAGGCAATTGACTATATTCTTGGTAATGAGTGTGATCCTGTATTTAACTATGAATCTGTAGTTTGGGATTTTATTGGCGGTGAGCCGTTCTTGGAAATAGAGCTCATTGATAGAATCTGTGACTACATAAAGGTTGAACTTTTTAGACGCAATCATCATTGGTTCAATTCTTATCGCTTTAGTTTTTCTACCAATGGCATAAATTATCATACAGATAAAGTTCAAGAGTTTATCAAAAAGAACCGAGGACATTTAAGTATTGGTATCAGCATTGATGGAAATGAAATGAAGCATGATCTTAACAGGATATACAAGGGCGAGGGTGAGAGAGGGTCTTACCATGATGTGGTACGTAATGTCCCACTCTGGTTAGAACAGTTTCCTAATGGTGGTACTAAGGTGACAATTTCATCATCGGACATTCCTTATATCAAAGAGAGTGTACTTCATCTTTATTCTTTAGGTATTCATGAAGTGAATATCAATTGTGTTTTTGAAGATGTATGGACTGAAGGCGATGATGCTGAATTTGAGGAACAGCTGATACTGTTGGCCGATGCCATAATAGATGGTGCACTGTATGAGGATTATGTTTGTTCTTTTTTTACCGAGGAAATGGGTAAGCCGATGGACTGTTATTTGCAGAACCAGAATTGGTGTGGCGCCGGAAAAATGTTGTCATTGGATGCTGCCGGTAATTTCTATCCATGTACTCGATTTGCCCAGTATTCTTTGCGAGATAAAAAAGCTTGGATTATCGGTAATGTTAATGATGGTATTGATAAGAACAAGTTACGACCGTTCCTGACACTTGACCGTTGCACTCAAAGCACTCAGGAATGTATAGACTGTGAAGTCGCAGAAGGATGTGCTTGGTGTCAAGGTGAGAATTACGATGCAGCCGAAACACCAACGGCATACCAACGTGCAACAGCAATCTGTAAAATGCATAAAGCTCGTGTGCGCGCCAATAACTACTATTGGAATAAACTTTATCGTAAGCTTGAACTTGAGGGTATAGCTAAAGAAGAGGCTGCAAAACATGTAAAAACGGAATTGTCGAACACACAAAATTGTTAAACGGATGTTACAGTATCTAATAATTCAATTGGATGATACAAGTACTTCGTATTGTCATTATAAAAATGAAAAGAAAGAGCGACGCTTGATTTCATTGGAGGATTTGAAAGCCGGCATATTGTATGGCATGAAGGAGAACCTTATGATTCAGTATGTTCTCCCAGAGAATGAATTGCCAAAAGAATATTACGAAGTTCTCGAGAGTATTGACCATAGCAAAATTGCCTCTTTTGAGTCTGTATATTCAGAGATCGCAGATGTCGTTGTGCTTAATGGTTGGGATAAGGATGTTGCTTTTTGCAAAGATGGCGTTTATGTTTTAAGAGTTGATAAACAAACTCTTTTTGAAAAATATGAGGAGATTGTTGGCGTTCTAAATGACTGTGTCCGTTTGAATATTGTAATTACTGATGTTGAAACATTTACAGACACTGATTTCGATACCTATAAGCAGATGCTTGCCGTTTTTGCAAAGGAACTTGAAACATTATATGTTGAAGGTAAATCGCCACAATTGAACTTGCTTACAGACAGAATGATGCTCGATAGCATGAATAACTGTAACGCAGGATCAGAGAGTATAACTCTTGCACCTGACGGTAAGTTCTATGTTTGTCCGGCATTCTATCTTGCTGATGAAAATGGGGACTATGGTCTTGGAAAATCAAAATGTGCAGTAGGGTCGTTGGCAGATGGTCTTGATATAAAGAATCCTCAACTGTATAAATTATCCCATGCTCCATTGTGTCGCAATTGCGATGCTTACCAATGCAGGCGTTGTGTGTGGCTGAATAGAAAAACAACTTATGAGGTAAACACTCCCTCGCACGAACAGTGTGTAGTCGCTCATCTTGAACGCAATGCATCCCGCACACTGTTGATGGATATACGCAAACATGGAACTTTCTTGCCCGAGAAAAAGGGTATAAAGGAGATTTCTTATCTTGACCCATTTGATGTAAGAAAGGAATGGTGAGATTTGTAAGATTATTCTTGATGCTATGGGATGTAGAGGTGGCTGCTCCAATACTTGCCGTTTCTTATGCGCTATTGGATGTACTGCAGAGTGTATGTAAGGTTGTGTGTCTACATGTAGTGGAAAATGTATGAGAACTTGTAAGGGTACTTGTAAATTATCTGGGAAATGTGATCATTGTTCAGAAACTTGTAAAGGTAGTTGTTTCGGTTCTTGTCATGCTTCTTGTCAAAATATGGCAACAGGAAAAGATACTATAAAATTTAAATGGTAAAAATTATTACAATTAAATGAAAATATATAATGTTTTTTTGAAATTCCTGCTTTTAAGTGTGCTGATTTTGACTAGTCATAGTTGTGAAAAGGATGATTTTGATTATGATTATGATAATATTGTAACGGACAATATTTCTGCCCCATCGTTTGATAAATATCTGACAACAACTGATTATGATGGCTTTTCTATACGTCTTCGATTTACTAATGGTGGTGATAAGAGAGAGAATATGAATTGTAACGTATATTGGAAAGCGTATGCGAGCAAACCGACTACTACACCTAAAGAACGTGATTTGACAAACTCAGAGAGCATGAGAATTATTTCTCACAATTCGGCAAAGACAACTTTTGACAGGTCGCATGCTGGTTATAAAGGAGGTACTTATATCTACTATTATGCTGTATGTAAGAACAGTAAAGGTGAATGTAAAACAAAAGTAAATTACACTATTGTGAAACGTTAATATTTATACTATGAAAAGAATAATAGGTTCTGTTACAGAAAAGGAAAAGAATGAGATCCAGTCGCTTTTTGAGCGTCGTAATGGTCTTAATGAGTTGGCTATGATTCTCACAGCCGATAATGAGGCTCTTTATGAGAAACTGGTAAAAGATTTGGGCGAGACTGGTATGAAATTCCAAAACTGGTGGGACAGAATGGTTGCCAAGTACCAATGGGAAAGTGTTGAAGGTGGAAATTGGGAAATAAATTTTGAAACTTGTGAAATTATGCTGGTATATCCAGAGGAAGGAGTCAATGCATGATACGTATAATACCTATGATGATTGGAACAACAGAGTTGTTGCTTATTGCTGGAATTGCATTGTTGCTGTTCGGTGGCAAGAAACTACCGGAGATGATGCGTGGCCTTGGTAAAGGGGTGAAGGAGTTCAAGGAAGGTATGAATGAGAAGAACCCGGCTGAAAAGGAGACCGTAACTAAAGAGAACGGCGAAGAGTCGGACGAAGAAAACAAAAAGTAAAATGGGTAAAGAAAATTCTGGACTCATGACATTTGGCGGGCATCTTGAGGTGCTCCGCCGAATGTTCTTTAGGGTACTGGCAGTGTTGGCAGTTTTGGCTATTGGCATTTTCTGTTTGAAGGATGTTACCTTTGAACTGTTGTTCGCACCCACAAGTAATGAGTTCTGTCTCTATTCCTGGATTGAAAAAATATCCTCATTCTTTGGTGGTGAGTTCAGATTCGATGATTTTAGTGTGCAATTGATAAGTACAGAACTATCGGCTCAGTTTATGACTCACTTGACGTCGAGCCTTTATTTGGCGTTGTTGCTGGCTTCTCCATATATACTGTTTGAATTGTACGCTTTTGTTGCTCCGGCGCTTTATGAACAGGAAAAACGCTATTCAATTATAGTCGTAATTCTCGTCTATTTCTTATTTGCCTTAGGTGTTCTTCTTTGTTACTTTGTGATATTCCCGATATCATTCCGCTTTCTTGCAACTTATCAGGTTGCTGATACTGTTGAGAATACAATAACATTGTCGTCATACATATCGACGTTTACTTCGCTTACACTGATGATGGCGCTTGTTTTCCAACTGCCGATAGTCTCTTATGTGTTGGCAAGAATGGACGTTGTTACAAGTGAAATTCTAAGGAATTATCGCAAACATGCAGTGTTGGTTATTACGTTTGTTTCGGCAGTAATAACACCTCCCGATATCTTGACCTGCTTATTGGTGATGGGGCCTCTTTATCTGCTCTATGAATGCAGTATAGGGGTTGTTGCCTTTGTTGAAAGAAAAAAGTAAACGCAGGTGACACCTATCCTTAAATTGTCTATTTTAATGGTAGGTTCTTGGAGATTTTCTGTATTCGTTTTAAAAAATACTGGAGCAACTTTCGTATTTCTCGCTCGTTTGTGTCTATCTTTGTGGTGAAATTCACTGCAAAGATTTTTTAAATGAAAAACATTCAGGAGATAGCTATTGCGGAGTATGATTATCCGTTGCCCGATGAGAGGATTGCAAAATATCCGCTTGCGGAGCGCGATACATCGAAGCTCCTTTTATATAAAGGTGGTGAAATCCGCGAGGAGAAGTTTGCCGATTTGCCAAGCTTCATTCCACAGGGTGCGTTGATGGTGTTCAACAATACGCGCGTTATCCAGGCACGTCTGCGTTTCCGCAAGGAGACGGGTGCGCAGATTGAGGTCTTCTGCCTTGAACCCGAACAGCCTGCCGATTACCAGCTGATGTTCCAGGAGACAAAGGAGTGCGTGTGGCAATGCCTTGTGGGTAATTCGAGCCGTTGGAAGGGCGGTGTACTGTCGCAGGTGATTGAGATAGACGGTGTACAGGTGACTCTGTCGGTGGAGCGTGTGAGCAGTGCGGCGGTGAACCTGGTACGTTTCTTCTGGGATGGTGGTTTTACTTTTGCGCAGTTGCTTGAGGCTGCCGGCGAGTTACCTATTCCGCCATACCTTAACCGCAAGACCGAGGAGAGTGACATGAGCACTTATCAGACGGTATATTCAAAGGTTAAAGGCTCTGTGGCTGCACCCACTGCGGGATTGCATTTTACCCCTGCTGTGCTTGGCGCGCTGGATGCTGCGGGTGTGCAGCGTGGCGAGGTTACCCTGCACGTGGGTGCGGGAACATTCAAGCCTGTGAAGAGTGAACTGATTGCCGACCACGAGATGCACGAGGAGTATATTGAGGTGCAGCGCGGGTTGATTGAGAGAATGATTGCTGCGGGTGGCGCTGCAGTCGCTGTTGGTACAACATCGGTGCGTACGCTTGAGAGTCTTTACTTCCTTGGTGAGAGGGTGACTGAGAATCCTGCTATTGAGGAGAGCGAACTGTGTGTGGAGCAGTGGGAACCATATAATCGCGAACATACTTTGTCTACCGTTGAGGCTTTGACGGCTCTGTTGCAGTGGCTCGATGCAAAGGGGCTCGACAGGGTACATTCGCACACACGCATAATGATTGCGCCGGGATATACATTCCGCATTGTTAAGGCTATTGTAACGAATTTCCATCAGCCAAAGAGCACCTTGCTGTTGCTTGTGTCGGCTTTCATTGGCGGCGATTGGCGCAGAGTGTATGACTATGCCCTTGAGAATGGTTTCCGTTTCTTGAGTTATGGTGACAGCTCGTTGCTTGTTCCTTAAATAGTATAATAGATATAGGTGTAGATTTAGAGATCTCTCGTCGCTCCGCTCTGTCGAGATGACAAGTTTGCGAAAGCGTGATGTTTTGCGGGAGATTGTAAAGTTTATTTATGATAAAGATAATAGATAATATAGCATATCTTCTTGATGAAGAGAAGAGGTGCGCTACTGTAACAAAGAATCCGGTACCATACTCGGGTGCTGTTGCCATTCCTGCTGCAATTGTGAATGGCGGTGTTGAGTATGTGGTGAATGACATTCTTGACGAGGCTTTTGCCGAGTGCGCAGGGCTTACATCGGTGGTGCTTGGCGATAATGTCGAGAGCATCGGTATCGGTGCTTTCGAGGGGTGTGAGGCGCTTGCGAGTGTTGTATTCTCGCAGGCATTGCATCTTGTCGGCATGCGTGCATTCAAAGGGTGCACGGCATTGAAAGAGTTGCTGTTCCCTGCCAATGTGATTGTGATTGGGCGTGAGGCTTTTGCTGGTTGTGGCTCGCTTGTGAATGTATATCTGCCCGATAATCTTATAAACATTGAACCTTCGCTGTTCGATGGTTGCCGTGCGCTTGAGAAGGTGTCTGTAGGCGCCATGGTGGAGAGTGTTGGTGAGTATGCTTTCTGTGGATGTTCGTCACTGAAGGAGGTTGCACTCCCCGAGGGTGTTGTCTCGCTCGAAGGGTGGGCTTTCCGTGACTGCACTGCGCTTGAGAGGGTGACATTGCCACAGTCGATTGCCTCTGTCAAAAAAGGTGCTTTCTGGGGATGTTCGTCGCTAAAGGAGTTTGTGTTGCCAAAGAGCGTGAATATGCTCGACCAGGGTGTGCTTGCTAATTGTGCATCGCTTGAAAGAGTGGTGTTGCACGACGCTGTATTGAGCATTGGCTATGGTGCTTTCTATAATTGTAGTGCAATTGAAAGTATTACAGTGCCTGCGGCGGTTGTGAATGTGGGCGACCAGGCATTCCGCAGCTGCAAGGCGTTGAAGGAGCTGCGGGTGCTGTGCGAGGCCGCTCCAATGTGCTCGGGCGATATTGCCGATGCTGATGTCTATGCCCGCACTCTGTTGCGTGTTCCGCAGGGCAAGGTGGGCGAGTATGGCTTTGCGCGTGTGTGGGAGAGGTTTGGAAATGTTGAGGAGATGGCGTAGAAATCATTATTTCATTAAACAATATTAAAAGCGGTGCGTTTATTACATATGAGAATAACGCGCCGCTTTTTTATATTATTGGCCTTGATGGTTGCTGTTGTTGCCTGTGGCAGCAAGGCTCATCGTGTGGGTGCTGTGCGTGCCGATGAGGTGGTGTGGCCTCTCCCGGTGGAGAGTGAAAGGGAGAGGGTGCTGTCGCATCTGCACTATTCGTTGGATGCCGGTAGCATTGACCGCCGTCGCGGTACGGTTGAGCTGTCGTTCTATTTTGCAAAGGAGCAGGGGGACAGCATTTTGTGGGTGGAGTGTGTGGAACGTGTGCCCTTGGCACTGATAGATACTGCGCTGTGTCGCAGATGGTTTGCTCGTGATTATTACAGGTGAAACAGGTTTTTTGTCTTCTTGTAGGGCTTTCTTTCGTTTTTTTTCTCTATCTTCGCATATAAACCGGATTTGAGATGAAAATAGGCGATAAAGTACGTTTTATATATGAGAGCGGTGGCGGTGTAGTGACAGGCTTCCGCGGAAAAGATATTGTGCTTGTTGAGGATAAGGATGGCTTTGAAATCCCCATGCAGGTGCGCGAGTGTGTGGTGATTGACACCAACGAGTATAACTTTGTGAAAAAGACCGTTGCACCAAAAGAGGAGGTTGCAAAGCCAAAGAAGGCGCAGCAGCCTGCAAAGGCTGTTGAGGACGATGAGGAGGATTTTGACCCCGTGGTGACATATCGCCCGGCCGAGCGTCCCGAGGGCGAGCGCCTGAACGTTGTGCTTGCCTATCTGCCAATGGACGAGAAGTCGCTCAGCAATTCGCGTTTCGAGGCTTATATCATAAATGACAGCAACTACAGCATCTATTTCACCTATTCGACAGCGCAGGGACGCAGTTGGAGCGTGCGTGGCAATGGCCTGTTGGAACCGAACTCGAAGATGTTCATTGAGGAGTTCGGGCGCGAGGAACTCAATGACATGGAGCGCGTGTGTGTGCAGCTGTTGCCTTTCAAGGAGAACAAACCTTTTGCATTGAAGGCTGCAATGAATATTGAGCGTCGCATTGATACCGTGAAATTCTACAAACTCCATTTGTTCCGCGAGAATCCTTTCTTTGATGAGGGTGCGCTCATTTACGATGTAGTAGTGGATGACAAGCCTGTGAAGGAGATTTTTACCGATGCCGAGGAGGTGAAGGTTGCCATTCTTGGCAAAAAGGATTCCGATGCTCCAAAGTCACAGCAGAAGCCAAAGTTGACAAAGGGCAGTGATATACTGGAGGTTGACCTTCATATTGAGGAACTGCTTGAGACAACTGCCGGGATGAATGCTTTCGATATATTGAACCACCAGCTCGATGTCGTGCGTCGCACACTCGATGAGAATATAAAGTACAAGGGCAAGAAGATTGTATTCATTCACGGAAAGGGAGAGGGCGTGCTGCGCAATGCAATAGCTCAGGAACTGCGCAAGAAGTATCCGCGCTGTCTTTCGCAGGATGCTTCGTTCCAGAAGTATGGCTTCGGTGCAACGATGGTGATAATCAAATAGTGATTAAACATAAAAACAATAATATTATGAGCGAGATTAAGGAGAAAATGCTTGAGCGTTTTTTGAAATATGTGACTTTTGACACAGAGTCGTGTGACGATGCAACAGTTGTCCCCACAACCGAAGGGCAGTTTGTGTTTGCGCGTTATCTTGAGCAGCAGCTCAAGGAGATGGGCCTTGAGGAGGTTGTTCTCGATGAGAAGGGTTACCTCTATGCAACACTTCCTGCAAACTGTGACAAGGATGTGCCGGTAGTGGGCTTCATAGCTCACCTCGATACAAGCCCCGACATGAGCGGCAAGGATGTTAAGCCACGCGTGGTGGAGAGCTATGCCGGTGGTGATATTGTGTTGTGTGAAAAGGATGGCATTGTGCTTTCGACAGCCGATTTCCCCGAGGTTGAGGATTATAAGGGACATGACCTGGTAGTTACCGATGGCCATACTCTTTTGGGTGCCGATGACAAGGCCGGTGTTGCCGAGATTGTTTCGGCAATTGCATACTTGCAGGCACACCCCGAAATAAAGCATGGCAAGGTGCGCATTGCATTCAACCCGGATGAGGAGATTGGCCGTGGCGCGCACAACTTCAATGTGCCTTTGTTCGGTTGCGATTGGGCTTATACCATTGACGGCAGCTGCGAGGGCGAACTTGAATTCGAGAACTTCAATGCCGGCAGTGCTACATTCACAGTGCAGGGGCGTAATGTACACCCGGGTTATGCAAAGGGCAAGATGTTGAATGCCTTGCGTGTGGCAACTGCTATTGTTGAGACAATCCCCGCCGTTGAGTCGCCCGAGTGTACCACAGGCTACGAGGGCTTCTATCACCTTATGGGTATAAACGGAGGTGTAGACCACGCGTCGGTATCATATATCATTCGCGACCACAGCCGTGAGATTTTTGAAAAGCGCATGGCATTCATGCGTGAGGTTGAGGAGAAAATCAACGCGCAGTATGGTGCGGGTGTTGTGACTCTTGAACTCAAGGAACAGTACCGTAACATGCGTGAGATGGTTGAACCGAAGATGCATATCATTGACATTGCCAAGAGTGCAATGGAGAAGGCGGGTGTGGTGCCTGTGGTCAAGCCAATCCGTGGCGGTACCGATGGCGCACAGCTTTCGTTCATGGGACTTCCTTGCCCCAACCTGTTTGCGGGTGGCGTGAACTTCCATAGCCGTTACGAGTTCGTGTCGGTTCAGGTGATGGAGAAGGCGGTGAGAACGATTGTGAATATAGCAGCAGGAGTGGCGGAGAAGTGAAAGCTGAAAGGTGAAATGTGAAAGGTGAAAGCTGTGATTAAGTGAGCGCAACGCAAGTTTACTTGCAGGTTGCACAGCGAGCGGTAGCAGGTTCAAGTGCGGTTAAACTGAAATGTAAAAACTGAAATGTGAAAGGTGAAAAGCGCGAAGATTGTGACACAATCTTCGCGCTTTCCGCTTTCCGCTTTCCGCTTTCCGCTTTCCGCTTTCCGCTTTCCGCTTTCCGCTTTCCGCTTTAATCGCGCTTTGCGCGCTTGAAGCTTGGCTTTGAGGCGACTTTGTCGCACTCCTTTGTAAACCTAAAGGTTCAGTCGTCGCAAACAACGCTCGTTCGCGTTGTCATTGCGATTGAAAATAAATTTTCACTCATTCGCTTGCACAAGCTTTCCGCTTTTAGTCGAGGCTATGGAGTATCTCCTCAATTACATGGGGGAAGTGCTCATACTCCAGTGCGTGTACCTTTGCCGCTACATCGTCCGGGGTGTCGGTTGGCAATACGGGGCACTTTGCCTGGAAGAATGTGGTGCCCTTGTCGTAGTGCTCGTCAATCAGGTGGATGGTGATGCCGCTCTCGGTGTCACCGCTCTCGACAACAGCCTTGTGTACTCTGTCGCCATACATTCCCTTGCCGCCGTGCTTGGGGAGCAGCGCGGGGTGGATGTTGACGATGCGGCCGGGGTAGGCGGCAATGAGTTTCTGTGGAACGAGCAGCAGGAAGCCTGCAAGTACAACAAAGTCGATGTCGCGCTCGCGGAGCATTGCAATGACTCCGTCGGCCTCCATGAACTCGGCCTTGCTGACAATGGCTGCTTCTATGCCAAGTTTCTTGGCACGTTCAAGAACATAGGCCTGTGGATTGTTGGCAATGATGAATGATACTTGGGCATAGTCGCTCCCTTTGAAATAGTTGGCAATGTTCTCGGCGTTTGAGCCGCTGCCCGATGCTAAGATGGCTATTTTCTTCATCGTGTAATAGTGTTATGATATTGGTACAAGGCGGCGCAGTACTGCCTCGCCATAGGTTTTTGATATCGGTATCTCTCTCACGCCGGGCTCTTCGAGCTCCAGGAAAAGGTTGCTCTTCTCGCGGCGCATAACCTTGACAAGGTCAAGGTTTATCATGTATGAACGGTGGCAACGCACAATGTTGGTATCGGCAAGCTGTTCGCTTATCTCCTTCATTGTAATGTGCAGAAGTTGTTTCTTTAGTATGTTGTTCTTCTTGTACCACACGCATATGTAATTGTCGGCCGATTCAATGTACAGCAAGTTCTCCTTGGCAACGGATAGCTGCAGTATGCCGCGGTAGTCGCGAATGGAGATGAGGTTGCTTGACTTGAAGCCGATGTTCTCGCTCATGAGTTCCTTTAGCTTGGCCGAGCGCTCCTGATAGGAAAAATAGAGGATGCAGATGAAGTAGGGGATTCCAATGATGAAGAATGTGTTCTGCATCGCATTCTTGTAAATCTCCAACGGGTCGTCGTTGGTCAGGTTAAGGTGTTTGCTCACTATGAGTGCCAGGGTTGTGAAAGCACCCGAGAGCAATAGAAGCTCAATAAAAACCCAGATGGCATACTTTAGATAGGTGACATTGTGCTCGGGGCTGCGCGAGTGGCTATACATTATTATTCGGCTGATGGCTACCACCGTCATTCCAATGCACACAAGCACGGTTGACCACAGCAGATACTGGCTGGAGGACATACCGCGCTGCACCCATTGTGCCGAGCCGAAAGGTTTGTATACGTTGATGAAGATTACAGCGAATATCGACACGAAAAGCACCATGATGATGAGGTTACGTCTTTCGAGCAGGTAGCGTGGAACCTTCTTGAACAATATTGATGTGTATTCGAACATATGATTTTTGCCGTTGCAAATATTATTGCAAAGTTAGGAAAATATATCTTGCCATACAACGCGACGGGTGAAATATCTTTTTGAAAATTTATGCTATAGGATTTGTGATGTTGCCAGGCAAAGAAATGTGCTTAGTGAAGCTGTAAATTTTGAAAATTATCACTATTTTTGCATAATTAGGAAAAAAGCGCATGCGTGCATTCCATAAAATTGTAAAAACAGGGAATTTATGTCGGTTATTGAGTACAGGAATGTAGATATACAGATTGACTCCAAGATTATACTTGAGAACGTTACATTTGCATTGGAAGAGGGCGAGTTCGCCTATATTGTCGGAACCGTTGGTTCCGGTAAGTCGACACTGCTTAAGACCATTTATGGCGAGGTGGATATAGATGATGGCGAAGCCCTCGTATTCGACAAGTATGACCTCGGTGATATCAGCAACAGGAAACTGCAGGAACTGAGACGGAAAATAGGCATAGTGTTCCAGGATTTTCAGTTGCTGACAGACAGGAGCGTTCATGACAACCTCGATTTTGTGTTGCGTTGCACAGGCTGGAAGGATAAGGAGGCGCGAGAAACGCGCATCGAAGAGGTGCTTGAACAGGTCGGTCTGCTGCAGAAGGGCTATAAGCGTCCTCACGAACTCTCCGGCGGCGAGCAGCAACGCATTGTCATAGCGCGTGCCATTCTCAACCGCCCGGCATTGCTGCTGGCCGATGAACCCACGGGCAATCTCGACAATGCTACGGGTAACTACATAATGAATCTTCTGCACACCGTTAGCAAGGAGGAGAAGATGGCAGTGCTCATGATTACACATAACGAGCAGTGGTTGCGTGACTATCCGGCTACGGTCTACCGTTGCGCCAATCGCAAGATTACTAAAGCTGACACAACAGTGTAAGCCTGTCCTTAAAAGAAATTGGATATAAACTAAATGATATAGAAATATGAAAGTATTGAAATTTGGCGGAACATCAGTAGGTTCGGCCGAGCGTATGCAGGGTGTTGTCAATCTTATTAACGATGGAGAGACAAAGATTGTTGTTCTTTCGGCAATGTCGGGAACTACAAATTCACTCATTGAGTTTACGAACTATTTGCGTAACGGCAATGTGAACGGTGCTTGCGAGCACTCTACATTTCTGCAGACAAAGTATATGCAGACCATCAACGAGCTCTATAAGAACCCGGAGACAAAGGCTGCAGCTACGGCAAAGGTTAACGAGATTTTTGCTCACTTGCGTGACCTTGCACAGCAGAGACTCTGCGACGACCTTGAGAAGGAAATAGTAGCGCAGGGCGAGATTATTTCTACCAACATGGTGACATTTTACATGCAGGAGCAGGGTATTGACGTGAAGTTGCTGAATGCTCTCGACTTCATGCGCCTTGCAGCCAATGGCGAGCCCGACCTGGAGTACATACGTGAGCACTTGTTGCCATTGCTCGATGCCGACAAACAGAGCCGCATATATATCACTCAGGGCTTCATCTGTATGAATCATAAAGGTAGCTACGATAACCTGCAGCGTGGCGGCAGCGACTACACTGCAACGCTCATAGGTTCAGCAGTGAATGCCGAGGAGGTACAGATTTGGACCGACATTGACGGTGTGCACAACAACGACCCGCGTGTGGTAGAGGGGACAACACCTGTGCGTAACCTGCACTTTGAGGAGAGTGCCGAGCTTGCATATTTCGGTGCAAAGATTCTGCACCCAACATGTATTCTGCCTGCAAAGCTGACAGGTACTCCTGTGCGCCTACTCAATACAATGGACCCCACAGCCGAGGGTACACGCATCGACAATAACCTTACACGTCCGGGCGAAATAAAAGCAATCGCTGCAAAGGACAATATCACAGCCATCAAGATAAAGAGCGGCCGCATGTTGCTTGCCTATGGTTTCCTGCGCAAGGTGTTCGAGATTTTCGAGAACTACAAGACTTCAATCGACATGGTGTGTACATCCGAGGTTGGTGTCTCTGTTTCAATAGACGATGACCGTCGTTTGGATGAGATTGTTGCCGAGTTGCAGAAGATTGGCACAATCACAGTCGACCGCAACATGTGTATCATTTGCGTGGTGGGCGACCTCGATTGGGAGAACGTCGGTGTTGAGGCCCGTGCAATGGAGGCTATGAAGGATATCCCTGTACGTATGGTCTCTTATGGCGGCAGCAACTACAACATCTCGTTCCTTGTGCGCGAGGAGGACAAGGTAAAGGCATTGCGTTCGCTCAGTGCATCAATCTTCGGTACAAACAAATAAAAAAGGACAATGAATTTTCCTGTTGAATATTTCAGAGGCATTGATACCCCCTTCTACTATTATGATGTGGAGCTGTTGGAACGAACCGTTGACACCGTGAAGGCCGAGGCAGCACGTTATGGCAACTTCGATGTGCACTATGCCATAAAGGCGAATTTCAATCCTCGTCTGCTAAAGATTATGGCCGATGCCGGATTGGGTGCTGACTGCGTGAGCGGTGGTGAGGTGGTTGCCGCTCTTGAGGCCGGTGTGCCTGCAACGAAAATTGTGTTTGCCGGTGTGGGAAAGACCGACAAGGAGATTGCGCTTGCACTCGATGCGGGAATCTTCTGCTTCAATGCAGAGTCTGTGCCCGAACTCGAGGCCATTGAGGCACTTGCTGCAGAGCGAGGAGTGGTGGCGCAGGTAGCGTTGAGAATTAACCCCAATGTGGGCGCTCACACTCACAGCAACATAACCACCGGTCTTGCCGAGAACAAGTTCGGTATCGGTTACGAGCAGCTGGACGATGTCATCAATGTGGTCGATGGTCTGGAACATGTTAAGCTGATAGGCCTGCATTTCCACATAGGTTCGCAGATTCTTGTGATGGACGATTTCATTACTCTGTGTGGCAGAATCAATGAGTTGCAGGAGCTTTTGTACGAAACACGAGGGCTGGTATTGCCACACATAAACGTGGGTGGTGGACTTGGCATTCGTTACGATGCTCCCGACAAGTATCCCGTCCCCGATTTCGAGCTCTATTTTGCAACATATGCCAACAACCTGAAACTCTATCCCGGACAGCGTGTACACTTTGAACTCGGGCGCAGTATTGTAGCGCAGTGTGGTGCACTTGTGACACGTGTGACATATGTGAAACGTGGCGGTTGCAAGCAGTTTGTTATTGTGGATGCGGGAATGAACGACCTCATTCGTCCTGCACTGTACGATGCATATCATCGCATTGAGAACATCTGCTCATGCAGGGCTGACGAGGTGTATGACGTGGTGGGCCCGGTGTGCGAGTCGTCCGATGTCTTCTGCCACGACCGCAAGATGCCGGCGACAGAGCGCGGCGACCTGCTTGTGATGAGGTCGGCCGGAGCATATGGCGAGGCTATGGCATTCGGTTACAACTGCCGTGCGTTGCCAAAAGCTGTGCTCTCGACCGATGTGGAATGAAATGCACAATGTATCATTAAGGTGATATCTGTTAATTTCGATACTGGTTAAAAACGAGAAAAAGTAACTGTGGTGGTTAGTTTTTCTCGTTTTTAATAGTCCATTTGTGTTTTGTGCTGTGGACAGTTACTCGAACCTTATGGCCTTTACCGGTTCAATCTTGGATATCAGCATTGACGGAATCACTAATATGGCAATTGAAATAACAAACATTGCAATGTTCATTGGCACAAGCAACCAACTGAACTCAATGGGTACACTGGTCATGTAGTACATTTCGGGGTCAATGGCTATTATGCCTGTCTGTTGTTGCAGGATGCAGGCTGCAATGGCTATGGCATTGCCTATGAGCATTCCTTTGGTCACAATAATGCCGGCATAGTAAAGGAATATTTTTCTTATCGATAGGTTATTGGCACCTGTAGCCTTCATTATTCCAATAAAGTTGCTCTTTTCCAGTATAAGTATGAAAAGCCCCGAAATCATTGTGAACCCTGCAATGCATACCACAAGTATAAGTATTATCCACACCGTCTGGTCCAGCACGGCAAGCCAGTTGAACATCGCAGGGTACAGTTCGTCTATTGTTGCAGAGTAGAGCGTCTCCCGGTTTCTTGCAGAGGCGCTGTAGACGGCTTCTGAAATATCTTCGCAAAGGTCATATCTCTGCTCAAAGTCCTCTGCAGTAATCTCTATTGCGCTGGCTTTGTCGTTCTCCCATCCGTTGAGCCTGCGCGTGGTGTATATGTCTGTCAATGCCATCACGTTGTCGAACTCGCTGAGGTGCGTCTCATATATTGCCGCCACTCTCATCTTCCGGGCTCTGATGCCGTCCTGCATAAAATAGATGTTTACCTTGTTGCCACTTTTCAGATTGAGCCTGTTTGCCGTTATTCTTGATATTACAATGTCGTTCGATGGAGTGTGTGCGGTGAATTCGGGCAGTTCGCCCTCCACTATGCTTGAAGCAAAGAACGAGAGGTTGTAGTCACTGTCTACACCTTTCAGCATAATGCCCTCGTACTCTCCGCCGGCCAGTATAATGCCCGCCGTCTGTACATATTGCTGTATATGCTTTATGCCATCTGTTGCACGCAGCGATTGCATGAACGCGCTGTCGGCGGTTACCGGCGAACCGCTTTCGCTCCGCGTGTCATGGTTCTGAATCTGTATGTGCCCGCCAAAACCCACAACCTTGTCACGCACCTGGTTCTTGAATCCTACAATAATGCATATCGAAAGGAACATGACAATTGTGCCAATGGTTACCCCCCATTGTGCTATGGTGACAGCCGGGCGCGATATATGCCTCTTGCCGTCACGTGTACTGTATAGCCTGCGGGCAAGGAATAGTTCAAGATTCATTGTTGTCGTTAGAATTTGCGGAATGTAAGTATTACGGAATCGGACTGCAGTACCATGCTTTTGCTTGTGAGCCTGTTTACACAGAATTGTTCGTTCTCAGGGCTGTATAACCCCACAACCTTGCCATTGCCCGGTTTCTGTATCATTTGCACGAAGAGGGAATCGCCTGTGTGCCGGAAACGTCCTTTGCCAATAACAAGTCCATCCTTGTTCGCTGTAATCATTCTCAGCTGTATTGCCCAGAAACAATCCTCATCCCTCTTGTCTATGATGGTGTCATTCTTCACCTCTTCAATTTGCAGCAATTTCCAGAACCCTCCAAGGTCGCCATTGTCATCGGCCTTTTGACACGATGTTAATAGTGCGGCACAGAGTGTTATGTATAAAAACTTTTTCATCTCTTCTTCTCTTTATCGGTGTTCAATATGTTCTGCAACATGCAAGGTTGGTTGTGATTTGAAACCATTATGCAACAAAGGTAGTCATTATTGGGGAAATATGAAAGCTGTGTTTCAATCTTTCCCTTTGTACAACCCGGTTTTGTTTGATGGCAATATGACAACAATGCGCGCGCCTTTTTGGCGCGCGCATTGTTATAGTTCGTCAAAATCAAACTCCTCGGCATCGCTGTCGTACCAGTCGTCGACAAACTGGTCGAGGTCGCGGCGTTCTTTTTTGGTTGGGCGGCCTGTTCCGCGCATGCGTCCTACGAAACCGCTCATCCTGCTCATTTCGAGAATCTCGTACTGCTCCTGTGGAGTCACGTTCTCCATCAACTCCGGGACAAGTTTTGCACCCACGCGGTTCTCGGCACACTTGAGTACCTTGAAGGAGTATGTTATGGGGGCTTTCTTTACATTGACAATGTCGCCTACGCGAACGTTGTTTGCCGGCTTTGCCGTGCGGTCACCGATACTTATGTGTCCTTTCTTGCAAGCCTCGGCTGCTATGCTGCGTGTCTTGTATATGCGTACGGCCCACAGCCATTTGTCTATTCGTGCCTGGTCAGCCATTGTTCTCCTGCGGCTTGTTGCCGTTGCCTTTTTTGTTGAACTGGTTCATTGTACGTGCAAGACCGGCAAAGCAGAAACTCTTGATGATTTCGTTTGTGGTCTCCAGCTGCTCTTCAATGACTTTCTGCTCATCGCTGTCAAATGCTCCAAGAACAAAGTTTACCTGGTGCCCCTTGCCAAAGTCATTTCCAATGCCAAAGCGCAGGCGTGCATAGTTGGTTGTGCCCAATGTGGCGGCAATGTGCTTGAGTCCGTTGTGTCCACCGTCGCTGCCTTGCCCCTTGAGACGCAGTGCTCCAACGGGCAGTGCAAGGTCGTCCACAATTACAAGCACGTTCTCCAACGGTATCTTCTCCTGCTGCATCCAGTAACGCACTGCGTTGCCGCTGAGGTTCATGTATGTCGATGGCTTTAGAAGAATGAGCTTGCGCCCACGTACCGACGCCTCGGCTACAAAACCGTAACGTTTGTCCTGAAAAGCAGTATTGGACGCCTTTGCAAAAGCGTCCAATACAGTAAATCCTATGTTGTGGCGGGTTCCCTCGTACTCGTAGCCGATGTTGCCCAACCCTACAATCAGATATTTCATTTGCCGTCGGGGATTACTTTCTTGCGGCTGCTGCAGCTGCTGCAGATGCACGAGTTGTCTTAACAGAAGCAACAAGTGACTCCTTAGCTGATACGAGCTCAAGACCCTCGTAAGAAAGCTCACCTACCTTGATTGACTTACCCAGCTGGAGAGCTGTTACGTCAACTGTCAAAATCTCAGGGATAGCTGTGTAAAGAGCCTTAACCTTGAGGTAGCGCTGAACCTGAACGAGCTTACCACCGGCACGTACACCCTCGGCAAGACCCTCGAGCTTAACAGGAACTGCCATAACGATTGGTTTCTCCTCTGTTACCTGATAGAAATCTACGTGGAGGATAGTGTCCTTTACAGGGTGGAACTGGATGTCCTTCATAACTGCCTTAACAGTTACTCCGTCGATTGTGAGGTCAACTACGTGGATGTCCGGTGTGTAAACCAACTTGCGGAGACCCTCTGTAGGTACGCTGAATGCCTTAGCCTCTTTCTCTACACCGTAAAGGTTGCAAGGTACAAGACCTGCGTTGCGAAGTGCGTTGGTAGCTCTCTTACCAACCTCGGTTCTTGCTGAACCGTTGATGCTGATTGATTTCATAATTAAAATGTGTTACTCTAAATTAAGATTAATTCTACTTGCTTAATTCGCCATCACACGATGTCTCTTAAAAGCGGGTGCAAAAGTACGCCTTTTTTTTGGATTTTGCAAATAAAAGGCATGCTCCTGACAGGTTTTTTCTGTTATTTTATAAGGATTTTGTGTACTTTGCCACCGGCTTCTACAATGTAAAGTCCTTTTCCGTTTATTGTGACATTGCCGTTGCCGCTTGCCACAAGACTTCCGCTTGTGGTGAACACGTTAATCTTTCCCTGGGCAGTGATGTTGTTGCCGTTGATGGCAATGCCTGTTGCTGCAACCTCGTCAATGCTTGTTGCATTTGTCACAGGCCACAGGTACTTGCCGATGCTGTAGTAGTAGGTGCAGATGTTGCTTTCTCTGCCCTGTGCATCGGTTGTGTACTCCTTCTGCAGGTAGTTGGTGTCTCCAAAGTACTCGTAATGTGTTGTGCTGCTTGGATACTCGATGGTTGAGAGACGTGCCGCATTGTCATAAGAGTATGTGGTTGTCTTTTTTGTTCCCTGAATGACCTCCATTCTCATTGTCTCACCGTTGAAAGTGTACTGTGCCGTCTCTTGGATGACCTTGCCGTTCTCTTCGTAGTGTTTTACAAAATCTTCTCTACTATTGCTGAATATCCATTCCTTTGCTTCGTTATCCCAGAATACGATGTTGGCGTTCATTGGACCGTCTACTATGTTGTCATAACTGGTGGTTTTATAGCACATTATTCCAATTGGGAATTCGTAGTTGTACGATGGGTGGGTGTATAGGTATCTACCGTTGCCTTGCCATTTCACAAAAATGTGTGCGTCGATGAATTTCTCATATATTATGGTATCGCCCATATCAACCTCCTCAATGCGAACGTTGATTTCTCCATGATAGTACCAGTCGCCATCATCGAAGTCGATTGTGTGATTGCCCTCTTCGTAATCCTCTATGCTTGCTCTTGCTGCTCGCTGAACCTTTGCGTACTCCTCTTCTTCGTACTCTTCGTCGTATATTGTCCAATAGTTGTCAATGTTGCCAAGTTCCGATTCGGGAAAATCATTTTCCTCTATTATGTAGAATACGAGATTACCGTTTTCGTCTGTCTCGAATTTATAACCTTCGAGCTGATTGTATTCTGCATCCCAAGTTACTTGACAGTAGCAATGTTCTTCAAACAGGTCTTCATCCAGTTCAAGCTCGTAGTTGCCGTTCTCGCACTCGTCGTATGATATGCAGCAGCCTGTAAAGCGCATCTCTACATATCCATAAAGTCTGCTTGTACGGGTTTCTTCATCGAAGGTAAATTCTTTCATGATGGTGGGGTTGCCGAATCGGTCGTATGTAATCTCTTCTTCAAGGGCCAATACCGATACTTCTTCGTCCATATAATAGTATTTCTCGCAACGCATGTCGTTGAAATATGCCACTGTAATCTGCTCAACTTTTACACCCTTGGTCCCGTTTGGAGTGTACTTGTAATGAGAGTAGTCCACGCAGCGGTTATGCTCGTCAAAGGTGTATTCTGAAAGGAAAGAGTCGCGTTCGTCGGTCTGGAATGTCCAAGTGTCCTCCTCAAGACGGTATGTCTTTTGTGATGTCAAGTAACCGAACTCGTTGTAGGTATAATAGATGCGCTCCTGCTCAGATATTACGCTGTCGAGGTGGATGACGTCCATAACGCCCTCGTGGCTTGGAACAGTTCTTGTAACAAAGGACTTTACCTTGTTGACATTTTTGAACTTGTGTTGTGCTGTGGCCTCATTTGGAAGAACGAACAGCAGCATCAGTGCAATGATTGCCTGTAATGTGTAGATATTTTTCATATGTAAAAATTTTAGTTGGTGTTGTCTATAACCCACACTCGTTTGCCGGCTAAATTTAGCCGGCAAACGAGTGCATTGTATGTTTATCCTATTAGAACTCTATGTCAATGTTAAGGTTCTCGCCCTCTTTTGGCTGCTCGGCAGGTGTTTCCTGATAGCGTGGTACATATTCGCCCTGTTCGGCAACCACGTAGTCAATAGCCTCCTTCAAACTGTTGGCGAACTTGGTGAAGTCCTCGCGGTAGAGGAAAATCTTATGCTTCTCAAACGAAAGGGTGGTGTTCTCTCCCTCGCCCGAAACCAGTTTCTTGCTCTCGGTAATAGAAATGTACATCTCCTCCTTGCGGTTCTTCTTTACATCAATATAATAGATACGCTTTCCAGCTTTTATAGCCTGTGAGAATACTATTTCCTTGTCACTCTCATTCATTCCACTCTTTTTGTTCTCTTCCATAAATAATAGTTCAAAAGGGTTTTACTTCTTTGCTCATGTCTGTGCCCGGCTGTTCAATTTTCCCCTGCCGTTGTTATGCTTTGGACACGATTCTTTCGGTTTAGGCCGCTAATATGGATAAAAAAAAGTTAAAATCCAATACTTTTGTCTCTGTTTTTTCAATAAAGGTGTGTTTTTGTTAATTTTTGTGGTATTTATGTGTGAATAATCTTTACATTTTATGTTTTCTGTATTGCTGAAAATTGCTTCTGTAATAACATGCTTTGTGGTACGGAGGCCGGATAATTCAAAGACGGCGGGCTTCAGCCTCACATATTCCAATCCCATATATCATGCCCGCCGTCCCTGATGGCGGCAAGCCGCCTTGTTACTATGACAGTTTCTTGTATAACAAAGGGGTGAGGGGTTTTGTTCTGCGGGCAGTGCTTTTTCTTGATACGGCGGCCTTTATTTGAATGGAGTGTTTTGTGTGTGAGGGGATAATTTTGTATCTTCGCTGTCGATTTTAATGTAATGACTTGGGTTTATGAGTAAAGATACAATGACTGGTGTTTCTCTTTTTCAGCGTCGTGGATGGGTGGTCGTCTTTGCACTGACTGCAGCCGTGGCTTGGGGATGGGCTTACCCTCTTATTAAATTAGGCTTCGAAGAGTTTGCCATCGCGCAGGATATGACGGCGAGCAAGATGTTGTTTGCCGGTGTGCGTTTTACCCTCTCGGGGCTCATAGTGTTGGCCATAGCGCTTTCCAAAGGGGTGAGCTTGCGTGTCAATGGCGCATCGGGGTGGGGATATCTTGCTGCCTATGCGTTGCTCAACACCGCAATACACTATGCATGTTTCTACATTGGCCTGTCGCATAGCGAGGGTGCAAGGGCTGCCATCCTGAACTCTCTTGGGGTGTTCATGCTTGTGCTGTTGGCATGCCTGTTCTTCAAGAGCGACAAACTGACCCCGGCGAAGATTATAGGTTGCGTCATTGGATTTGCCGGAATTCTGGCCTTGAACATTGGCGGTGGTACCGGTAGCGGCTTCACCTTTATGGGTGACGGAATGATAATACTCAATGCCCTGTGCTCGGCATTTGCAGGCCTGATGACACGCGGGCTTGGACGCCATGCCAACGTGTTTGCAGCCACCGGCTACAGCCTTGCAATGGGTGGTGTGATGCTGGTGGTGCCCGCTCTTTTGCTTGGCGGAATATTGCCTGTTGTTACAGCAACCGGAGTGGGGATACTGTTCCTGCTCATCTGTATCTCGACACTCGGTTTCGCACTCTATAACAAACTGCTCAGCTGCAACCCGGTGGGCAAGGTGGCAATCTTCAATTCGCTCATCCCTGTTGTGGGTGCAGTGACATCGTGCCTGTGTCTTGGCGAACCATTTTATTGGAAATATGCCGTTGCCGCACTGTTGGCAATGACAGGAATATATATAATCAATTCCAGAAAGGGATAAGAAAAAACGGGACTCTCTTCACAATATAAGTCGAGTCCCGATTCTTTTTACAGCTATAGCCTTACAGTAGCTCTTGAATGATGGAAAAGAAGTACCAGGTTATTTATTGGTATACTGCTTTTTTTTATTCTAAAACTTTGCCATATTGATAAAATGGATAACTTTGCGGTATAACAATGTGCGACAGTGTACTGTTGTTTTTTTACGGTTATCAAATTTTATTCTTATGGATACTTCATTGGAAATGAGCCCTAACAGGGTGGTGGCTTTTCTTGGAAAGCCTTGTCGTGAGTTTACAAAGGCCGACATCGTGCGTTACATCAAGGAGAACGGCATAAGGATGGTGAATTTTATGTACCCTGCCGGTGACGGAAGGCTCAAGACGCTGAACTTTGTCATCAACAGCGCTGCATATCTTGACGCTATTCTCACCTGTGGCGAGCGTGTCGACGGCTCGTCGCTCTTCCCGTTTATCGAGGCCGGCAGCAGCGACCTCTATGTGTTGCCGCGTTTCAGCACTGCATTCGTTGACCCGTTTGCCGAGATTCCTACATTGTCTATGCTCTGCTCATACTTCAACAAGGATGGTGAGCCGCTTGAGAGTTCGCCCGAGAATACCTTGCGCAAGGCATGCCGTGCGTTCAACGAGGTTACCGGTCTGCAGTTCCAGGCGATGGGCGAACTGGAGTATTATGTTATTGCCCCCGACAGCGGTATGTTTGCCGCAACCGACCAGAAGGGTTACCATGAGTCGGCGCCATACGCAAAGTTCAACGACTTCCGCACCGAGTGCATGGCTTATATTGCACAGGCCGGTGGACTGATAAAATACGGACACTCCGAGGTTGGTAACTTTACAATCGACGATATGGTGTATGAGCAGAACGAGATTGAGTTCTTGCCTGTCCCTGCCTGTGAGGCTGCCGACCAGTTGATGATTGCAAAGTGGATAATACGCAACCTTGCATTCAAGTATGGCTATGATGTTACGTTCGCTCCCAAGATTACTGCCGGAAAGGCGGGTTCTGGTCTGCATGTCCACATGCGCCTTATGAACGACGGTGCTAATGTCATGCTCGACAGTGAGGGCAAACTGTCACAGAATGCGCGCCGCGCCATTGCCGGCATGATGGTGCTTGCTCCATCGATAACTGCATTCGGAAACACTAACCCGACATCATACTTCCGTCTTGTTCCACATCAGGAGGCACCTACAAACATCTGTTGGGGCGACCGTAACCGCTCGGTGCTGGTGCGTGTACCGTTGGGCTGGGCGGCCAAGAGCGACATGTGCCGAATTGCCAATCCGTTGGAAGGTGCAAGCAATTACGACACTTCAATGAAACAGACTGTGGAGATGCGTTCACCCGACGGTTCGGCCGACCTCTATCAGCTCATTGCGGGCTTGGCAGTGGCTTGCCGTCATGGCTTTGAACTTGAGAATGCACTTGAGATTGCCGAGCGCACGTATGTGAACGTGAATATACATCAAAAGGAGAATGAGTCAAAGTTGGCTATGCTTGAGCAGCTACCCGACAGCTGTGCCGCGAGTGCCGACTGCCTGGAGCGACAGCGTGCTGTGTTCGAGCAGTATAATGTCTTCAGCCCTGCAATGATTGACGGTATAATAAAGCGTCTGCGTTCATATGACGACCGCACCTTGAGAGCCGATATCGGCGACAACCGCGAGGAGATGCTTGCACTTGTGCAGCGCTATTTCCACTGCGGATGAGTAGAAACTGAAAGGTGAAAACGGAAAACGGAAAACTGAAAGCTGCGAGTAAGCGAGAGCAGAGGAAAAGTTTACTTTTACTATGCCGAGCGTGAGCAGGTTCAAGCACACGCAGTGTGATTAAAGGTGAATGCTGAAGGCATCGGCAATATCGGCAGCAATAGGTCGCGCGTAGCATAAAAACTCCCTCCCCCTACGGGTACTCCCTCTTTGGAAAGCGGGAGAGTTGTTATGCCGAGCGGGTTGCGGAAAGACGATGTTGTCAAAGCTGAAAACGGAAAGTTGTGAGTAAGCGAGCGCAACGCAAAGTTATTTGCATATTGTTAAGTAAACTGAACAGATAAAACAAAACACAATTATGAATATGAGAAAACTATTTTTTATAGCTGCAGTGGCAATGGCTTGCGTTGCCTGTGGCAAAAAAGCGGAGAATAAAAACGAGGTTGCCCCCACACCCGTTGAGGCTGTAGCGGAAAAGCCTGTCGTGTACATGACCACAGATATCTCCCCCGAGGGACTTGTGAGGGTGTACGATGCACTTGGCGTTGTTCCTACGGGAAAAGTAGCTGTGAAGATTTCTACAGGCGAACCCGGCGGGAAGAATTTCCTGCAGCCATCGCTTATAAAGGATTTGGTAACGAAGGTGAACGGTACCATTGTAGAGTGCAACACTGCATACAAAGGCCCGCGTTTTGAGACCGAGAGCCACCTGAAGGTGTTCGAGGACCATGGCTTCACAGCCATTGCCCCAATTGACCTGCTCGATGGCGAGGCCGAGGTGAAAATCCCTGTACAGGATACAACCCACATAAAGTATAACATTGTGGGTGCAAACATGATCAACTATGACTGGATTGTCAATCTCGCCCACTTCAAGGGGCACGCGATGGGTGGTTTCGGTGGCGTGCTCAAGAACCAGTCAATAGGTATTGCTTCGTCAAACGGTAAGGCATATATCCATTCGGCAGGTGCCATTGAGGACAAGGAACTCATCTGGAAACATACGGCCGAGCAGGACAAGTTCATTGAGGCCATGGCTGCTGCCGCGCAGTCGGTACACGAGTATTTCGAGGGTCGCATGATTTATATTAATGTGATGAACAATCTGTCGGTCGACTGCGACTGCAACGGACACCCTGCCGACCCAGAGATGAAGGATGTGGGTATTCTTGCATCGCTTGACCCCGTTGCGCTCGACCAGGCTTGTGTCGACCTCGTGTTCAACTACCCGTCGAGTGAGGGCGATGATGCGGCGGCTCTCATCGAGCGCATAAACTCACGTCACGGAATACACATCCTTGAGCACTCTGCGGCCATTGGTCTTGGCTCAAGGGAGTATGAACTGCGTAGCATTGACAAGTGATGCGTCGTATTGTATATACAATCATGCTGATATTTACCTGTGTCTGCGCGGTCGCGCAGACACAGTGTGTTGACACGCTCCGTGTCCGCTTGGTCGTGGAGAGGATGGTCAATGATTATCCCCATTTAACCCTGCAGGACATCTACAAGGGTTTCTTCCAGGACAACTTCGGACCCGGGCATGCTGCGCCCGACAGTGCACAGGCTGCAACGTGGCTGCATAGTGAACTTGAGAAGGTTGACCGGTTGGACGTGCCGTTGTATGAACCGACAGGCTACAAGGGTAACTATTATCGTGTGTCGCTCGCTGCCATTGCAAGCGGCAAGGTGCAGCCCGATGCGCTATTGTCGGCATTTCTGTGCAGTGTGCGGGCGGTACAGCCATCAGAAGTAGATGCATGGGCAAAAGAGTGGGAGCAGATAGAGGGATTTATTGCAACAATGGAGCTTTCTTTGCCGAATTATGATGCCGATGCAAAGGCGATAAAGAAGATGCTCGCCACTGGGCACTATGCAGTGCATCACAGCCGCCTGTATAACGAACACTATGCACCGCACTACCGCATTATAGCAAAGGATATTTTTGAAAAGGAAATCTTGCCGTTGATTGAATAAAATTTTAGTAGATGAAAGCTGAAAATATAAAGATACGCGAGGCGGTGGCGACGGATGCACCGTTGGTGGGCAGGGTGGTGCTTATGGCGTTGCATTATGACGAGACGCATCCTCTGGCGTCGATATTTGCCGAATTGGCATCGCGCGAGGTGTCGCAGTACAGTTACCGCAATGCATTGGTGGCCGAGGTTGACGGCTCTGTTGTCGGAGCCATAATCGGCTATGACGGCGCTCGGCTGGAAGAACTTCGCAAGCCGCTTTTTGAACTTATGCGCGAGACGTTCGGTAATGTGCCTGCTGTTGAGGATGAGACATCGGCCGGTGAGTTCTATCTTGATTCGCTTGCCGTGTTGCCGCAGTATCGTGGCTGTGGCGCGGGTGGCGCGCTTTTGGCTGCCGCACGTGACAGGGCTTTTGCCGCAGGACACAAAAGGGTGGGGCTGATTGTCGATTTTGAGAATCCACGTGCCGAGGCACTCTATAAATCGCTCGGATTTGAACGCGTGAATGCCACAACATTTCTGGGACATGATATGTGGCATATGCAGGCAAAGAAACCGCAATAGTGGAGTTTGATTCCATTCAGATATAAACGCGCTGTCCTCAATCAAGGATAGCGCGTTTGCCTTTTTGCTTTACAGTCCAAAACAGCAACTTATGTAGCCGTAGTACAGATTGTCCTGTCCGTCGGCGCTTGGGATGCTCATCCTGAAGTTGGGCGCAATCTTAACATATTTGCCAAGCTTGAACTGTGCGCCGGCAATGATGGCAACATCGTCATTCGCCTTGTTCCAATCGTCGCTCGACATCAGTCCGTCGGCGCGTGCATAGAGGTCGAGCCAACTGTTGATGGTGCCTGTTGCATACATTGAGAATCCATAGAGGTTCTGCCCCTCTACACGGCGGTTGTTGCGCATTATGTTGTACTCCACGGCAAGTGAAAAGTATTTGTGCTTGTAGCCGGCAAACATTGCATAGTTAATGATATCCTTTTCTCCCTTTACACCTTCATTGAGTCCTGCATAAAGGCGAAATGACATTCCCTTGAACGGCTTTATGGTAGTGCCAAGGCCATAGAGCAGTCCATCGTTCACCTGCACCAGCTTGTAGCCCTCGCCGTTGGCAATTACAACGTCGGCCTCAATCCATGGGGCGAAGCTGTATGATGCCGAAATACCCAGGTCGGCACTGCAGCCGAACTTGTACTGGTCCTGGAACGATTTGTAGATGTAACGGTAGCCCCAGAACTTCTCCTGATAGTTGAACTGTGTCATTCCAATCATACCGCCCTGCAGGGTAAGGTTTCCGATATTCCATTTGATCAGTGCGTTCTTTATGTAGGCAATGTGGTTATAGTCGTTTACGCTGCTCGACTGTCCAATGTCAAGGACTCCCTTCACGCTCACACCTTTGCCAAAGTCGTATTCATAACCCAGATAACTGCGGTCCAACTCAAAACCGCGGTCGTCATTCACCACACCGAACCCGCTGTGGAAGTTTGTGTATATCTGTACTATGGCCTTGCCCTTTGGTTCATTTCCCACCTCCTGTGCATGAGCGCCTATGCCCGAGAAAAGTAGCAATGCCGCTGCAATGATTTTTGTTGTTTTCATAAACTTGTTACAGATAAATGTTTTTTACAAATAACGCGATTTTGGATTTAGTGTTCATTGCAGGAATGTTAAATTGAGGTAATGATATAGCAGTAGACCCATTGAAAAAACGTGAAGATGTCATGTCGAGCGAAGTCGAAGCATCTATTTTAAACGCGCTTTGAGATCCTTCACTTTTGTTCAGGATGACAAGTTTGCGAAAAAATGAGTTGCGGGTCAACTGCTATATTGTTGCTTAAATTTATGTTACAAATGCAAACAACGTCGGTGGAAAGAATTTCCGTTTAAATTGTTGTAATAGTAAAAAATTGAACAGAAAAAGAAATTTTAATTCCTTTACTGTTCAAAAATTTACTATATCCAATTTCTTCTTGCTGTTTGTATTAACAATAAAAAGGTTGTATGACGTACAACCTTTTTATAAACATTTCTTGTATGTTCACACTCTTGAGTTTGTCTAAAACTTCAAGGAGCCACATATATCCGACAGGTAGCTGTCTATTTTGTCAAAGCCTTTGTCGGTAACGAATATGTGTATTTTAATGGGCTTGTGACCTTCCTTGTAAATAATGAGAGTATAGTAGTGGGGGTACTCCTCGTGGATGGAGATATAGCCCTCTTTACTATTAGTGCAAATTTTTTCTCTGTATGGGAATTTGCACAGCAGCATTGCATCGGCTCCACATTGTGCGGTGAATGGGTCACTTTCGTACACCGTTACATTCTCATCAATTACTCTTTTGATATCATCCTCGGTAACACGAACTTGCCAATAGTTGATGTCGTCCCTGTTGCATATGACATCCACGGCAACACCTTTCCTGAGGTTTGGCATCATCCAAGCATTAGCATCGGCATACTGGCTCATGACCGGAATGTAGACTATACAATCGCCGTCCGAAGAGGCCATAGCGATAGGGTTGCTCATAGTTCCTATGTAGTCATTTCTGTGCAGTAAAATAGGGTAACCGAAATAGCTCTCGTAAAACTCCGGATAAATGCTTGTGAAAGAGTTAAAAGGTAACTGCACCTTACTCAGGCCATATTCCTTTTTATACAGTTTCTTAAAGCCCCTGCTTACACCTTGAGGTTTACGCCTGTTACGGGCTTCGGTCAACTTCACCTGCTTATCAAAAGCCTTGGAGTCAAACTGGGCCGATGAATTCAAGCACGACAAAGAGAAAATTGCCAATAATGCGATAATGTTTAGTTTATTCATATTGTTAGATGTTTTTGTATATTTCGGTACAACTTAGTTTTTTCTTTGCTTTTTGCTCCCCTCCGTCGGCAAGCCGACACCTCCACCTCAGGGAGGGGAGGAGCTTGGTGTCGTTTATATTTGCAAAGTTATTAAAAATCTCGCCTATAGCAAAACTTAAAAGTTATTGGCTCGCTTTGCTAAAAATCTCGCCTATAGCAAAACTTTTGCTATTCATTAAAAAACCTGAACATGTTGTACCAGTCAATCTTTTCCTTTGCTGTTTGGCTGCCGTGTTCCATGGCTACGCGGTACCAGGCGGCGGCTTTTTGGTCGTCGCGCTTTGTTCCTTTGCCTTTTTCGTACATGCGGGCAACCTTTTCGGCGGCCTCGTGGTGTCCGCTGTTGGCGGCGCGCAGGTACCAGTTGAAGGCGCGTTTCTTGCTTTTCTTTACATAGTAGCCATCTTCATAGAATTGCGCGAGCCTGTACTGTGCATCGGTGTTGCCGAGTTTGGCGGCCTTTTGGTAATAGCCTATGGTGTTTTGCCTGCGTAGCTCTTTTTTGCTTAGCAACAGCAGTGAGTCGGCCTGTGCCACCTTTTCGCCTATGATGTAGAGGGCGCGCGGCTCGTTCTTTGCTGCTGCACGGCTGTAATACTCGTAGGCCATTGTGCTGTCCTGTGTTGTGCCACGTCCAATGAGGTAACAATCTGCAACAGTGCTGAGTGCCTTGGCATATCCTGCCTCTCCCGCTCTGTCGTAACAGATGAATGCGAGGCTGTCGTTCTGTGCTGTGCCAATACCTATGAGGTAACAGGTGGCAAGGTTGTAGAGTGCCCTGTCGTGCCCGGTGTTGGCGGCACGGCGGAATCGCCTGAAGCCTTCTATGGTGTCGCACTCAACACCGTAGCCGTTCATGTAGCACACGGCGCTGTTGTAGATGGCGTCGGGGTAACCGAGGGCCGATGCTTCGTTAAAGCAGGTGAATGCCTCGTCGTACATGTGGTGCTTGAAGAAACTGCGGCCTTCTTCGGTTTTCTTGAAGCAGAAGGCGAGGATGTCTATGTTGTGTATGCCCACAATGGGTGTCTGGGGCATGGTAAGGTGGTCAATGCCGGTATCGTTCTTGTCGGTACCGCGTGTGGCGATGTCGCTGCTGCTGTAGAATGTGCCGCCGGCATATCCCTCGACATCGACAGCTATTCTTTTTGCCGATGTGCTGTTGTATAGCTCTACGGTGAGGCGGCCGTTCTTTGCCGTGATGTCGGGTGACCACAGCAGTGTGCGGCGGTAGTCGGATGTGGTGGCATCGGGCTTGGCGGTGCTGTAGTCGGGCGAGTAGAACTGCTTGCTCTCTGTGTATCCATATACCATTGTGTAGCGTGTGGTGCCGCGATGGGTATATTCGGGTATAAGTCCTTTCTGTTCATCCTCTTCGGTATTAGGTATGAAGCAGGCTACGTAGTTGGGGATGGCATTGTGCGAGAGTGATTTTATGCGGTCGTGGAGTATGGCTGCATCGGGGGCATCATCAATGTTGCCGTTCCTTGCGCTTATGCCCATCTGTCCATAGAATCCTTCGTAGTAGCCTGTATAATCGAGGTTGCCATTGTTCTTGTGACGGGCATGAAGTATGCGTTGTCCTCCACCGAACAGTTTACGGGTATTCTCATCAGAGCGGATGACTATCTCCTTGAAGTTCATCATTCTGCGTGGCTCCACGCCTTCGAGATACTCCCTGTCGGGTGTGGGGGTGTTCAGCGAACTGTATTCGCCATTGATGACCATTGACTGTATCCAGTAGCACCAGTTGAGGTTGTGACGCCAGAATGCACTGCGCAGAATGTCGGCTGCGGTGAGTGTGTTGTGGAATGCCGGGTCATTTATGCGGTAGTGGCCGTCATCATCGGCACGGAATCCGCTACCCATCTCACGCTTGAATCCGTTGAATGAGCTGTTGTATATGCCACCGCTTGCCATTACGGCACGGTCCAGTGTCGAAAGGGTCTCGGCACCTTCAATGGTTGCCGTGGGTGCATAGTTGTTGAAGTCGCCGGTGCCGGTGAAATCATATTGCCACTCATTGCCGCCAAAGTAGGGCGATTTTTCGTTGCAAAGATAGGTTACGTCTTGGGCATACTCCCACTCGTCGAGGAAGTCGAAGCGCATTTCGCTGCGTGGTGGGCGGTAGTTGGCTTCGCGTTTCTTCTTCGACACAACCTCTACCTGCGAGATGAGGTACTCGAATGGGCGCACTTTGATGAGGCTCTCCCTTTCGGCTGTCAATCCCTCCTGTGTGGTGGGCATGCCGGTGTTGCGCTCCCAATAGTGGTAGAGGCGCATCTCGGGCGAGAAGTAACGGTCGAGAGCAAAAGCGAAGATGCTGTCGCGGCTGTCGTATGATGAGTGTGGCCCCATGAGCCTTGCCACGCGCTTGCCGGTGAAGTCGCGTGTCTGTATGCGGAACTCGCCGTTGGCATCGGTGCTGAAGTTATATTTCGTGAGCAGGCTGTCGTTGTATGTTATGTCGAACTTGATGTTCGCTCCGGGCTTGTTGGTGACAATAATTTTGTCGAGCTTGCCGAAGCGCTTGTCGGGGCGTTTCTTCACAAAGCGTCCCTTGATGGTTATGCCGCGCTCAATGGGTTGCTCAAGCTTGGCTTCGCGGCGGCTTAGCTTGCTCCAGTCATATGATGTCCAGCCATGGGTGAGCATCACAAGGTCGAGCTCATGGGCGCGTTTTTTGTTCGCTGGGTCAAAGTAGCGTGCTGCGTCGGGAATGTAGCCTTTGAGTTCGGAGCCAAGGAGCATGTATGTATAGAGGTTGTAGGTGTATGATGTCTCCTGGCGGTAGTCGGCATCGCTCACTGATAGCGAGAATGTACCGCCGCTGATGGGCTTGCCGTCCTCGCGCTCAATGTCGAGTGTTATCCAGCCGTGCGGTACAATGTTCAAATCCTCAATCTCCTCGCCGTCGCTTGTCACAAGCAGTTTGGCTGTTGCATTGTCGCTTTCCTGCGGCTCGGTATGTGTGACAAAGAACTGGCGCTCGGCAAGCGGTATGCTGTCGTTTACAAAGAGTACCACGCGGTTCACTCCCTCGTCGAGTGTCTTGCTGTCTATGGCAAAGAGCATGCAGGTGTCGGTAGAGAGGAAGCGCTCATAGAAGAACACTTTGCCGCGGTGTACGACAGCGCAACCCATCTCCGTTGCTCCGTCAAGGTTGTTACGGGTGGTTATGTAGTATGTGCCATTCTCCTCGATAACATTGATTGTTGCACCCTCGTCCTCGACATCGGGCAGGTCGAACTTCTTCTCCTTTTTGCCCTGTTTGAGTATAGCCCTGTACTTTACTTCTTTGTGTGGGGTGATGGTGAATGTTCCTTTTCCCAAATGCTCGGGGGTGGCGGTGAGTAACGGCTTGCCGTCGGCAGTGATGGTGATGCTCTGCTCGCTGTTTATGCCGTCGTTACCGAATACTTCGTATGCAACGGTGCTTTCAATGCCATTTACAAGGTGGCCGCCCTCGGGGTAGAAGCGCAGGTCGCACGCTGGCAGTTCGCTGTTTACCCATTCCACTTCGCGGTCGAGGCCGGTTAGGCTGTCGTTCTCCTCAATGTCTACAAGAAATCCTCTGCGGCGGTCGAGCATGTTACGGAAATCCCAATTGTCGGCATTCACTTTGTCGAAGATTGGGAACACACGGCTGAAGATGGCATCCTTGCCGCGGTTGAGCATGTAACGTGTGTAGGCGCGTACCTCGTAATATCCCGACAGCAACAGCGGTGTCAGTTCGAACGAGCCGTGGCAGCAGCCGTCGCTCTCAATCCTGTATTTGTTTGTCTTTACAACGTAGCCCTCGGGCGATACAAGTTCTACGTACAGCACGCGGCTCATTGTGGTGGGCTCGTTGTCGACACCGCTCATCACGTATGCCTTGAACCAGATGCTTTCGCCAAGGTAGTAGGCGGTGTTGTCGAAGTGCAGATAGACGCGCTCCTCGGGGAAGAGGCTCTGCTTGATGGCACTGCGTATGATTATGTTGTCGAGACTGTTGCGTGGCGCCTCGCCATTGCCTGTTGTCTGTGCAAGGCCGCCTTGCAGCAGTGCAGTGAGCAGTAATAGTATTATGGTTGTTCGTTTCATGTGTGCTGTCGGGTTATCTTATTGCTGTTGCGCCGGCCATCAGTGGGAGGCGGGGGGTGTTGCCTGTAATCTCCATTGATGGGCCATAGTGGTAGATGATATGTGCATTGTATCGTGTTTTTCTCTCTGCGTACCATTGCTTGCCGGCAATGTGCCCGATGGCTGCCGCAGTGGCTGTCGTCTTTATTTGCTCAATGTCGGCCGGGGTGGTGCTGCCGGGTGTTGTGACATTGCAGCTTGCTATGCTCATGTTGCCGGGCTTCCCGTCTTTACCTGTGGTAAAGTTTACCTTGATGTCACATTTTCTTATTCCGCTTGCACGCAGTGCCTCGGCGGTAGCGGAATTCTCAAGGTCAATGTATTCGCAGTAGCTGTCAGTGATTAGCAGTTCCTCTTCAAACGCCGGCAGTTCAATCCTCGCAATCTTCTTTGGTAATCGTTCGGATGGTGTCTTTTCATAAGCGATGGTTGCTTTGCCTGTTACCGGCAAGCAAATGGTTGGTTGCGCCGCTGTTTCCTCACTCTCTATCGGTTGTTGCGGTTGGGTAGTTCCCTGTTCTGCGGCTTTGGGTGCAGTTATATATATGTATTCGGGCTGTGCAAATGCTCCAATGTAGGCGGCTGAAACAGGTAGCAGATAGAGCCATTTGCAACGCTTGCCACCGCTGCTCTCCTTGCGTGACATCATCTTTATGCGTTTGCGCACGTGGTTTTGGCTGAAACTGTTTGCCAATGGAAACGGGATGTTGCCGACAGCTTTCTTGAGTATGAGCATCTGATAGGCCTGCGTGTTGCCGTTGCGTTGCAGTACATATCTGTCGGCCTCGTATTCATGAATCTCCTTGATATCATTTGCCAACAGGTAGATGAATGGGTTGAACCATTGCAGGGCCTTTACAATGCAGATGAGGAGCATGTCGTATGAGTGGCCGCGCATTATGTGTCCCTCCTCGTGCAACAGAATCTCCTTGCCACACTCGTCATAGTCGCTTTGTGAGATTACTACATTGCGGAAAAGGCTGAACGGTGCTGTATTGCCTGCATGGCAGTATATTGTCATTCTTTTTTGCCTGTCGACCCATATTGCTCCGCGTCTTACACGGCGCATTGCCCTGATGAGGCTTGTAGTAAAAAACAGTACGCTCACAATCACGCCCACACTGTATGATATGAATATGTTGCGTGGGGTTATGATTCCCTTTATGCCTGCAGTGGTGGCAATGGGCTGTGCGCTGTATGAGGTTGCGGTGTCATTTACCGTGACTGTTGCATGGGGCTGTGACGGAAGCTCTATTTCAACCGGGTAGCTTACAATGATGCATGGCAACAGTGCCGAGGCTATGATTATGCATAGCAGGAGCCTGCGGTTGAGGGTGGCGAATGTCTCCTTGCGCAGCAGCAGTGCAAACGGCAGGTAGAGTACCGCCAGGCCAAGTGCCCATTTCAGTATGTAGGTTAGTATGGCTGTCATAGCTTGATACTTGATTCTATTAGATTCTTCACTCCATTTTATTCCGTTCAGAATGACAAAACTTTAAGTTTTGTTATCGGCGAGTTCATTAGCGGCTGGTCGCACGAAGCATGGATGAAAATCATTTCTTAGCGACCCGCACAGGACTGCAATGTCCTTATCATATGTCTTCAATTCAATTCAATGCGCAAGCGGGCAATTTTTTCAATCTCCTTGCCGTCGAATGTTGCCGGTGTCCAGCGTGGCATCTTTTTTGTTGTCTTTTTCAAACAGTCTATAATCTCTTTTATAATTTTACTTTCGCTGTTTTTGCCGTTAGTGCTTGAGATTTCCGGGTTGGCAGAGTAGAATATGGCTTTACCGTTCTTTTTAATCTTCAGATAGATGTCTATGTGTCCTTTTATGTTGTTGCGTGAAATGGTCCTGTCATTCTTAAACTCTTCGACATATATGTTCTTTAGAGCCTTATAACCGTCGGGGTACTCCGGCTCGCTTTGCTCAATGTCAACATCGTATCCGTTTATGTTTACCTCAATGCATATATTCCCCTTTGATGCTGTGGGAAAATATTTACCTTCCAACTCATTTCCAATGCTTTTGGCTGTGTTCTTCAGGAACTTTCTTGCATTCTCCACAGTTTTGTATTCTGTGCTTGAATAGTCGGGGCGCAGTCTGATGCTTGTAATGGAACTTGACCTTACAGCAATGTGCAGGCTGTTTATGTCGCTGCGACGGGCGGTCTGCCACTTTGTCTCCCAAATTATGCAGCCAATGTATCCGGTATCGTATATTTTACCTTCGTGGTCTATTTTTGCATTTATGAACGCGCTGCCGTTTATGCCATAAATCTCTCTCCTTTTCTCGTCTGTAATGTGCGCGTCGATTATTGATTGAATCTCTTTACTTATCTTCGGCTTTTCTGCCTTTTGCCTTTTGCCGGCTTTGTGAATTATGCGACAACTGTTTTTGCCGCAGTTCCATTTTTTATCGGCGATTATGTTCCTGCAACTCTCTTTCAGTAGCTTTTTTGCAGTGTTCAAGGATTTTTCGTCGCAGTTCCCAACTGATGATACTTTGCACTTTGTGATATTGATTCTTGTGGCTTCTCCCTCTTTGTTTGCCTTTACCCTTGCTGTGATTGTGGCGCCGGTGAAAAACTCGTTGAAGTCGAGCTCGTCGGAATATATTCCTTTTGTGTTACCAAAAGTGGTTTCTATTGTTCCCTCTCTGTTTGTAACTGTTATCTTTTGTGCGTTGGCTGTCAATGCAATAAAAAGAAGGAAGAAGGTAGTGGTGAGTTTGTAATTCGTTGTTCTCATTACTTGTTTTCGTTTCCTTGTATTATTTCCAACAATTCCTTGATGTCGTTCTCGCTCAGCTTCTCGTTCTGTGCAAAGAATTTTACCATTGATGAGCCCGAACCACCGAAGAACGAGTCTTTCACATCCTTCATCACCTGACTTGTGTAGGCTTCGCGGCTGATGAGAGGGTAGTAGGTGTGGGTCTTACCGCTCAGTTTGCGGTAGTCAACAAACCCTTTGTTAAGGAGGATTTTCAGGAATGTGGAAACTGTGGTGTAGGCTGGTTTGGGCTCGGGGTACTTTTCAATTATGTCGTGTATGCACCCACCGTCGGGCATGTCCCACAGCGCGTTCATCACCTGCATCTCGGCTTTTGTAAGTGTATCGAATTTTTTCATCTTGTTATTTTTCTTTCTTGCGCAAATATATAACGAATGTTTTAGAAATCTAAAGTTTTAGAAATGCGAATTTGATTTGTGGGTGAAACTTTAACTTTTATTATTAGTAATTCGAAGGAAAACTTAAAACTGAAAACGGAAAACTGAAAGCTGCGGTTAAGCGAGAGCATAGGAAAAGTTTACTTTTACTATGCCGAGCGTGAGCAGGTTCAAGCGCACGAAGTGTGATTAAAACTTAAAGCTGCGGTTAAGCGAGCAAAAGCCAAACTTGCTTGAGTTTTTATAGCGTTAACGCGTGGGAGCGTTGGTTGCGCCAGAACTCCCTCCCGGCTAAAGCCGTACTCCCGCTTAAAGCGGGAGAGTTTTTTATGCGAGTTGCAGTAATTTGATGTTGTCAAAGCTGCGACAATTGCACGAAGTGCGGTTAAAGGTGAAAGAAGAGTGTGGTTAAAGCGGAAACAATAGTTTGTTTATTGCTGTTTTTAACTTATTTTTGCAGTCGATGGTTTCTACACTTTTTTACCTTAACCCTTGCATGAGGTTGTATAAACATTATAATAATTATAATATGAAAAACACAGGTTTTTTAAAGTCAAGATTCTTTGTTGCTGTTGTGCTGTTTGTGGCACTCGTGGCAAAGGTGCAGGCGCAGAACATTCAGTTGCATTACGATTTTCGCCGTAATTGCGCAACATCGACAGTGGAGATGTTCCGTGCCGACAATTATGGTAGTACGTTCTTCTTTGTTGACATGGATTTTGCTCCAAAGGCTGTTGGTGCGTATGGTGAGATATCGCGCGAATTATGCTTTTGGAATGAGAGTAAGTTGAACTGGCTGTCGGCTCACATTGAGTACAACGGCGGTCTCAGTAACACAATGTCGTTCGACAATGCCTGGTTAGTAGGTGCGACCTATTCGGGTCACTCAAAGGACTGGAACAAGACATGGTCGTTATCGGTGATGTACAAGTTGATACCGGGTGCGGTAGGTTATATTGGTGATTCTTCGAACCATGCATGTCACAATTTTCAGGTAACCGGTGTGTGGAATCTCGATTTTCTTGACCGCTGGCTGTCATTCAATGGATATTTCGATTTCTGGCGCGAAATAAGAGCTTGGCAGGGTACGGAGTTTATATTCATGGCCGAGCCTCAGCTTTGGGTAAACCTCAACAAGATAAAGGGTTGGGAAAAGGTGAACCTGAGTCTTGGTACCGAGGTAGAACTCTCAAATAACTTTGTTGCAAAGGGTTTTGATGTGATGCCTACAGTGGCCGTGAAATATGCATTCTGAACAAAATGAGAAGTAAATAACGTGAGTTGTATAAGCTAAATCAAATTGCGAACCTGTCATCCCGACAGAGCGTAGCGACGAGGGATCTCTGAATCTGCGTATAATGAGATTCCTCACACAAGGTTCGGAATGACAAAATACGCTAAATTTTAGTATAAATTCTTATATCGAACTCACGTTAAATAAATCGGTTTTCAATAGATAAAACAAATAGATGATGTTAAAGAAATTATTTGGATTCAATCCGGAACAGACTACCGTAAGAACAGAGATAGTTGCGGGTATTACAACGTTCCTTACAATGTCGTACATTCTTGCGGTGAACCCGGCAATGTTCAGCGCTCTCGATGGAATGCCCGGCGGTGCTGTATTTACCTCAACCGCTTTGGCTGCTATCATCGGTTGCCTTGCAATGGCGTTCATCGGAAAATTGCCTTTTGGCTTGGCGCCGGGTATGGGGCTTAATGCGTTCTTTGTTTATTCCGTGTGTCTTGGTATGGGATATCCATGGCAGTTTGCTTTGACGGCGGTGCTCATTGAAGGTGTGATATTCATTATCCTTACACTTACCAACGTGCGCGAGGCTTTTGTGAACGCAATACCCTTGCATTTGAGGAGTGCCATTGGTGCCGGTATAGGACTTTTTATCGCTTTCATTGGGTTGCATAGCGGTGGAATTATAGTAGCCGATCCTGCAACTCTGGTTACACTTGCCGACATTACATCGGGGCAGGCATTGCTTGCTCTTATCGGTATTGTAATTACCGGAATATTGTATGCCAAGAGAGTGCCGGCAGCAATCCTGCTCGGTATCATTATTACAATGCTTATAGGTATTCCCGGTGGCATTACTGAGTTCAAGGGTGTTCTCTCGGCTCCACAGTCGATAAAGCCTATTTTCTGTCAGTTTGAGTTCAAGCAAATCTTCTCGATTGACATGCTTGTTGTGGTGTTCACGTTCCTGTTCATTGACTTGTTCGACACGATAGGTACTCTCATCGGAGTGTGTGGCAAAGCGAACATGGTAGACAAGGATGGCAACATATACAGGGTTAAGCATGCGTTCATGGCCGACTCCATTGCAACGACAGCCGGCGCGGTGCTTGGTACTTCAACAACCACGACATACGTTGAGAGTGCAGCCGGTGTTGCCGAGGGTGGACGTTCCGGCCTCACGGCATTTGTGGTTGCCGTGTGCTTTGCAATTTCGTTGTTCTTCTCGCCCTTGTTCCTCTCAATCCCGGCAGCAGCAACAACTGCCGCGCTTGTGATTGTGGGTATGCTCATGCTCGAGTCGGTGAGAAAGATTCCGTTCAATGACTACTGTGAGTCAATCCCTGCATTCATCTGTATTGTAATGATGCCGCTTACCTATTCAATATCCAACGGTATAATGCTTGGTATGATTTCCTATGTGGTGCTGAATCTGCTTTGTGGCAAGTTGAACAAGATTACTCCTACTATGTACGTTTTGGCGATATTGTTCATCCTGAAGTTCATTTTCATTTAAGAGATTGCTTGGTATACATAAAAAATATTCCGCAGGGGTTTTCCTGCGGAATATTTTTTTTGTCTGGTGTAACCTTTACTTGTTACTTGCTGTAGTTTGTAACCTTGAAGTTTGTTATTTTGCTCAAGTAGACGCCTGTGTTCTCGAGTGGGAATACAAGTGTGCGTACGTAGTACATCTTATGCCACCCCCATCGGATATGTCCTACAGCGCGTTTATCACTTACATCTCGGTTTTTGTCTGTATGTCGATTTTTTTTTGTTTTAAAGTGTAGTTTTGAAAAATAATTGCTATTTTTGCGGTGAACTCTCGCAATTCTTGTTTGGTTATATTATCATAAATGATTAAATAAGGTAGTTCACGCCGTGCCTAGTGTAATTTTACATTCACAAGGAGGTAGTGATGGTGGGAATTGAGAGTTTGACATATTAAGGCGTTTACAGCGCTCTGTTTAAGACGGACTGAAATCTTGCAAATTGAAAGTTTATTATAGTCTTGAACTTAGCAACGTAGATGTCCTCGGGTGTGAATTTTACACCACTACAATCTGTTAGGGGAGAATGTGCCGTTTTGAAAGAAATGGTGTAGGCTTCTTGGATGTGTGGTTGTGTTTCATATCGGCGTGGGCTCTAACGTTGTCTGTTCAACTATAATAGGCAATGCAAGAGCCTCAGTTCGTGGAATAGGCAACAGACGATTCCACGCTTTTTTATGCCTGATAGTTGAACGGACTAAGTTAGGGGCTCGATATGAAAACACACAACACCGCAGATTTTGTAAAAACAGCCAACTCCTTTGGCGTGTTTCAACGATACCATTTCTCGGGTATCACATTTGTTCTTAAATCTTTTATAACAATTCTGTTTTTTGCCTACAGCTTGAATGCTACGGCTAAAGAAAAAGACTTTTGGGATTACGAGGTTACCTGTGCCGGCTATTCAGCTGATTATGATATCCTTGAAGTAACGGTTGTTGTTTCTAAAAAGAAAGAATTGACGGACGTAGTTGCGAAGAAGTGTGCATTGCATGCTGTTTTGTTCAGAGGCTTTCAAGGTATGGCCGGTTATTCATCACAGCCGCCAATCATAACAAATCCCGAAGATGCTGATTCTTCGTATATCAGTGAACTTTTGTCAAAAGACTATTCTAAATATACTGTTAGTGCCGGCACTTCTTTAAAAGTCATGGAACTGAAAAAAAAGTACAAGGTGACAACTACTGTGAAGGTTGCAAAAAAACTTTTGCGTAAAGATCTTGAGAATGCCGGTATTATAAAAAAGTTGGGATTCTAAAATTATAGCTATGATACGTGTAATGTTCACTTTTGTAATGTGTGTTGCACTTTCGTGCAGCAGTTTTGCACAGCAAGCGAAAAAACCATCCATTATGGTGGTGCCAACAGATGTTTGGTGTCAAGAGAGGGGCTTTTGGGATGTATATGAGAACCATGGTGACTTTGAAGGGCATCCCAATTATCAATGTGCGGTGCAGAATAGCCGCGAGTTGATGCTTGTCATTTCAGAAATAAATACTCTTTTTAAAGAACGGAGTTATGGCGTCAAGGACTTGTCTGCATCTATAAAAGCCATTGCTCAAAGAAATGCAAGGAACACATTGACATTGTCCAAGAGTGGTAACGGGTTATCTCTGTCTTCATTGGATGAGTTGAACAGACAGGTAAAAGCTGATATTATAGTAGAGATTGACTGGAATGTAAATATTGTTGGACCAAAGCAAAGCATCACATATAATATCAGGGCTTTAGATTCTTATACACATACTCAGATAGCTGGTGCACAGGGTACCGGCAGGCCGCAATATACCAATGAACTTCCGCTATTGTTGCGTGAGGCAGTCAATGCAAATATGGATAACTTCCTATACCAGTTGCAGGCGCATTTTGACGATTGTGTCGAGAATGGACGTGAAATAGTTATTGAGGTTGGTGTTTTTGACAATGGCTCGAGGATTGACCTTGAAACAGAATATGACGGTTATGAATTGCGTGAGATAATTGAGAGGTGGTTGGATGAGAATACTGTCAACAGTCAATATACAACGGTTGAAAGTACCGAGAATATAATGTTGTTTGAAGGGGTAAGAATTCCTTTGTTGAGAAATAATAAGCCGCTTGATGCAAGCGGATTTATCAATGAACTCCGTAGATATTTGAAGAATACGTATGGAATTGAATCAAAGAACAATGCTCCTTCATTGGGATATGCGCAGATGATAATTGGCGAAAAATAAATTGTTGTATTATGAAAAGATTTTTCTTGATAATTGCTTTGGGACTAACTTCGTTGATTGCCTTTTCTCAAAATTGCGATGTCGCGCTGCAGGTAATCGTGTCTCCATCTTCCAATGACGTCAGTTGTCCTCAGGTAGATAGTTTTTTGTTCAATAGACTACAGAGCCTGATTGCAGATAGTAATGGTCGAGGCGCGTTGGCAAGTGATCAGTTTGCAATAGTGTCGTCTTATGATGTCCTTGACAAACAGATTGTCAGTGGCTCGCCAACCAAGATTGTATACAGTCTTAGTCTGTCACTGTATATTGTGGATTTAAGGGAAAATGAAGTCTTTTCTTCGTTCAATGCAGAACTTAAGGGAGTTGGAAACAACGAAACAAAAGCGCTGATCAACAGTTTTAAAAGCGTTAATTTGGGTAATGTTCGCATCAAGGATTTTATTGCAGAGGGCGAGGGTAAAATCATAACTTATTATGATAAGAATTACCATAAGATAATAGCCAAAGCGAAGGCTGATGCTTCTATGAAGAATTTTGATGCTGCAATATATCGCTTGCTGAATATCCCTGAATGTAGTGAAGGTTACGAAGTTGCACTAGAGGTTTTGCCGGCTATATATCAGCAGTTTGTAAATCAGCATGGCAATGAAAATCTAGCGCAGGCACGTGCAGCCTGGTACGCCTCTCCAAACAGGGATGGCGCTTCAATAGCAGGTCTTTTTCTTTCAGAAATATATCCTGACGCAGAGTGTTACAATGAGGCGATGTCACTCTTTCAGGACATTAAAAAACAGATGGGAGAGGAGTGGAAGTTTATGATGAAGCAATATGATGATGCTTTGGAAATGGAACGCTTGCGTATGCAAATAATGAAAGAGGTTGCCATCTCGTATGCGAATAATTTACCTGATGAGACTATAAATGTTTTTTGGAAATAGTATAAATCTATAATTGAAATTAAAATGAAAAAGTTTTTCTTAATGGCAGTTCTTTTAATTGCCGCAGTTTACGCTCAGGCGCAGTACAAGATTGGTGATATCTGCACTGTTGAGGATGTTAAAGGTATGGTTGTTGATGTTGATGAAACCGGTTATCACGGTTTGATCATGTCACTCGAAGAATCTGGTGAGGATTGGATTTCCGATAAATCGCTTGCTATGGAAACCAATGCTTTTTATGAGGATGATGGTATGAAGAATATGCAGGCGATAGAGAGATATATTGTTGAAAACAATCTTGCTTGGGATTCTTTCCCATTGTTCAAGTGGGCTCGTTCATTGGGTAACGGATGGTATATACCGGCACGTGAGGAACTGATGACCATTTGGAAAAACTTGAATGGCGGCAACCTTGACTTTAACAAGGAGGGTAGAGCGTTTTGGAAAGCTTACAATAAAGTGATTAAGGAGAATGGTGGTGACCAACTCTTCTGTAAAAACTTCTCTACAGGTGGCTATAAGATGTTGTGTGGTATGATATCATCTACCGAAGCTGAGGGTGGTAAGGTATATGTTATCAACACAGAGAAAGGACGCAATCTTGTAAATCATCCTTTTGGCGCGCCAAAAGTGAAAATTGTGGAATATACTATTGGCAAGAAGTCCCATCGTAGCGAGGGAGATCCTCTGGGCATGAAGCGTGTGCTGCGTTTTGATGCAAGGGCTGTGTATAAATTCTAAACTCAGTATATGAGAACTTTAATATTAGCCTTGTTCCTTTCTGCCTGTAGTATATCTGTTTTTGCTCAGGTGACTGATGTCAAGAAAGGCGATGTACTGGTGGTGAATGGTGTCCGCGGCATTGTGTTCAGTGTTGATGAGAGCGGATGTCATGGCACAATGATGAGTGTCAAGGCTTTCAGAGCAAAAGGTGGGATTTTCTGTACCAAGCAATCATTACTCAAGAATATCTCAATGTCAAGCACCACAGATGGCAAAGCGAACACCCAAGAGTTGTTTTCTTATGTTGCCGAAAATAATATTGAACTTTCGCGTTTCCCGGTTTTCAATTGGTGCCGTTCGCTTGGTGAAGGCTGGTACATTCCATCTATTGAAGAACTGAAGGTCTTTGTCAACTATTGGCTTGGCAATGATGACCTTGAGGTTGATTGGGGTGACGAAGAAGATGTGGCTATTGAGGATGATGGGGTTGCACAGACGAAAAAAGTCAACGAGATAATTATGGATGCCGGCGGAATCCCTTTTCTGAATGGCGTGTTTTCCTCTACATTGTCTGATGAGAAGAATGTCTCTCTCTTTGAGTATAATAAGGAGAAGGGAGAGTGGCGCTTTTCGTCTCAAAGGGTTTCTTGGGTGGATGAGTTTACCAATGGACGTGCTTTTTATGATTTCTGATGCTATGAAAAAACGTTTGTGCTTTTTGCTTTGTATTCTCTTGTCTTGTATTGCTGAAGTCTCTTCTCAAGAGGTATTCCGTTATCGCAAGAGTTCGTTGTATTCAATAATGCTGAAACACGAGAATCTGGAGTTTTGTGAGGAACTGGTAAACTGTTTCAATAAAATTCCAATTCCTGAAAAATTCAATGACCACAATCTGCCTATTCGTGTGTTTAAGGCCGGTATCCGGGAGGTTGAAAAAGGGGAAAATGCATCAAGCCAAAAAACATATATTGATGCACTACTCAAGCAGAATGCAATAGCAAGGCGATTGGTTGCCAAATGGTATAATCGTTCAAAGGACGGTGCCTTTAACCTTGATTTGATTACCGAAAGAGGGTATTGCAATGTCTTGGCCGATGATGTCGCAAAGCAAAAACATACATTCGGTACTCAGTCGGATTTGATATTGAGCACAGGTGAAGAACTTATAGGACATACCTATGTACTTGTAAACGATATTGAGTATGTTGACAAGAGGGCAAAAAAAGAGGAGCGAATGTCTGTTGCAATTGCAGTGGGCAATGCTGTTCCGGTAGTCGGTATGATGACACTGGGAGCTGCCGGGATCTTAGCGCATGAGTATTCGGGTTTTGAGGTGAACGTGACATCCTACCTGTACAGGCTATGCTGGGATACAGACGTTCAAAATGCTTTTTATGTACATTACTACACCGAAAAAGCAGACCAGGCCAAAAAAACAGCATTCAATAAGGAAAAGGAACTGTTTACTTTGGAATATGTTGGTTGTCAAACGGTGCAGAGCCAAAATGTAAGCCTGAAAGGTATTGATGACCGTGAGCAACAGATTCGAAAGGTTTGTACGCGCGCTATTGACAAGTCGATAGCGCAGTTGCAGAAAAATCATCCTGAATTCAGAGTAAGGACTCCGTTGACAAGCGTTTCTCCAATAACTGCCCAAATAGGACTTAGGGAGGACGTGACAGAAAATTCGCTTTATGAAGTGCTTAAGGTGTTTCCGCAAAGTGATGGGCGAATAACATACAAGCGTGTGGCAACAATAAAACCAAAAAAGAATGCCATTTGGGATAATCGTTATATGGCAGATTCTGAAGATGATTATAACAGCTCTATTCAGGCGACAGAGTTTGAGCTTGTATCCGGCTCAATTCCTTACGAAGGTCTACTTATAAGAGAAATTGATGTTGATTAACTTTTTTAAATATTATCTATTAATTAAAAAACAATTACTATGAAAAAGGTAAAGTTATTTTTCTTGTCTTTGATGACAATTGTGATGTGTGGTTTGACAACAAGCTGTGACCCAAATGATGTTGTAGGTGAAGTTATGGATTGGAACGAGTACTTCATTTCTTTGGACGCCGTTGAGACAAATCTTGTAGATGCATCTGGCAATTCGTTGGCTAAAGCGATTTCTGAAGAATTCAAGTTTGACAAGAGTGGTGCTAAAACCCAAAGCTTGGGTAAAATGGCTGATGATACTGCAAGAGAGACATTCAAACTTTCTTGTGATAATATCGAGGCTGCGTACAAGGCTGTATACCAAGGTGTAATGCCACAAGGTGGTTATATCGAGTACTATTTGTCATTGAGAGTTCACACTAGCGATGGTGGTAAGCTTGAAACCAGAACTATCGTAATAAAGTAATATAGTATTGAAAACAATTCAATGTATATTGATTTTCTTTTGTGCCATGTGCTTGAATGCACAGGCACAAAAGATTTATGTTGTTTCAGTTGGTATTGCTGATTATAAAGAAATTAATGATTTGAGGTACACGGAGAATGATGTCGTGGCGTTTAATCATATAATGACGAATTATACCGACGAAATATATACGTTTCTCGGCTCGCAGGCAACACATGCCGGCTTAATCAATAATATCAGGGCTGTTTTTGCTAAGGCAACAGCCGATGACACTGTAATCTTCTTCTTCAGTGGTCATGGTTATGAGGGCGGTTTCTGTTGTTATGATATGAAACCACGTTCATACATAGGTGGCATAAGTTATAAGGAAATGCAGATATTGTTCCGTAATTGTCGTGCCGGTCGCAAGATGGTTTTTGCCGATGCTTGTTTCAGTGGCGGGTTGAGCCAGCAAAAAACACAACTGACAGTGCAGGCTGTTCAGAATAGTGAAGTTGTCTATTTCCTGTCGTCAAAGTTTGATGAGACATCGCTTGAGTTGCCAAATGGCCCCAATGGACTTTTTACTTATTTCTTGGCACAAGGACTTCGTGGCGGCTCTGATTCAAACGGAGACCATAAAATATCTCTGCAGGAGATATACGAGTTTGTCTATTCAAATGTGGTATCCTATGTCAATAGAATTCCTTATAGCCAGCATCCTACGATTTGGGGAAAATACAATAAATCTATGATTATACTGGATTAAAATAAAGACCATAAAATATTGAATAAAATCATGAAAAAACTATTATTGACTTTTGCTCTTCTTGTTGTGGCAATGACGGGAACTGCACAAATTGAATCGGGCTTCAGATCCGGATTTTCAATAAGTGGTAGTATCAATTCAATGACTAACCTGGACTCTGATAAAATGATGTTCGGTTACAGGCTTGGATACACGCTTGATTACAATTTTTCTGAACTTTTTTATCTTGGCTCTGGGTTGGAAACAACATTAAAGGGTACTGCTTTTGATGATGAAAGTACGCCTCTCAGATACTATAATTTGCAATTGCCTGTAAATGTAGGTGGACGTATACCTCTAGGTAAAAAGAATACATATCTCTTTGCTCAGGCCGGTCCTTACGTTTCATATGCTCTCTTTACTACTAAATATAATATTTTTGGATATGGAGAAATTGAAGGTGAACGTTTTGACTGGGGATTGGGGGTAAAGGCAGGTGTTGAATTCAAAGATATCCAAATACATTTAGGATATGATTGTGGATTAGCAAAGGTCTGGAAATATGCACTTGATGATAATGTAAGAAATAATTCATTCTATTTTGGTATGTCTTTCATGTTTTAATGAAGGCTCTTATTACACAAAACAATGGCGACCAAATTTTGGTCGCCATTGTTTTGTGTAATATATGATAAAATCTCTTATCTCGCAGTTGCCTAAGAGCGCTTCATCGCGGTTTTCTTATATTGCCCTGTGCATTCTTGTTCTATCTGAACAGTGGGGTATCATATTGCAAGTAAATAGCGATTACTTGCTGTAGTTTGTTACCTTGAGGTTTGTAACCTTGCTGCCAAAGTTACCTGTCTTCTCAAGCGGAAACACGAGTGTGCGAACGTAGAACATCTTGTCCTTGCCCTCGTTGTGGTAGATTGTCTGCTTGTCGAGTGTCTCAATGAGCTTGCCGTTTACGTAGAGCTTTGTCTCGCTCTCGTTACCGCAGATTGTTACCTGTGCCTTTTCGCCGGGGTAGAAGCGGAAGTTGAAGGTGTTGAGGTAACCGTCGCGTGAGAAACCGAGCTTGCCCTGTGCGGGGTCGGCAAGGTAGAACACTGCGTCGCGTGACTCAAAGAGAACTGTGCCGTTCTGCTCCTTCTTGTACTCGATGTCGAACGATACGCTGTAGTCGAAACCAATCTCCTCGACACCTGTCTTTGCTGCAAGGTTTGTGTTTGCTGTAACATTGGCAACCTCCAGGATTGTGCGTTTCTCGCCGCTGAAACGGCCTGCGATGTTCACTCCCGGTGCGTCGCTGAGTGCAAGACGTGCCTGGTTGAACTCTGCAAAAGGAACTGATGGTTTAGCGCCTGTCCACATCTTCACTGCCATTGTCTGCATTGCTGGGAACACACGGTAGTGAATGTCCTTGCAGCTGATACCGTTGCCGGCGTGGTCGTTCCAAACAGCGAATGAACCGCCCTTGATTTGTGGGTGCTTCTCTTCGAATGTCTGGTTACCGATGATGGCAGGTGTCCAGGTGTCATAGAGGTAGTTGCAGTTGAGGTAGTCATAGTAGTAGCCTGCAGCTGGTACAATGTATGTGTAGCCGTCGGGGATGCTTATTACATCGTAACCGAGCTTAATCATCTCTGTAGGGTCGGCATAACCGTTGTACCACTCATACATCAATACATTGTCAACCTTTACGGGTGTGTTGCCCTTTGCGTGTGTGAGTGCGCCCCAAACACAAGCCTGCTTGCCATACTTCTCGGCCTCGCGGATGCAGTGGTCGGTGAAGTAACGGAACTTCTCTACTACAGCTGTGTCGCGGTTAGAGTACTCGTCGGTACCTACGTGGAAGCGTGGGCCACGGAAAACAGGCTCCTCGCCGCCAAGGTACTCCATGAAGAGTGAATCGACGAATGTATATGTTGCAGGGTTGAAGAGGTCGAGGTGGTCGAGACCATACTCCTTGCTGCCGAGCTCGGGGCGGTAGTGTACGAATGCCAATGAGTGGGCAGGAACGTCAAACTCTGGGATAATCTCTACACCCACACGCTCTGCGTGCTTCTGCAACTCGATGAACTCCTCCTTTGTATAATAACCGTCGCGTGATGCAAGGCCGGGGAAGAAGTCGCTCTCCAAGCGGAAACCCGATGGTGTCTTTGACCAGTCGTGGTTAAAGAACTGCTTGAAGGCGTTGTCGTTGAGGTGAATGTGGAAAGTGTTCATCTTGTAGTATGCCATGAAGTCTACATACTCGTGCAGGAAGCTGATGGGGATGAACTTGCGGCCGCAGTCGAGCATGAAGCTACGCATCTCGTAGTCGGGGTAGTCAACGATGGTACCCTTGGGGAGCTTGCCGCCGTTCTGCTCGGCAATCTGCATCAGTGTACGTGTTGCCCAAATTGCACCGCGCTCTGTTGTTGCCTCAACTTTCACGTTGTTGCCGATGGTAATCTTGTAACCCTCGTTGCCAAGTTTCTTGTTGTTCTTGAGTGAAATGAGGATGTCGCCTTTGCCGGCCTTGCCTTCTACAAACTTCAACGAGGTTCCGGTCATTTTTCTGTAGTCGAAGACAAACTGATTGGCTACATTGGCTACAGCGGGCTGTGACTTGCTGTACACAACCTTTGTTGCTTCGGTGATTTCAAACTCGCCTGTAGCGCCAACCCATTCACGCAGTTCGGGGATGACGAAAGGCTTTGCATTCTTGTTCTGTGCATTGAGCTGCAGTGTAAAGCAGAGCATCAACGCTGTGAGCAAAAGTGAAAAACGATTTTTCATATTAAAGTTATTATAAATTAAGATAGTTTACCGTAAATTGTTTCAAAGATAATAAATATTCTTCAATTTGTGGCAAAAAGTGTGCTGTAAAATGCTTAAGTGGGCGTTGTATTGCACTTTTGAGTGTGTTTTGTGTAAAATGTGATTGTTTTTTATAATAATTTGTCAAAAAAGTAGTACCTTTGCAAACCTTTTGCGAAAATGGGCTGCACTCGTGGTAAAACATTAGAGTAAACTCTATGTTTAACTCGCTTGCACCATCTTTGCACTCCGTTTGCGAAAATGGGCTGCGCTCGTGGTAAAATAAAGGTGAAAATGTAGATGTTGACCCAACGTGCTTTGTCATACTGAGCGCAGCGAAGTATCTATACTCTGCGCAGTTTTAGGATCCTTCACATTCGTTCAGGATGACAGCTATAAGAAGTTATTTGTTTTTGGGGGCAACAGCGATGTTGTTACTAAAAATAAAAGAAAAAACAAGTGTTTATCCCATTTGCAATACTTTTAAAAACAGAAATAAATCAATCACAAATACAAATGAAACGTTTTTTATTTTTGGCACTGAGTGCAGTGCTGTTATCAAGTGTTGCTTTTGCGCAGCATTACAAAACCGGTAACGACAGGTTCTCACTAAAGGTGCAGCCTTTTGTGGGTGGTTATCTAAGTCCGAACGGAAATTTGGAGACAATCAATCCATCGGCTCCTGCCGGTGTGAACTTTGGTTTTGAACTTCCATCCAATCAGCAGCGCCCCTGGCAACAGTATCTGAACAACTCTACACTTGGTGTGGGTGTATCTTATATAGACTTGGGTGACAAGGTGATGGGCAAGACAGTCTCTGTCTATCCTTATATCATGATCAACTGTGTGCGTACAAAGCATTTTGAACTTGGTATAAAGTTGGCTTCGGGTCTGGCATATTGCTCAGAGACTTATTGGACAAATGAACGTGAAGGGGAAAATCCTGATTATACAGACAAACCGAATGTTAGCAATAGAGACAATCCAAAGGCACACTACACCTTCGGTTCTCACCTCAATGCCTATCTGTGCGGTGGCGTGAACCTCAATTTCCCACTTACACGCAACCTTGCACTCAATGGCGAAATAGGTTTCTTCCACATGAGCAACGGCCGTATTATGGAGCCTAATATGGGTGCGAATGTGCTCTATGGCGGTGTAGGTTTGATTGCAACCATCAACCCCGAGGAAGAGGAGAAGGAACCGATACAGTTCCCCGACCTGCCTTACCGCTGGAGCCTGAATGTTACGGTTGCTGCCGGTTCACAGTCGGCCGACCTCACTGACGGACGCAACTTCCTCATCAGCACATTTCACCTTGGTGCGGTATACAACGTTTGCAACTGGTATGGTATAGGTCTTGGTGCCGATGTGTTCTTCAATGATGCCATTGGCGCGGAGACAAACCGTGGCCTGTTCCGCACCGATGTGGAGTATAAGACAAGTGACAAGGTGCGTGCCGGTGTGAGCATTAACAACGAATTGCAGTTCGGCCGTGTTACAGCAATGGTTGACTGGGGTGTATATCTCTACAACCCTGCGCGCAACTTCTATAATCATGACCACCCGATATATGGCCGTGGCGAGCGCCCGTTGTTCTACAAGATGCATTCGGCCGGTTCCGATGAGGCTTGGCACTATATCCGCTTCGGTGTGAAGTGCCGTGTGTGGGACAATATCTATGTACAGGCATTGGCGAAGACACACATGCACATTGCCGAGCAGATTGAGTTCGGTGTGGGCTATAACATTCCTTTCGTAAGCAAGAGCAAGCGCCGCAACAGCAAGGATGTGGTTTTCCATAACCGCGAGGGCTGGTGGAATGAGTATCGATAAATGATATAATGACAAAAATAGAACAGGCTTTACATACGCGGACGTAAAGCCTGTTCTATTTTTATTTGATGAAGTATTTGAGGTTTTCAAATGAGGGCTTAAGTTCTCCCTCCTCAATGCGGTGCACAATCTCAACAACCTTGTCGTTCATTGGGGTGGGGACGCCTATCTTGCGCCCGAAGGCGCTAGCTATGCCGTTGATGGCATCTACCTCGGTCTTCTTGTTCTTTTCAAGGTCTTGCAGCATGCTTGCCTTGAGCTTGGCGTGCTTGCGTATTGCAATGGGGATTATGAAGAACGAGAAGGCTTTCTTCAGGCGGTTCCTGTAGTCGAGCAGTTTTACAATATCTTTGCCCTGTACCGGTTCAATCTTTATGCCGGCTGCTGCACACACGTCAATACATTCCTTGATGAGTGCCTGGACTACGCGGCGTGATGCCTTGTTTTTCGCGGCCTTGCCGAATGTGCAGCCGAGCACTGCGCTCATTCCCGAAAAGGCTGAGTTGATGAGCAGTTTGCTCCAGCGCGAACCTATGAAATTGCGGTCGACCTCTACTGTGCCCATCATCTCAAGAAGAGATTTTACATTGTCCAGATGACGGCTTGTCTTTTCCGTGAGCGAACCGATGGAAAAGGAGAGTGAGTCGGGTGCGCTGGTGAGCTCGCACACACCGGGCTCCTTCATTGTGGCGCCCCAGGCTACGGTGCAGCCAAGCACTCGTTCATCGCCCACAATCTCGCCAATGAGCAGCTCGGGGATACCGTTCTGCAGGGTCACGATTACACCGTCATCGGCAAGGAATTCCTTGAGACCGGCGACTACCTCCTTGTTCTGCTGCTGTTTGGTCATTAGGAAGATGATGTCATATTTGCCGCTCATGGCATCGGGTGTGTATGCCGTTACTTTTTGGGTGAAGTTGACGGTGCCGGTAATTCTTGCACCGTCTTTCTGCAATGCTTCGATGTGTGCTTTATTGCGGTTGATGAGTTCGATGTTGCCACCGTTTTTTGTAATGTATGCTCCAAGAATGGTTCCTAACGAACCGGCACCGTATATTGCTGCTCTCATGGTATGTATTGGCTTTTGTGTTAGAACTGTTGGCGAAGATAGTTCTTTGAGTTCATTTTTGCAATGCAAGGGTGTATGTTTTTACCAACAGATGTCATTTGTTTCTGTCTCTCAATTCCCAGAATGCGACTGCGGCGGCAGCGGCTACATTTAGTGAGTCGACATTGTGTGACATAGGTATGCGCACTACATGAGTGGCTTTTGCGATGGTCTCGGCAGGGAGACCGTCACCTTCGGTGCCCATGATGATTGCCAGTTTGGGCACGGTGGCGAGCGGTGGGTGGTCTATGGAAACGGAATTGTCGGTGAGCGCCATTGCTGCTGTTTCAAACCCCAGTGCGTGCAGCTGCTCAATGCCGCCGTCGAGCCAGCTCCAGGGTACAAGGAACACGCTGCCCATTGACACGCGCACTGCGCGGCGGTTGAGCGGGTCGCACGAGTTGCGGGTGAGCAACACGGCGTCTATGCCAAGAGCGGCGGCCGAGCGGAAGATGGCACCGATGTTTGTGGTGTCTACAACTCCGTCAATGATAACGATGCGGCTTGCACCCTGGCAAATATCCTTGACCGGCGGTTCAATGGGGCGGCGCATGGCGCAGAGCACACCGCGTGTCAGTGTGTAGCCGGTGAGCCGTGCAAGCAGGTCGCGGCTGCCGGTGTAGACGGGGATATCGCCGCAGCGTGCAATGATGTCGGCTGCATCGCCGGTTATATGCTTCTGTTCGCACATCAATGCAAGTGGTGTGTAGCCGCTGTTAAGGGCTACGTTGATGACCTTGGGGCTCTCGGCAATGAAGATGCCTTTGCCGGGCTCATATTCGCGGCGCAACTGTGCCTCGGTAAGTGTGCCGAAGAGTTCGCAACCGGGATGGTCGAGTGTTGTTATTTCTATTATGGGCATGGAATCTTGCTTTTCTTTCTGCAAAATTATTACTCTGTTGCAAGCAGGCAAATTTTATGTTCCATTATTTTTGTTAAAAATAATATTTTTAAACTATCTTCGCGTTGTAATATTCATATTGCAGTTGGTGTGCCTTGCATCCTGCTGCATAAAACGGATGGAATGGATTATCGTAAACTGCTTGTAGATATATACTACCGGGTGCTGCCGCTTGCAGGCGAGGGCAAGGTGGCCGATTACATTCCGGCACTGGCAAAGGTGTCGCCAGAGCACTTCGGCATGTGCCTGAGCAATGTCGATGGCGAGGTATATGCGGTAAAGGATGCCGATGTGCGTTTCTCCATACAGAGTATCTCAAAGGTCTTTGCTTTGGCAATGTGCCTGGGGGTGAAGGGCGAGGCGCTGTGGAAGAGGGTCGGCAAGGAACCGTCGGGAACGGCATTCAACTCGCTGGTGCAGCTTGAGGTGGAGCACGGTATCCCGCGCAACCCGTTTATAAATGCCGGTGCGCTGGTGCTTGCCGATGTGCTGCTCACATCGTTCGAAAACCCCGAGGAGGAGTATATTGCTTTTGTCCGTGAACTGTGTGGCTGTGAAACTGTGGATTACAATGACGAGGTGGCGCAGTCGGAGCGTGAGACGGGTTATCTGAACGCTGCTATTGCCAACCTGTTGAAGTATCACGGGAACATTGAGTGTGAGGTGGAGCGCGTGTTGCGCTTCTACTTCCGCATGTGCTCGGTGGAGATGAGTTGCAGGGAACTGTCGAAGGCTTTCCTTGCGTTTGCCGACCATGGTGGGGAGTCCCATCATGCGGGGATTGGGCTTACACGTTCGCAGATTAAGCGTATGAATGCGATTATGCAGACTTGTGGTTTCTATGACGAGGCGGGTGAATTTTCCTATCTTGTGGGCTTGCCCGGGAAGAGTGGTGTGGGCGGTGGTATTGCGGCCATATATCCGCGCAAGTATGCTGTGGCGGTGTGGAGTCCGCGCCTCAACAGCAAAGGAAACTCGGTTATGGGAATGAAGGCGCTTGAGATTTTGACTACCGAAACGAGTGAGTCGATATTCTGACGTGTGAAAAAGTGTTGGCATTCCAACTTTTTTCGCTACAGAAGGTTTTATTTAGAGTATTAACATTTAAATTCTATATTATGACAATGTTCAGACGTTTTGTAACAGTGGTTGCTGCCTTGGTTTTGGTGGTGACAGTGGGTTTTGCACAGGCCAAGGAGTTGCCTAAGGTTTATATTCTTGCCACAGGCGGTACAATCGCCGGTTCGGGCAGTTCGGCTACCAACTCAAATTACACAGCCGGACAGGTTGCCATCGGTACACTTATCGATGCGGTGCCTGCAATGAAGGATGTTGCCGACATTGAGGGAGAGCAGGTGGTGAACATAGGTTCACAGGATATGAGCAACGCAGTGTGGCTTAAACTTGCAGACAGGGTTAACGAACTGTTGCAGCGCCGCGACGTGGATGCAGTGGTAATTACTCACGGAACCGATACTATGGAGGAGACAGCTTTCTTCCTTAGCCTGACAGTGAAGAGCGACAAACCGGTGGTGCTTGTAGGTGCTATGCGCCCGTCGACTGCCATCAGTGCTGATGGTCCTGCAAACCTCTACAATGCAGTGGTGGTTGCGGCTTCGGCATCTTCAAAGGACCGCGGTGTGCTTGTGTGCATGAACGGTAAGGTGTATGGCGCGGCCGATGTTACAAAGACAAATACTACAAGCGTGGAGACATTCCAGGCTCCGAATGCAGGTGCCGAGGGTTATGTGAACAATGGCGAGGTGTTCTACTACAGGGCTGTGGCGGCTGATGGTGGCAAGAAGATGCATTATATTCACAAGGGTGCCGTGTATGCCGATACACGTGACTTGTACTTCGATGTCAAAGGCTTGAAGGAACTTCCAAAAGTAGGCATTGCCTATGGTTATGCCGACGTTGACCGCGTGGCGGTGGATGCCATGATTAAGAATGGCTACAAGGGTATAGTATATGCCGGTGTAGGTAATGGTAACATACACAAGAATGTGTTCCCTGCGCTTGAGGAGGCCCGCAAGGATGGGATCATTGTGGTGCGTTCATCACGTGTGCCTACAGGCGCTACAACACTCGATGCCGAGGTTGACGATGCAAAGTATGGCTTTGTGGCATCGTGGGATTTGAACCCACAGAAAGCGCGTATCCTGCTTATGCTTGCTCTTACTAAGACCCACGACTGGAAACAGATTCAGGAATATTTCAATAACTTCTAAAAAACATTCTGTTATGAAAATGAGAAACACTCTGTTTGCCATGTTTGCGTTGGTGGCAGGCATGGCTTCGGCGCAAGTGGCAACAGAAAACGCAGGGGAGAATGAGAAGACTCTGTTCGAGCGCATTGCAAAGATTGAGAAGAAGAGCGACAAGTTCAACCTCTTTTTCAATATGCACTATGGCTTTGATGCCAACTTCAATGCAGGCGATTTTGAGCAGGGCGCTTTCAACATGCGTCAATTCCGCATTGAGGCCAAGGGAAAGGTTACCGATTGGCTGTCATACCGTTGGCGTCAGCGCCTAAATAGATGCAATGACGGCGGTGGCATGATTGACAACCTGCCTAACTCTATTGATATCGCTTCACTCACTTTTGCGGTGACCGATAAGTTCAGTATCAGTGCGGGAAAGCAGTGTGCTGCTTATGGCGGTATCGAGTATGACTTGAACCCTATTGAGATTTACCAATACAGTGAGATTATAAACAACATGAGCAACTTCATGAGTGGTGTAATGTTTACATACGATTTCACTCCGAACCAGCAGTTGGCATTCCAGCTGCTCGACAGCCGTAATAATTCAATAGAGGATACATATGGTGACAGCCTCGTTGCAAACAAGTTGCCTCTTCTGTACACTATCAATTGGAATGCCAACTTGTTTGATGGCGCATGGCAGACAAGATGGTCGGCTTCGGTTATGGATGAGGTGAAGGGTAAGTATATGTATTATGTGGCTTTGGGTAACCAGTTCAATTTCTCGCCAAAGTGCAACATGTTTGTAGACTTCATGAGTTCGTACGAGGAGCTTGACCGCAAGGGTATAATGACAAATATGTTGGGCGGAAAGAAGAACTTCAACGGCCACAATATGTACAATACTTTGTATAACTCGTTGGTGGCAAAGGTTAACTGGCGTTTCCAGCCCAAGTGGAACTTCTTTGTGAAGGGTATGCTTGAGAGTGCTGCGATATATGGAGGTGAGGCGAACGACGGTGTCTACAAAAACGGCAATGTTGCCGATGGCAACTACCGTACATCGGTGGGATATATCACAGGTGTAGAGTATTATCCAATGGAGTCGAATCTTCATCTTTTCCTTACATTTGTGGGACAGACCCATCTGTTTACAGAGAGGGCAAAGGCGCTTGGACAGAACGACTACTCTACACAGAGAGTGTCGGTTGGTTTCATCTATCAGTTGCCTGCATTTTAATAAGTCGCTGATATGTTGTTGCAATTGTTGATTGTTCTGCTCTGCATTATTGTAGGTGCCCGTCTTGGCGGTATGGGGCTTGGTGTTATGGGCGGTCTGGGTGTAGCGTTGCTGACATTCGTCTTCGGGCTGCAGCCTACATCGCCTCCGGTGGATGTTATGCTTATGATTGCTGCCGTAATTTCGGCAGCGGCAAGTATGCAGGCTGCGGGTGGCCTTGACTACATGGTTAAGGTGGCCGAGCGTCTGTTGCGCAAGCATCCGCAGTACATTACAATTCTTGCTCCGCTGGTGACTTATACATTTACATTCCTTGCGGGAACAGGACATGTGGCTTATTCGGTGCTGCCGGTGATTGCCGAGGTGGCAAGGGAGACAAAGATTCGCCCCGAGCGTCCATTGGGCATTGCTGTGATTGCATCGCAGCAGGCTATTACGGCTTCTCCAATCTCAGCCGCCACAGTGGCGTTGCTTGGCTTGCTTGCAGGCTTTGACATTACTCTGTTCGATATTCTAAAGATTAGCGTGCCTGCAACATTGGTGGGTGTGCTGGTGGGTGCGTTTGCATCAATGAGAGTGGGCAAGGAGTTGGTTGATGACCCTGAATACAAGCGCCGCCTTGAGGCTGGTGCTATTGCGAAAGCGACTGCACAGACTGGTGATGTGCTCTCAAAGAAGAGGGCGGTGGCATCGCTGCTGCTGTTCCTTGCTGCAACACTGCTTATTGTGCTGTTCGGTTCCATTGAGTCGTTGCGCCCGGTATTTGATGGTGTGGCGGTGGGCATGCCGCTCATCATTGAGATGGTGATGCTTGCGACAGCGGCACTCATTCTGCTGCTAACAAAGACCGATGGTGCAAAGGCTGTGCATGGTAGTGTGTTCTCGGCCGGTATGCAGGCGGTGGTTGCGATATTCGGTATTGCATGGATGGGCGACACGTTTATCAATGGTAATATCGTTGAGCTTAAAGGGGCTGTTGAGGGTGTAGTGACAGAGATGCCATGGCTCTTTGGTCTTGCGCTGTTTGTGATGTCGATATTGCTCTACAGCCAGGCGGCTACGGTGCGTGCAATTGTTCCGTTGGGTGTTGCTCTTGCAATATCGCCGATGATGCTCATTGCGCTGTTCCCTGCAGTGAACGGATATTTCTTCATTCCGAACTATCCTACGCTTGTGGCTGCTATAAATTTTGACAGCACGGGTACCACGCGCATAGGCAAGTGGGTGCTTAACCACTCGTTCATGCTGCCGGGAATGGTGGCAACGGTGGTTTCAATTGCTGTGGGATTGTTGTTGATACAAGTGTATTAGAATGTAATATTTTAACCGGGAGTGCACTCCCGGTTAAAATTGTTTTTGCTGGATTATTTTATAAAGTGGTATGGCTTTTTTGACTTCGGGGAATATTATCTTTATTGGCTCGATACTGATTTTCTGCAGTATTCTCATTACAAAGGCTGGTGGCCGTTTTGGTATGCCTACGCTGTTGCTCTTTCTGCTTGCGGGAATGCTCTTCGGGTGTGATGGGCTTGGCATTCAGTTCAGCAATATCGGTCAGGCGCAGTTTGTGGGCATGGTGGCATTGTGCGTTATCTTGTTTACGGGCGGTGTGGAGACGAGGATTGCCGAAATAAGGCCGGTCCTGGGGCCTGGATTGACCCTTTCTACTGTTGGCGTTTTGTTGACAATGGCTTTTACCGGCTTGTTTATCTATGGTATGTCGTTATGGGGTGTGATGTCATTCGAACTGCCTATGGTGGTATGTTTCTTGCTTGCAGCTACAATGTCATCAACCGATTCGGCCTCGGTGTTCAACATCCTGCGTGGCAAGAATATAAACCTGAAAAGCAATCTGCAGCCGATGCTTGAGTTTGAGAGCGGTAGCAATGACCCCATGGCGTATATCCTTACCATTGTGCTCATTCAATTGTCTTTGACGCTGTGTGGTGAGAATGCCGGGGATTTGCAGGTACCGGTGCTTGTGGTTGATTCGCTGAAAGTGCTTGTGCAACAGTTTGCATCGGGTGCGATGATTGGTGCCGGTGCGGGGTTTGCTGCTTCGTGGTTCATGAACAGGGTAAATATCGGTAATATTCCGCTCTATTCGATAATGCTGTTGAGTATTGTGTTCTTTACATTCTCGGTAGCCGATATGCTTGGTGGCAACGGTTATCTTGCTGTGTATATAACAGGTATAATCGTGGGTAACAGGAAGATAAAGAATCGCAAACAGGTGGTTGCGTTCTTTGATGGCATGACGTGGATTATGCAGATTGGAATGTTTCTGTTGCTTGGACTGTTGGTTGATCCCAGCGAAATGTGGAAGACTGCGCTGGTGGCGTTGCTTGTGGGGGTGTTTATGATGGTTGTGGCACGTCCGATTAGTGTGTTCATATCGTTGTTGCCGTTCAAGAATATAAGTGTGTCGTCACGGTTGTTTACCTCGTGGGTTGGTTTGCGTGGTGCTGTCCCCATTATATTTGCAATGTATCCGGTGGTGGAGCATGTTCCCGGTAGTGATGCCGTTTTCAATATTGTGTTCTTCATTACATTGTTGTCGCTTGTTCTGCAAGGGTCGACTATTGTGGCGGCTGCGAAGAGGTTGGACCTTCTTTTGCCGGTTGCTGCCGAGAAACAGTTTGACGTTGAGCTGCCCGATGAGGCCGGCGAACAGAGTGAGATAACGATTACCGAGGAGCTGATTGCAGAAAAGGGTAATACCCTGCAGACGTTGGCCTTGCCACGTGGCATGCTTGTGATTTTCATTAAACGCGACGGCAGGTATATTGTACCTAATGGTTCGGTTGAGCTCCTGCCCGGTGACCAGTTGCTTGTGATTGCAAGTTCAGAGATTGAGGAGAACCAATGATGGGGAGCTGAAAGCTGAAAGCTGCGATTAAGTGAGTGGGTGGAAGCTGGCTTACACACAAAGCGAGCGAAAGCAGGTTCAAGCACACGAAGTGTGTTTAAAACTGAAAGCGGAAAACTGAAAACGGAAAGCTCGTGCCAACGGGTGAAACGCAAAGCTGGATTTGGCGTTTTGCTGTGAGTGTAGCAGGGGGCTGGTGTACGAAGTGTGGTTGATGCAGTAAGCTGCTTCTTGAATAATAAAATGAGAGCGACCGGCAAGCCGGTCGCTCTCGTTTTTTGACAGTCGGCCTATAAGCCGGGTTCTGTACCCTTTGCAGGGTGTCTGTCATTCATCTATGCAATGTGTCACCACATTGCTAAAGCGTTCTACCCTCCGGCTCGGGCGAGCAACCCTCAAACACCGGTTTACATGAACTTGCAGCCTCCAAGACACACGGCCCGTACATCGCTGCGCGGCCGGTGGGCTCTTACCCCACCTTCTCACCCTTACCCTTGCAGGCGGTTGTTTTCTTCTGCGTTACTCTGCCTTCGCAGGCAGCTTTCTGTTAGGAAGTGGAGTGCTCTGTGCTGCCCGGACTTTCCTCCTTTGCTTTTTAGGGCAACGGCGACAGACTGTCCGACTGCCTTAAGTTTTTCTGTCTGAGCCTGCGAAACAGGCTTTTGCCTTGCAAAGGTAAGGCAAAAGAGCATAATATGCAAGTGTCGTAACAAAGTGTTGTTTTGGCATTTTTTTATGTATAAAAACATTTTAACATTAATTAACAATAAGACCTTGTGATATTTTGCAATGTTTGCTCTCTATTGTGGTGTAAAGTTAATACACGACCGGCTTTTGCATTCATGCTTGAATGAAACGTTGACCGGCGGGCTATAGCGTTTTTCTGCTTTAACCGTTATATGCTTGCTGTATGTTAATATCAAGTTTTGGCAGGTGCTTTCTACTTTCACCTGTTTCTTATATATATCACAGTGGTGATTTTTTGATATAATATTGGGTCATAGCCTTTCATTATCAGGTTTTAGTGTGAAAGTCGGTCTTTTCCCGTTAATTATGTAACTTTAACGCGCAAAATTTGTATTTGATATATAGAATGATTAATTTCGCGAATTAAAATCGTATCGGAACAAAAATGAGGCAATTAAAAATTACCAAAAGTATCACGAACCGTGAAAGCGCATCTCTTGACAAGTATTTGCAGGAAATTGGTCGCGAGGAACTCATCACCGTTGAAGAAGAGGTGGAGTTGGCACAACGAATCAGAAAAGGAGACCGCCGTGCACTTGAGAAATTGACGCGTGCTAATTTGCGTTTTGTGGTTTCTGTAGCAAAACAGTATCAGAACCAGGGACTCAGTCTCCCCGACTTGATTAACGAGGGTAACCTTGGACTCATTAAGGCGGCAGAGAAGTTTGACGAGACCCGTGGTTTCAAATTCATCAGTTATGCTGTTTGGTGGATTAGACAGTCTATTTTGCAGGCGCTTGCCGAGCAGGCACGTATTGTGCGCTTGCCGTTGAACCAGGTAGGTTCGTTGAACAAGATTACAAAGGCTTTCTCAAAATTTGAGCAGGAGAACGAGCGCCGCCCATCTGCCGAGGAACTTGCCGACCAGCTCGACTTGCCGGTAGACAAAGTGGTGGACTCTTTGAAGGTATCTGGACGTCATATTTCAGTTGATGCTCCATTTGTCGATGGCGAGGATAACAGCTTGCTCGACGTGTTGGTGAACGATGATTCTCCAATGGCCGACAATACATTGGTGAATGAGTCACTATCGCGCGAGATTGACCGTGCTCTCTCTACACTTACCGACCGTGAGAAGGAGATTATACAGATGTTCTTCGGTATCGGTATGCAGGAGATGACGCTCGAGGAGATTGGTGACCGTTTCGGTCTTACACGTGAGCGTGTGCGCCAGATTAAGGAGAAGGCGATACGCCGCTTGAAGCAGAACCAGCGCAGCAAACTGCTGAAGTCATATTTGGGATAAAAAAGAATTGTCCGGGCCGCCAAAAGCGGCCCGGTTTTGTTACTGTTTGGCTCTTTGACCTGTTAAAAGTTGTGATAAACTTTTGGAACTATCAATAAATTAGTACTTTTGCGGAGATTTATGATTTAGACCGATATGAAAAAGATTTTTTCTATAATTTTTATCCTGTGCCTTGTGATACCTTCACTCTCTTTTGCCAAGGATGGCAAAAAGAAAGAGAAGAAAAAGAAGGTTCAGACCGAGGTTTATGTGTGGGGCGTTTCGCTCTCATTCTCGGATTCTGTGGCCTATTTTACCGAGATACAGCGCGTTGAGGGGGCAATCATTGAGGACAAGTTGTTGCCTAACCGTCATCTCTATGCCTATGAACTCAAGGATTATATGAGTTATGAAGAGGATATGCCGGGTCGTACATCGTTCATCTATTTTTCGGACAAGCGCTCAAAGCTTGAGAAAAAGGAGCAGAAGGTGAAGAAGAGGCTTGTAGAAGGCGGTGAAAAAATTGTTCGCTATCTTGGTGATAAGTTCAAATTCACAAAGCATTGATAATGCGTTCTCCTGTAGCTGTTCTTCTGCTATATATTTTCCTCCTCCTTACGGTGTCGTGTTGTGATGATGTGCCGTCGGGCACCGGTGATGATAAACCGGGGTTGCAAAGGGGTGACACGGCTGTCAGTACGCTTGTCGTTTATATGATGGCCGAGAATAGCTTGGCACCATATGCCGATGTTGATATCGCTGAGATAAGAAGGGGCGCTGTATCTCTCCCGTCCGATTGTCGTCTGTTCGTTTTTGTCGATGACCGGGATAATCCCCGCCTGCTTAAGTATGTAAACAACAGTGGTGTATGCGAGGAGAAGGTTTTGTATCCGTTTGCCGATGATTTCTGCTCCAGTGATGCCACTGCATTCGGTGCAGTACTGGCCGGTGTGCTCAATGATTATCCTACTCATTCACTTGACCTTGTCATCTGGTCGCATGGTAATGGGTGGTTGCTCGACAAGTCGCGCGCCGGGGCAATGCGTACCATAGGTGTTGATAATGGCAAGAATAGTTATAGTGACAGAACTGTAGGGGCTATTGAGATTGAGGAGTTGGCTACTGCAATAGGGAAACTGCCGGCTAAAGTGAACAGGCTTATGTTCGATGCCTGTTTCATGCAAGGGGTTGAAGTGGCATATGCCCTGCGCAATGCTGTGCAGTGGGTGATTGGTTCGCCTGCCGAGATTCCGGGTGATGGTGCTCCCTATGATACTGTTATAGGTGAATTTTTTGCCTCCGATGGTGTAAAGGGAATCATAGACTCTTACAAGGCTGCATATGAGGGTGGTGAAATGGGTGTTGTTCTCTCGGCTGCATATATGCCTGCCATGCAAAGGCTTGCCGATGTCTCATATTCAAATATCTGCACATATTTCAATACCTCAAAGAAACGTGAATACATTGATGTCTTTGCCTATTTGCCCGGTGGGGCTAAAGGGCTTTACGGCTACATGCCTTGCTATTACGATGTCAATGCCGTGATGAAAAAGTATCTTGCCGAGCCTGAGTATGTGGCATGGAAAGAGGTACTCGACGAGGCTGTTCCATACGTCGTTACAACCGGAAACTGGTATTCGGCATATGTGGGCAAGCATTTGCCTGTCGATACGTCGGTCTATTGCGGTATGTCAATATATATGCCACAGACAACAAGTCGTTATAGCCAGTTGAATATCGATTTCTCAAACACAGAGTGGTACAGCGCTGCGGGGTGGGATGCTGCAGGGTGGTGATTCCTTTTTAGAACTGCACGCCAAGCTCTATTCGTATTCCCCATTTCTGTATGCCGGGCAGGTCGCGGTAGGTGAGTCGTCTTACATAGTCCACGCGCAATACCTTGAATATGTTCGCTATTCCCACACCCACCTCCATGTATGGCATTGTGCCAAGGTAGCACTGCTGGTAGTTCTCATATGGGAACTTGAAGAGCCCGCCGGTGTTGAGCGGGTCGGGACGGTTCTTCTCGCTAAGATGTCCGAACATTCCGCGGAAAGTGATGACCTCACGCCATTTAAGCTTGCGTATAAGCGGTATGCGGTTGAGCAACAGTCCGTTCATGTTGTATGTCAAATCCCATGATGCATATTCGTCATTGAAGAACTCCATTGCGTTCATCAGTGAGTATGATTCGCGCTGAATGGTATATGAGAGGTTGGCGTTGGGGATTATGAGCATTGGGAACGGAACTTTATTCCATACTTTTCCTGCTTTAATTATGCAGTCGGTGTAGCCGAATGCCGAGAACCAGAACCGTTTGTAAAAACCAAGTTCGGTGTGGTGGTAATTGTATTCGCTGCCCAGTATGTCTTTGAAACCTATGCGGTGCGATAGTGTGAACACCGGCTTCTCGGGTGTTGTGGAGCGGCGGTTCCACTTGCTTTGCATAAACTTCTCCTTTGGGGCAAAGCGTAGACCGACTTCAACTTCGGAGCGCGTGACATCGTTTGCGAATGTACTTGTTGTTATGCCGTCAATGGTCTGTGTGCGTTCGAATGGGATGAAGCGGCTTGCGATATCTTTCCTGTGGCGCAGGGTGATGTCGAACGAGAAGTGGTTGTGGAACTCCTTGGTGTATGTAAACTCTGCCTTGCGCACGTAACCTACCTTGTTGTCCTCCTGTCGCTTGAGGCTGATGAAAAGATTGTCCTTGTTTGTATATAGGTAGTTCTGGCCATACTGGTAGATATCGTTCTCATAACTCAGGCGCAGCGAGTGTATGGGGAATTCGTTGGGGTGCTCCTTCTTCTTTTTGAAAGAGTACTCCATCTCGCCCATGTATTTCAGTTTTTTATCTCCAAATCCGTATGCCAGATAGAAACGGCCGAAGAGGTGCGGGTTCAGGTAGGCCGATGTCATTGCACCTGTCCTCAGTCGCCAACCCTCGAGTCCGTTATGACTTATGGTCGTATTCATGGGGCCATAGAAGAGTGGTGGGTTTTCCTTCTTGATTGGTACCCATCCGGTAAACAGGTACGATATACATTTTTCGCTCCAGTAGTATAGCGGGTTGGCACGCAGGGCTTTCATCAGGTCGCCCACGGAACGCTCTTTTCTGCTCACCTCATTGAACCCGTATTGGCTCCAGTACTCGTCGCTTTTGCTTGTCGAATTGTCGTCCTCAATTACCTCTGCCGGGTTGTCGAGTATTAGCTCGGCAAAATCGTCGCTCATGAATGAGTGGTTGCGGTATACAACCTCACGGTTTGCATAAAAGCCGGTTATCCCATTTACAACCTTCATTTCGGTTGTGAGTGTCTCTCTCTTCAATAGGCGGGTGCCGTCGGCAGCACGCCCGAACTCCAGTGTTATCTTCAGGTTCTCTACGAAGTTCATGTTTATTTCGTGAGGCACATTCATGGCTACCGATTTAATGAACAGTGCGCTGTCATTGGTGACATAGATGTGCCCTGTGAAACCGAACGATTCCACATTGAACGGTGTGAAGGCGAGGTCAATGCAGCTGTCGCCGTCAACTACCGTGGTGTCCATTATATAATATCGGTAGAATGTGGGACCCAACTTTGAGAGCGGGCTCACGAATTTGTTCTTGAACAGTGATATGTCGTCCTGGAAAATATCTACATCCTTGAAAACCTCCTCATACAATGCCTCGGTCTCTCCGGCCGAGAATATATCATCTATTCCGTTTCGGCGACGGGCTTTTACGTGGCGTCTGGTGCGTTGGGGTTTGCTGCGGTGGTAGTCGGTGGCTATCAGTTCGCGTGCCGAGATGTGCAGTATCGGTTTCCCCGATATGCGCGAGGTGTCCACATACTCTTCGATGAACTTGAATCTTTTGCCGAACGGGTTGCCGTCACCTGTCTTGAAGTCATTCAGCGCAATGTTCAGCTTTTCGTGTCTCTCGTGGCTGTAGAACTCTTTTTTCAACGGTGAGTTGTCATCTCGCTGTTCAATGATTCTGCGTGCCAATGTCACGGCCGGGTTGTTCTTCCTGCTGTAACGTTCGCGTTCGGGTTTTATTATGACTTCGGGCAGGTCATAGTCGGCAGGTTTCAGTTTTATTTTCAGCGGCATCTCCGTGTTCGCGCTGATGGGTATTCTCTCTTCGTCATATCCCAGGCTCGATGCAATGATGGTGTCCTCCACGATGTGCGAAAAGAAGGAGAATTTTCCGTTGCTGTCGCTGCTGCTGCCGGCGGTGCCGTCTTTCACCCTCACCGAAACGTAGGGTATAGCCTTTTGTGTCGAGGAATCTATGATTTTGCCATGCACCCTAATCTTCCCATTGCTATCCTGGGCTTGCAGGGTAGTGGGTAAGGCAAGGGTAATTATTATATATATAAGGTATATAAGGCTTTTTCTTATCATTTTTCCTTGTTATGGCAAAATGCGTAGTCGCTCTTTTTGAAAACGCAAATGCAAAAATACTCAAAAATATGCTATCGGCTCTCTTTTATTATGATGTTTTAACAAAAACTCTCGGTTTTGTACTGATTTTTTCTCTGTTCAATTGAAGATATTTTTTCTTTTTATGAAGAAATAATTTGTGTCAACAACCTCTATGGTGAATTTGTTCAAAAAATGTTTGTTTTTTTACTTTTTGTAAGTTCTTGAAAATTAATGGTGTTTTAAAAAAGTTTAAAAATAGTTCTATTTTTTCTCTTGAAATGTTTTGCCAGTTCAAAAACTTGCCTTACCTTTGTACTCGCTTTCGGGAAGCAACGCGGTTACCGCGGTGAGAGACCGGCAAGCAAGATAGATCCTTGACAACATTCCATTACAGACAAGCAGTACAACCTTGCTTGATTTTTCAGGCAAGAAGCGTAAGGAACGAAAAACGAACC
>JAZRRI010000008.1:0-6923 GCA_045650605.1 Bacteroidaceae bacterium | reverse complement strand
GTGAGTTCGATATAAGAATTTATACTAAAATTTAGCGTATTTTGTCATCTCGACCATACCTTGGTAAAATATTAAAAGATGTTTTCGATGAGCGATAGCGAACTAACGCTACGTGAGAGATCTCGTTTTTCGCAATATTTTTAGATTTTTTCGGGCATGCCCTCAACAACACGTCTCTTCGCTATGCTCCATCGAAATGACGGGTTCGCGATTTGGTTTAGCTTATATCGAACTCACGTTAATTTACAGATACGTGATATATAATTGCCTCGACTCACGCAAACACATAGTAGCCTTTCACGTGTGGGGCAACAAGCCAACAATAAATAATATAGAGAATAACTATGCAACCTTGCTTGCTCTTCCTGTAAAAGCTGATGCGGGGCTTTTCAATGCGTTTGCTTCTAAAGTATGGGACAAGAACATAAGGTATATATGCTTGATTCAGGAGGTCAATGATTGGGCTCGGAGATTCGATGCGAAGGTTTTCTTTAATAAGTTCTGCCGGTTGCAGGGATGTTGTAGCGCAGGCTTGTATAAAATAAAATAGGTCGTGCACATGTGCACGACCTATTTATAGTTATGTAAGGTTTATTGTTATGCCATCTCCTCAACAGCAGCCTGTGCAGCTGCAAGACGTGCGATAGGCACGCGGAATGGAGAACAAGAAACATAGTTCAAACCTACTCTGTGGCAGAACTTCACAGACTCAGGCTCACCACCGTGCTCACCGCAGATACCGCACTTGAGGTCTGGGTTAACACCGCGGCCCTTGTTTGTTGCCATCTCAACGAGCTGGCCAACACCTGTCTGGTCGAGAACCTGGAATGGGTCATTCTTCAAAATCTTCTTGCGGAGGTAGATTGGCAAGAATGAGTTAACGTCGTCACGAGAGTAACCGAAGGTCATCTGTGTCAAGTCGTTTGTACCGAATGAGAAGAACTGAGCCTGCTGTGCAATCTGGTCGGCTGTAAGAGCTGCACGTGGAATCTCAATCATTGTACCGATTGTGTACTCTACGCGGTCGCCCTCTGCTGCGAACAATGCCTCAGCTGCCTCAACGATAGCGTTCTTCTGCTCCTCGAACTCGTTGATGATACCTACGAGTGGAACCATGATCTCTGGGTAGATAACCTTGCCTTCCTTCTTCAACTCGAGAGCTGCACCAAGGATGGCTGTTGTCTGCATCTTTGTGATTTCGGGATATGTGTTACCCAAACGGCAACCACGGTGACCGAGCATTGGGTTGAACTCCTCGAGAGACTTAACGCGGCGCTGAACGGCCTCAACTGTCTTGCCCATAGCCTCGGCGAGCATCTGCTGGCCCTTAGCATCGTGTGGTACGAACTCGTGGAGTGGTGGGTCGAGCAAGCGAACTGTCACGTGCAAGCCTTCCATTGCCTTGAAGATACCAACGAAGTCAGCCTTCTGGAATGGCAACAACTTTGCAAGAGCAACCTCGCGCTCCTTTGTTGTCTCGGCAAGAATCATCTCGCGCATTGCCTTGATCTTCTCACCCTCGAAGAACATGTGCTCTGTACGGCAGAGACCGATACCGATGGCACCGAAGTCGCGTGCAACCTGTGCATCGTGTGGAGTATCGGCATTTGTGCGTACACCCAAGCGTGCGTACTTGTCACAGATTTCCATCAACTCGGCGAAGTCACCGCTGAGCTCAGGAGCCTTTGTCTCAACCTTACCCTCGATAACCTGACCTGTAGAACCGTTCAATGAGATGTAGTCGCCCTCGTTGAATACAAGACCGTCAACAGTCAATGTACGCTTCTTGTAGTCGATAACCAATGTACCTGCACCTGAAACGCAGCACTTACCCATACCACGTGCAACAACGGCAGCGTGTGAAGTCATACCGCCACGTGCTGTGAGGATACCCTGGGCTGCAGCCATACCTGCGAGGTCCTCGGGAGAAGTCTCGATACGAACGAGAATTACCTTCTCGCCATCCTCGTGCCACTTCTCGGCGTCGTCAGCGAAGAATACGATGCGACCTGTAGCAGCACCTGGAGATGCGGGAAGACCGTTAGCGATAACCTTAGCCTTTGCAAGAGCTGCTGTGTCGAATACTGGGTGGAGAAGCTCGTTGAGTTTCTCTGGTTCCATGCGCTTCAAAACAGTCTTGTCATCGATGATACCGTCGCGGTAGAGGTCCATAGCAATCTTTACCATCGCTGCACCTGTACGCTTACCGTTACGTGTCTGCAAGAACCACATTTTGCCCTCCTGTACGGTGAACTCCATGTCCTGCATATCTTTGTAGTGGTCCTCAAGGCGTGTCTGGATAGCGTCGAGCTCCTTGTAGATCTCTGGCATAGCCTCCTCCATTGAAGGATACTTGCTTGCACGCTCCTCCTCGCTGATGTTCTGCAATGCAGCCCAACGCTGTGAACCGATCTTTGTAATCTGCTGTGGTGTGCGGATACCTGCTACCACGTCCTCGCCCTGTGCATTGATAAGGTACTCGCCATTGAAGAGGTTCTCACCTGTTGCTGCGTCACGAGAGAAGCATACACCGGTTGCAGATGTCTCACCCATGTTACCGAATACCATTGCCTGTACTGAAACGGCTGTACCCCACTCATCGGGAATTTTCTCCATACGACGGTAGAGGATAGCGCGCTCGTTGTTCCAAGACTCGAATACTGCGCAAACTGCACCCCACAACTGCTCGTATGCGTCTGTTGGGAAGTCTTTGCCTGTCTGAGCCTTAACGGCAGCCTTGAACTTTGCAACGAGGTCCTTCAATGCCTCAACGCTAAGGTCCTTGTCGAGAACAACGCCGTTCTCCTCCTTAACCTTCTCGATGATAGCCTCGAATGGGTCAATCTCCTCCTTGCTTGTCGGCTTCATGCCCAAAACAACGTCACCGTACATCTGTACGAAACGGCGGTAAGAGTCCCAAGCGAACTTTTCGTTGCCTGTCTTCTTTGCAAGACCCTCTACAACGATGTCGTTAAGACCGAGGTTGAGGATTGTGTCCATCATACCGGGCATTGAAGCGCGGGCACCTGAACGAACTGAAACCAACAATGGGTTGGTTGGGTCGCCGAATGTAGAGTTCATCAAGTTCTCGATGTTCTTTACTGCGGCCTGAACCTCTGCCTGGAGAAGTTCGATTACCTTTTCTCTACCAAGGCTGTAGTACTCGCCACAAACCTCAGTTGTGATGGTGAAACCCGGAGGTACTGGAATGCCGATGAGGTTCATCTCGGCAAGGTTAGCACCTTTACCTCCCAACAAGTTTCTCATTGACGCATTACCTTCAGCAAGGCCATTGCCAAAGGTATAGACTCTTTTGTCTGCCATAAATTTTTGAGTTTATTGTTTGTTGATAAATAAAAAATGTTTAGCTGGTCACATGTTGGGCACTGCATCCAAAAATGCATGCTCAACTAATTTGCAAATATAAGAAAAATGTTTTTACCACGAAATTTAAAAGAGGAAATAAATTGTGATGGACTAAAAAAAATAAGTTAGGCTGTCAAAAATGGCTTTTATAGTGATTTTTGCCCTATCTTTGCAATGAAATTTGTAATTTGCAGGAGTTTGCACCCATGCGGTGTGTTGCTGCTTTTCTTAAGGAATTCTATATACGATTATAATGGCAAGAAAAAAGAAAGAGCTGCCGCTGCTCGAGCGGATTGAGATTACCGGTGTTGCCGCCGAGGGCAAGGCGCTTGCGCGTGTCAACGACCTGGTCGTTTTTGTGCCCTATGTGGTGCCCGGTGATGTTGTGGATTTGAAGGTTAAACGCAAAAAACACAGTTATGCCGAGGCCGAGGCTGTGAAGTTTTATGAATATTCGCAAGAACGCGATGTGCCTTTCTGTAAGCACTACGGTGTCTGCGGTGGTTGCAAATGGCAGTGTCTGGCCTACGAACATCAGCTCAAGTACAAACAGCAGCAGGTTCACGATGCGTTGAAGCGCATTGGTAAGGTGGAGCTGCCCGAGATTATGCCCATCCTTGGTTCGGAACAGACACGCGAGTACCGCAATAAACTGGAATTCACTTTCAGTAACAAGCGCTGGCTTACATGGGACGAGGTTGAGGCCGGTACGAAGTACGACAATATGAATGCGCTCGGTTTCCATATTCCCGGTGCCTTCGACAAGGTTCTCGACATTGAGGAGTGTGCTCTCATGCAGGGGCTGAACAACCGCCTGCGTAACGGAATAAGGGAGTTCGCCAACAAGGAGGGTGTTCCTTTTTATGATTTGCGCTCCCATTCGGGAGTGTTGCGCAGCATGATGTTGCGTACCTCTACAACAGGCGAGGTGATGCTTCTTCTGCAGGCGAGGGTGGAGTGTGAAAATGACAAGGCTCAACTTGAAAAAACTTTACAATATGTAGCCGATGGGTTCCCCGAGGTAACCTCTTTGCTCTATGTGATAAACAACAAGTGCAACGATACATTCGGCGACCTTGAGGTGGTGACATATAAAGGTACAGATGTTATATATGAGGAGATGGAGGGCTTGCGCTTCAAGGTGGGCCCGAAGTCGTTCTATCAGACAAACAGCAAACAAGCCTATAATCTTTATAAGGTTGCGCGCGACTTTGCTGCGCTGACAGGCAACGAGGTGGTGTATGACCTTTATACCGGTACCGGAACTATTGCCAACTTTGTTGCACGTAATGCCAAGAAAGTAATCGGCGTGGAGTATGTAGAGGATGCCATCATCGATGCGCGCATAAATGCCGAACTGAATGGTTTCGATAACCTCACATTCTTTGCCGGCGATATGAAGGATATCCTTACTCGTGACTTCATCAGCGAGCATGGCATGCCCGATGTCATCATTACCGACCCTCCACGCGCCGGCATGCATAACGATGTAATCGATACTATTCTTTTTGCTGCACCCAAACGCATTGTCTATGTGAGCTGTAACCCTGCGACCCAAGCGCGCGATTTGCAACTACTCGATGCGGATTACAAGGTTGTTGCCGTGCAACCTGTGGATATGTTCCCTCATACCCACCATGTGGAGAATGTGGTGTTGCTTGAACGTAGAGATGTAAAATGATTTAAAATCAATATAATATGCAACGAAAAATAAAAGGTTTGCTCACTTTTAAGGTTGTGGAGCCCGCGCAGCTCATCGCTTTTATCATGGAGAAGATGCATGGCGTGAGCCGCAATAGAGCAAAAGCTTTAATCAGTAATAGGGTAGTCCTTGTAAATAACACAATTACAACTCATCCGCTTGCCGAGTTGAAACCCGGTGACGTGGTGCAGCTTGACCGTTCCAAACACAAGAAATCGTTCCACTGCAAGGAACTTGATATTGTTTTCGAGGACCCATACCTTTTTGTTATTGATAAACACCCCGGTTTGCTCTCTATGAGCAACAATTCGCGCCAGCAGACAGTGCAGACAGTGCTTAACCGCTATCTTGAAAAGGGTGGCGGCCGTAATACCTCGCATCTTGTCCATCGCCTCGACCGCGACACCTCGGGATTGATGGTTTATGCCAAGGATGTGCAGACCCAGCAGTCGCTCATCAACAGCTGGCAGCAGCTTGTTACCGACCGTCGTTACCTTGCTTTGGTGAAAGGCGAGTTCCAGCAGACACGTGGACGCATTCAATCATGGCTTACTGAGGATAAGAAGTTTGTAACACATTCAAGTCCAGTTGATAATGGTGGAAAATATGCTGTGACACATTATAATGTTTTGGCTTCGTCTAACGGCTATTCGCTTGTTGAATGTGAGCTTGAGACCGGTAGAAAGAACCAAATTCGTGTCCATATGGCCGACCTTGGACATCCTGTTGTCGGTGACCGCAAGTATGGCAGTGACGAGGACCCAATGCGTCGCCTTGGCCTGCATGCTTACATGCTCAGCTTCACCCATCCCGTAACAGGCAAGTACCTCCGTTTTGAGACACCGGTGCCTTATTGCTTTGAGAAACTGCTCGGTGGAGAGTAAAGTGATATAATGATAGTAATGTTATCGCAGTTTGTCCATACGTATTTTGCAAATTGTCATGTCGAACAAACGTGAGACATCTCTGTGTCGATTTAGAGATCCCTCGTCGCTCCGCTCTGTCGGGATGACATTGATAATGGTTTTCCGGGTCAACTGCTTTTTGATAGCCTCAAACTCCTCTCCAATGAAGCATTCGATTTTCTTCTCTTTATTGTTGCTTGTTCCACTGCTTGCGTTTGCGCAGTCGCAGGGTGGCGGTGTGGTGCTCACAGCTCCGCGCACCTATAAAAAGATGTCGGGCGACTCGGTCCGTTTACGTCCAAGCAAGGCTGCCGGGATTGAGAAACTGGCGCAAAAGACAATGGCAAAAATTGTGCAGGGCAATGAGCGCGCCCGCAGGGCTGCGGCTCGTGAGCTGGCTCGCAAATACAAACTTGGCGACCGCGTTATTGTGCGTGGCGACAGCGGGCGCGATGTCAGGAGTGTGGCGAATGCTTTGGTTAAAAAACTTTACATTAAGCCCGATGAAGTTATTCCTACCTTTGACAATGGAGCCTTGATGGACGGTGAACTTTACAAAGCGCTTCTGCGCTTTCAAAAGGATAAGGGATTACCTGCTGACGGGGATGTTGACAAGGCAGATGTGAAGGAGTTGAGAAAACGTAAATAACGAGAGTTCGATATAAGCTAAATCAAATCGCGAACCTGTCATCCCGACAGAGCGTAGCGACGAGGGATCTCTGAATCCGCGTATAATGAGATTCCTCACACAGGGTTCGGAATGACAAAATACGCTAAATTTTAGTATAAATTCTTATATCGACTCACGTTAAATAACGTGAGTTCGAAATAAGAAATTGAGAATAAGCTAAAATTAACTCATTGAAAATTAGGAGAATAGCGATAAAAGTTGTAAATTTGAGTAGCTAAAAAAATAATATACAACCCCTTACCGCTATGTTCTCCGAGGA
>JAZRRI010000007.1:0-8142 GCA_045650605.1 Bacteroidaceae bacterium | reverse complement strand
CGGCGGCAACAACGGCGGCGACAGGGACTGGAGCGCAAACCGCAACAAGGGCGGCGGCAACCAGTCACAGGGCAGCCGCAAGGACCGTGACCGCCAACACAAACGTTTTGACAAGAACGACGTCAATGACGAGGACGTATCAAAGCAGATAAAGGAGACACTCGACCGCCTCACAAACCGCGGCAAGGGCAACAAGTCGGCAAAGTACCGCAAGGAGAAGCGCGACATGGTTGCCGAGCGCCAGATGCAGCAGATGAGCGAGGAGATGGAGCAGAGCAAGGTTCTGCAGCTCACCGAGTTCGTTACTGCAAACGAGCTTGCAAGCATGATGAACATCTCCGTTACACAGGTCATTGCAACCTGCATGAGCATTGGAATGATGGTGTCAATCAACCAGCGTCTCGATGCCGAGACCATCAACATTGTTGCCGAGGAGTTCGGCTTCACTACCGAGTATGTGAGCGCCGAGGTTGCCAATGCAATTGAGGAGGATGTTGACACCGAAGAAGATTTGGAGCCACGCGCACCAATCATCACCGTGATGGGTCACGTAGACCACGGTAAGACATCGTTGCTCGACTACATCCGCAAGGCAAACGTTATTGCAGGCGAGGCCGGTGGTATTACACAGCACATCGGTGCCTACAACGTGAAGATGGAGAGCGGCAAGCGCATCACATTCCTCGACACCCCGGGTCACGAAGCCTTCACCGCAATGCGTGCACGCGGTGCCAAGATTACCGATATCGTAATCATCATCATCGCAGCCGATGACGACGTGATGCCACAGACAAAGGAGGCCATCAACCATGCCATGGCAGCCGGTGTACCTATCGTGTTCGCCATCAACAAGTGCGATAAACCTACAGCCGACCCCAACCGCATCAAGGAGCAGTTGGCAAACCTGAATATGCTCGTCGAGGACTGGGGTGGAAAGTACCAGTCACAGGAGATTTCGGCAAAGAAAGGTATGGGTGTTGAGGAACTCATGGAAAAGGTATTGCTTGAGGCAGAGCTTCTCGACCTCAAGGCAAACCCCAACCGCAAGGCTACAGGTTCTGTCATAGAGTCTACACTCGACAAGGGCCGCGGCTATGTAGCGACCGTACTTGTACAGAACGGTACATTGAAGGTCGGTGACATTGTTGTTGCCGGTACACAGTGGGGTAAGGTAAAGGCTATCTTCAACGAGCGTAACCAGCGCATCAAGGAGATTCGTCCCGCCGAGCCTGCACTTATCCTTGGCCTTAACGGTGCTCCCGCAGCGGGCGACACATTCAACGTTGTGGAGAGCGAGCGCGAGGCACGCGAAATTACCGGCAAGCGCGAGCAGCTGCAGCGTGAGCAGGGATTGCGTACACAGAAGATGCTTACACTCGACGAGGTCGGCCGCCGCATTGCACTCGGTAACTTCCAGACCCTCAACATCATTGTCAAGGGTGACGTGGACGGTTCAATCGAGGCACTCAGCGACTCACTCATCAAGCTCTCTACCGAGACTATCCAGGTTAACGTTATCCACAAGGCCGTGGGTCAGATTTCGGAGAGCGACGTGAGCCTTGCTGCAGCATCGGATGCCATCATCGTAGGTTTCCAGGTACGTCCGTCAGTGACAGCGCGCAAGGTTGCCGAGAACGAGGGTGTCGACATACGCATCTACTCTATCATCTACGATGCCATAGAGGAGGTGAAGGCAGCCATGGAGGGTATGCTTGCTCCTATCGTGAAGGAGGAGATTACCGCAACCATCGAGGTACGCGAGACATTCCACATCAGCAAGGTGGGTACCGTTGCTGGCTGTATGGTCCGCGAGGGTAAGGTAAAGCGCACCGACCGTGTACGTCTCATCCGCGACGGTATCGTCATCCACACCGGTTCACTTGCTGCGCTCAAGCGCTTCAAGGAGGATGTCAAGGAGGTTGGTACAAACTTCGAGTGCGGTATCAGCCTTACATCACACGACGACATCAAGGTGGGTGACATCATCGAGACATTCGTTCAGGTTGAGGTAAAACAGAAACTATAAACCTACTTTTTAGAAAATGAACACATTGGATATAGCCCTTTTGGTAGCAGTCGGCATTGGAGTATTGTTCGGACTGATATCGGGACTTGTCAAACAGTTGAGCTTTGGAGCAGGCATAGCAATTGGCCTGCTCCAGGCTACTATATTCTACCCGCGAGCAGCTGCAATGTTGCAAGGCTACACCGGATGGGACAATCTCATATGCACAATACTGGGCTTTGCAATAGTCTTCATAGCAACGGCAATGGTAATCAACATTGTCGGCTTCATTCTGCGTTGGTTGCTCAAGGTTATATTGCTTGGATGGTTGGACCGTATTTTGGGTGCCATTTTCTCGGCAATAATAGCAATCGGTATTTTTGTCTTGGGTGTGAACATCTGCGAAAGCGTTATGCCCGACAACAGTGTCACAAGCAAAACATCACAGGAAAAATCATTGTTATATAATAAGGTTGCCAAGGTTACTTTTTTAGTCATCGAGGAGGCGAAGAAGATAGATGAAGAAAAAGAACAACATACTGAAGAAACTTGCTGACAAAGCCTATGAGTTCGGTTTCGTCAGCAAGATAAAGACAGACATAATAGAGCGTGGACTCAACGAGGACACCATCAGGCTCATTTCGAGCAAGAAGAACGAGCCCGAGTGGATGCTTGAACTGCGCTTGACAGCCTACAGGCATTGGCTCACCATGGAGATGCCGCAGTGGGCACACCTGGATATTCCGCCAATAGACTATCAGGCGATATCCTACTATGCCGACCCCTTGAAGAAGAGCAAGGAGAGCAAGAACAAGGAGATTGACCCCGAGCTGATGAAGACATTCGAGAAGCTGGGCATTCCCCTTGAGGAACGTCTTGCGCTCAGCGGCACAGCCGTCGATGCCGTGATGGACTCCGTGTCGGTAAAGACCACCTTCAAGGAGGAGCTTAAGGAGAAAGGCATCATATTCAGTTCAATGGGCGAGGCCATACAGGAGCACCCCGAACTGGTGCGCAAGTACCTTGGCACGGTAGTAAACTACCGCGACAATTTCTTTGCAGCGCTCAACACCGCCGTGTTCAGCGACGGTTCATTCGTGTACATTCCAAAGGGAGTGCGTTGTCCGCGTGAGTTGTCGACCTATTTCCGCATCAACGCTGCCAACACAGGACAGTTCGAGCGCACACTCATCATTGCCGATGACGACAGCTACGTGTCGTACCTTGAGGGCTGCACAGCACCCATGCGTGACGAGAACCAGCTCCATGCCGCCATTGTTGAGATTGTGGTGAACGAGAATGCCGAGGTAAAGTACAGCACCGTGCAGAACTGGTACCCCGGCGATGCCGAGGGCAAGGGCGGTGTCTATAACTTCGTGACCAAGCGTGGCGACTGCCGAGGCAATAACAGCAAGCTGTCGTGGACACAAGTTGAGACCGGTTCGGCCATCACATGGAAATACCCCAGTTGCATTCTGCGCGGCGACAATTCACAGGGCGAGTTCTACTCCGTGGCACTCACCAACAACTATCAGCAGGCCGACACCGGTACAAAGATGATTCATCTTGGCAAGAACACCAAGAGCACCATCATCAGCAAGGGTATCTCGGCCGGCAAGAGCCAGAATTCATACCGCGGACTCGTGCGTGTGAGCAAGAATGCCGATGGCGCCCGCAACTACAGCCAGTGCGACTCGCTGCTGCTTGGCGACAAGTGCGGCGCACACACATTCCCATACATGGACATACACAACAACAGTGCCATTGTGGAGCACGAGGCCACAACATCAAAAATCTCCGAAGACCAGCTCTTCTACTGCAACCAGCGAGGCATCGGCACCGAGGAGGCTATAGGCCTCATCGTCAACGGCTATGCACGCGAGGTGCTCAACAAGCTCCCCATGGAGTTTGCAGTCGAGGCACAGAAGTTGCTGAGCGTTTCGCTTGAAGGAGCAGTAGGATGACAAATCACAAGAGTATTATGGAAAATTTACTTGAAATAAAGAACCTTCATGCCACAATCGATGGCAAAGAGATACTTAAAGGAATAAACCTCACCATCAAGGCGGGCGAGGTGCATGCCATAATGGGCCCCAACGGCTCGGGCAAGAGCACGCTGAGCAACGTGCTTGTGGGACACCCTGCATACACCGTTACCGAGGGCGAAGTAATATACAAAGGCAAGAACCTGCTCGCACTATCACCCGAGGACCGCAGTCACGAGGGACTTTTCCTCTCGTTCCAGTACCCGGTTGAAATTCCTGGTGTGAGCATCACCAACTTCATGCGCGCAGCCATCAACGCAAAACGCGAGTACCTGCAGCAGGAGCCGATGAGTGCAAGCGACTTCCTCAAGCTCATGCGCGAGAAGCGTGCGCTCGTCAACCTCGACAGCAAGCTGGCGAACCGTTCAGTGAACGAAGGCTTCAGCGGCGGCGAGAAGAAGCGTAACGAAATCTTCCAGATGGCAATGCTTGAACCCACGTTGAGCATACTCGACGAGACCGACTCGGGCCTCGACATTGACGCACTGCGCATTGTTGCCGAGGGTGTGAACAAGCTGAAACGCCCCGACACATCGAGCATCGTCATCACCCACTACCAGAGACTGCTCGACTACATCAAGCCCGACATCGTTCACGTGCTCTACAACGGCCGCATTGTAATGACCGCAGGCCCCGAACTTGTTCAGGAGCTCGAGGAGCGTGGATATGACTGGATTAAAAACGAGAACCAATGATGGGCAACGAACAGGAATACATAGAACTGTTCGGGCTGAACAGAGAGCTCATAGAGAGTGCCTGCGCACCACTGCTCAACAGCAAGCGACAGGAGGCATTCGAGCGTTTCAGGGCTGCAGGCTTTCCCACCCGCAAGGATGAGGCATGGCTCAACACACCCGTTGCCAAACTCTTCGGCATAGACTATGGCATGAACCTGAAACGTGCCGAGGCGGGTGTCAATGCCGGCACCATATTCCATTGCGATGTCCCCAACCTTAAATCGCACAGGGTATATATTGTAAACGACAGCTACGCCCCTGCTGCAGGCCACTGCCGCGAATTGCCGCAGGGGGTAATCCTTAGAAGTTTAAACGACATAGCCAAGAGCCACCCCACCCTACTTGAGAAATACTATAACCGCCTTGCCGCCAATGGCGACAACATAGTGCAGTTCAACACAATGTTCGCACAGGACGGTGTAGTGCTCTACGTCCCAAAGGGTACGGTTGTCGAGGAGACAATACAGATTGTCTCGCTCATCCAGGCAAACGTGGAGATGCTGGTCAACCGCCGCATACTTGTTATCCTTGAGGAGAACAGCAAGGCAAACATTCTCCTGTGCGACCACTCGTCACATGAGAAGCAATCACTCTCGACACTCGTCACCGAGGTTTTCGTGGAAGCAGGCGCTTCGCTCAACATATACGACATTGAGGAGACATCGAACAGCAACACCCGCGTGGCATCGCTCTTTGTAGACCAACAGGCCGACAGCCGCTTCAGCCACTGTTGCGTAACGCTCACCAACGGTTTCACACGCAACAGCGCAAGTGTTGCACTCAGCGGCCGCGGAGCAGAGACAAGCGTCAATGGACTTGCCATAGGCGACAAGACACAGCACATTGACAACCACACACTCGTTGAGCACCGTGTGCCCGACTGCACAAGCAGCGAGCTCTACAAATACATACTCGACGAGTCGTCGACAGGTGTCTTTGCCGGCAAGATGCATATACACCCCGATGCACAGCGCACCGTCTCGCAGCAGACCAACCGCAACCTGTGCCTCACCACATGTGCACACATGTATGCACAGCCACAGCTGGAAATATATGCCGACGATGTAAAGTGCAGCCACGGCTCAACAGTGGGACAGCTGGACGAGAACGCGCTCTTCTACATGCAGCAGCGCGGTATCCCTGCCGACGAGGCACGCCACCTGCTCATGTACGCCTTTGCAGGCGAAGTCATTGAGAACATAGACATTATTCCGCTCAAGGAGCGCCTGCACATTCTCGTTGAGAAGCGTTTCCGTGGCGAACTCGGCAAATGCAAAGGCTGCAACCTGTGTAAATAAAAGCAAGCCATTGTTTTGGGAAAAACCTGTTTTGTCATCCTGAACACCGGCGAAGGATCTTAAACAATGGCAAAAAAGAACACTGACAATGTACAACATAGACGACATACGAGGACAATTCCCCATTCTGCAGCAGACGGTGCACGGCAAACCGCTCGTGTACCTTGACAACGCGGCCACCACACAGAAGCCGCGCTGCGTCATCGACACCATAAGTGAGTTCTACTGCACCACAAATGCCAATGTTCACCGTGGTGTGCACCACCTGTCACAGGTTTGCACCACAGCAATGGAGAATGCACGCGAGACCGTGCGTCGTTTTATCGGTGCAAAGCACAGCCACGAAGTCATCTTTACACGTGGCACCACCGAAAGCATCAACCTTGTGGCATCATCCTTCGGCGGCACATTCCTCAAGGCCGGCGACGAGGTCATAATCTCCACAATGGAGCACCACAGCAACATTGTGCCCTGGCAGATGCTGCGCGACCGTATAGGCATTGCATTGCGTGTCATCCCCATGAATGACAACTGCACGCTCGACATCGAGGCATACAAAGGGCTTATCAACGAACGCACCCGCCTTGTGAGCGTGACACACGTATCGAACGTGCTCGGTGTCACCAACCCCATAAAGGAAATCATTGACATTGCCCACAGCCACGGCATTCCCGTGCTCATTGACGGAGCACAGAGCACCCCACATATAAAAGTTGACATGCAGGAACTCGATGCCGACTTCTTCGCTTTCAGCGGACACAAGGTCTATGCCCCCACAGGCATTGGCGTGCTCTATGGCAAGGAGAAATGGCTGAACGAGATGCAGCCCTATCATGGCGGCGGCGAGATGATAAAGACCGTACGCTTTGAAAAGACCACATACAACGAACTGCCATATAAGTTCGAGGCCGGCACACCCGACTACATCGGTGCCATAGTACTTGGCAAGGCATTGGAGTGGGTGGAGGGCATTGGCATTGACAACATTGCAGCACACGAGCACAGCCTCACAGAATATGCCCTTGAGCAGTTGAAGCAACTGCCCGGCATGCGCATATTCGGGGTCCCCGACGGCTCGGCAATATCATTCCTTGTGGGCGACATACACCCTGCCGACATGGGAACAATCCTTGACCACCTTGGCATTGCAATACGCACAGGCCACCACTGCGCCCAGCCGCTCATTGAGGCACTTGGCATCCCCGGCACCGTGCGCGCATCGTTTGCCACTTATAATACACGCCAGGAGGTGGATACACTGATAAAAGGCATTGAAAGAGCCATAAAGATGTTTGCCTGATGCTGAAACCCTACCAGAGAGAAGGAGTAATTGAAGCCGGCTGCGACGAGGCCGGCCGCGGATGCCTTGCCGGCGATGTATATGCAGCGGCAGTCATCCTTCCACCCGACTTCAGCAACGAATTGCTGAACGATTCAAAGCAGCTTACCGAGGCACAGCGCTACCAGTTGCGCGAAGTCATAGAACGCGAAGCCATTGCCTGGGCTGTAGGCATTGTCACCGCAGAGGAGATTGACAAAATCAACATCCTGCGTGCATCAATCCTTGCAATGCACCGCGCTGTCGACGGCCTTAAGACCCGCCCCCAACACCTGCTCATCGACGGGAACAAATTCACCCCCTACCCCGGTGTAACACACAACACCGTCGTAAAAGGCGATGCCACCTATATGAGCATTGCTGCCGCATCAATCCTTGCAAAAACCTACCGCGACGACTACATGATGCGACTGGCACAGGAGTACCCCATGTACGACTGGCAGAACAACAAAGGCTACCCCACAGCCAAACACCGCGCTGCAATCCGTGAGCACGGCACAACCCCCTACCACAGAATGACGTTCAATCTGCTGGGCGAAGAACCAAAGCAATTGGAACTGTCATTTGAGTAAAGTTATCTTAACGTGAGTTCGATATAAGCTAAACCAAATCGCGAACCTGTTCATCCCGACAGAGCGTAGCGACGAAACTTTAGTTCGACAATGCTTGCAGCAGTTGGTTACACGTAGCGCAGGCGAAGTTTGCGCCGTGTAGGTTG
>JAZRRI010000006.1:0-11518 GCA_045650605.1 Bacteroidaceae bacterium | reverse complement strand
TTAATCTGTGTATAATCCTTCTTCATCTTGCTGCCCGAAATCTCGAACAGTTCCGACTCGGCCTGCTGCATCAGTTCGTCGATATCCTGTGTCTCGTCGAAAGCCTGTGTCTGTGTCTTGCTTGTAAAGCGTATGAGGTCGCGCGCCAGTTTCTTCTGCGCAATGATGTTTGCGTGATACTCTATGTTCACCGACGACACCACCTTGCTTGTGAGCTGTGCCACGTACACAGGACCACCAACCTCGTCGAGCGTTCCCTTGCTGCGCAGGAACTCTGTCACGGTAAGGATATCCACAGGTCGGTCATTGAGGTCCATCTGCTGAATGGCCTCAAAAAGCAACTGGTTGCGCTTGTCATAGAACGATTCGGGCTTCAACATTCCGCCCAAACGGCCAATGGCATCGCTGTCAATCATCAACGCACCCAACACAGCCTCCTCAAACTCAAGAGCCTGGGGCTGAACATGTCCATAATCACTCAACTTTGGTGTAGTATCGGCAGCCTGACGTCGGGGTGCCCTTCTCTTTGGTGTATTTGTATCTTCCATATCTTCTTGTTTCCGACTGCGAAGATACACACAACTGCGCAAACAAAGCAATAAACACAAGAAGCTTTTTCAACAAAACATTGCAAGTTATCAACGATACAGAAAAAAGCATTACCTTTGCTGTATAAACAGTTTACAGTTTTAAACCCCTCAGTCCTTCGGACAGCTCCCCTAAAACAAGGGAGCAATATTGTCTCAGTTTTAAGGGAACGAGCAAAGAAGTTACGGAGAGGGTACAAATTTAAAAGAGCCATATGATAACATTCCCAAATGCAAAGATAAACCTCGGGCTCGACATTGTCGAGAAGCGCCCCGACGGTTACCACAACCTTGAGACAGTGTTCTACCCCATTCCGCTGTGCGACATACTGGAGATAACACCGGTCATTGCAAAGAATGCACCCGACTATACCTTTAAAATGTACAATGCCGTGTTCGAGGGAAACAATGACGACAACCTTGTCATAAAGGCATACAAGGCGCTCGCAGCCGACTACAAGCTGCCAAAGGTTGACATCTCGCTCTACAAGCATATACCCACAGGTGCCGGCCTTGGCGGTGGCAGTGCCGACGCGGCATTTACCCTGAAGATGCTCAACGACATTGCAGGTCTTGGCCTCACGGCAGAGCAGCTGCGCGGATATGCATCACGCATTGGTGCCGACTGCGCATTCTTCATTGACAACACACCGGCCTATGCAACAGGAATAGGTGACATCCTAACACCCACGCAATGCAGCATAAGCGGTTGTCATCTTGTACTTGTGAAGCCCGACATCCACGTATCGACAAAGGATGCCTACGCACTTGTCACACCACAAAAACCACAAGAGCCGCTGACCGGAATTGCCGCCCGCCCCATCCACGAATGGAAAGATGCAATGAAGAACGATTTCGAAAAGAGCATCTTTGCAAAGCATCCCGCAATGGAAAAGATAAAAGAACAGCTGTATGCAATGGGCGCTGTGTATGCCTCAATGTCGGGCAGCGGCTCGTCGTTCTTTGGAATTTTCAAGGAGGAGCAGGATATTGAAAAGATAAAGGCGCTCTTCCCCGGAATGTTCTGCTGGTGCAAGAAAATGTAAAAATACACTGCACCAAAACGACCACCCGCACAATGTAAAACGTAGGGACACGGCATTGCCGTGTCCGGAAACAAACAGCACCAAAACAAGCACTCGCACAATGCAAAACGTAGGGACACGGCATGCCGTGTCCGGAAACAAACACTACTCCCGAAATACCAATTACAGAAAAATGACAAAAAAACTACCACAACGTAAATCACCACGTGCAAAATGGTTGGATTACAATGAAGGAGAGTATTTCGTCATCATATGCACTCACAATTGGATACATTATTTCGGAGAAATAGCCGATGGTGAAATACACTTATCACAAATAGGGCTTTTTTTGACAGAATGCTTAGAGAATACAAAAATACACCAACCCCACATCAACATTTTGCAGTATGTGGTAATGCCAAACCATTTTCACGCAATTATCGATATTGAAAAAACGGACACGGCATGCCGTGTCCCTACGTGTGAAGAACGAGCTGTAAACGGAATACAGAACTACAAACTGCCATTACTCTCAACATACATTGCTTCTTTAAAGTCAGCCGTAACAAAATATGCCCACACAATAGACAGCAAATTCACATGGCAAAAACGATATCACGACCATGCCATTCGTGGTACCGAAGACCGCAACAACATATCACAATACATAGAAAACAATATCACAAGCTGGGACAACGATTGTTTTAACGAACAAATGTAAAAAAGCGGTTGCCCCGTGATTCACATCAGGGGGCAACCTAAACACAAACACAAAATAAAACACGACAAAACTACTATGCAAGTCACCGGGTGTATTAACTTTATGCCACAGGACATTCGCATATCAATGTAGCGGTTTCCGGTGACTTGCACAATGTAAACATCAAACCGAAACCAAATGTTTTGCTAAATATGTTAAAAAAAGCAAAAACCCTACATAGTAGAGTTTTTGCTTTTCAGTATGATAAAAATCCAAAGGCATCACATATCATCCAATTCATCGGCCATCACCTCAATTTCGTCAACAAGATCCTGCATCCCATCGACAAAATCATGCATACCGTCCACGAAACCATCCATTCCACTCACCATTCCATTCATAAAACCGGACAAAGCACGTCCCAAATGTCTGGTGAACTGTTCGCTCATAGCAGCAGAAAGCCTCATGTTCAACTCCTCAATCTCATTCAACTGCTCGGGGGTATATTCAACATCCTTATATTTTTCAGTCAACAATTCAACACTCTGCAGCACCTCTTCAAATTCTTTCTCGGTATCCACACTACCGCTCTCAACTTCCACAACAATCCCCTCAAGCTCCTTTATTGACTTTTCGGCGAGTGTAGAGCACGACACCACAAACATCGAAACCGACATTGCCAAACAAACTAAAATCTTCTTCATATAATTGATTCCTTTTCAAATAGACACTCACACGAACAACCAAAAAGAATCCGGTTGTTTCCTAAATAAACCACTTTCACTCTAAAGACGGATGAGAAACCGTTTTGTTACAGAAGAGAGCAAAAAAAACAAAAAAAAAGACGGTATTATCCCAATTTTGCCATAAAGCGCTCCTTGTCTACAATAAAACGCACGTGGGTTCCCTTGCCTATTGTGCCTGCCTCGTCGGCCGCCTCAACGGCAAATGTAAGCTTACGCCCCTCAACATCTGTAAGCGTCGCTGTGGCCCGCACTTTCGCTCCAATGGCCGACGGTTTTATGTGCGTTGTATTCATCTCTGCACCCACGGTTGTAGAGCCCTGCGGCAAGGCAGGCGCCACAGCATTCATTGCTGCATTCTCCATCAGCGCAACCATAGCAGGTGTTGCAAAAACCTCCAGGTCACCCGACCCCATTGTAACAGCACAGTCCAACAGCGCAACAACCGTCTCACTTGTAAAAGTCATTCCAATTTTTGGCATAATATATTCGATTTGTTTATAAACTTCTTCCTGCGAAGGTACAAAATTTGCAAAACTAAACAGCAAACCAACGTGCTTTTTTGTTATAAAGACAAAAAACCATGCAAGCGACAGTCACAAACTATATATATGACAAGGTAAAGGAGTTGATGGCACATGTAGGACTATCCGATGACACCATCAACCGTTACGACGCGTTCATCATATCTGCAATAGTCATAATAATAGCCATTGCTGTAATGGAGATATCCTACCGTGTCTCGCTCTTTGTCATAAAACGGATTCTAAAAAGAAAGCGCTACAACTTCCTGACGCAGATGCTCAAGGCAAACCGTTTGCGCAAGGTTGCTCATCTGCTCATTCCAATAACCATAAACACTCTGCTGCCCTTGACAGGCAAAAGCGACAGCATTGCACTGCACTACATTGAGACAGCCGTGTCAATATACTATGTCATTGCAATGGCAATGGCAACAATTGCCGTGCTGGGTGCCGTCGGCGACTCGGCTTTCAACAACAGCAAGTTCCACGACAGGCCTGTAAAGGGATTCATACAGGTTGGCAAAATCATTGTATTCCTTGTTGCCGCCATTGTAATAATATCCATACTCACCAACAAGTCGCCTCTCTACCTCATTGGCGGCTTGGGAGCGTTCGCGGCCGTGCTCATGCTCATTGCCAAGGACAGCATCATGGGTTTTGTGGGTGGGTTCCTGCTGCTGGAGAACGACATGGTGCGCCTTGGCGACTGGATTGAAATTCCCGGTACAAACATAAACGGTAATGTGATAGACATTTCACTCACCATAGTAAAGGTGCGCAACTGGGACAACACCATAGCCACCATCCCGCCCTATACACTCATAAACCAGAGCTTCACCAACTGGCGCGGCATGAGCGAGAGCGGCGGCCGTCGCATAGCGCGCGGCTACACCATAAAACTCGACACTATAAAGCCCTGCAACCAGGCACTGTTGCAGCGCATAAGCCTGCTCGATGAAGAGCTTGCCGACTACATATCGCGCAAGAGAGAGCAGACACTCAACGGCAGAACAGCCAACACGTCAAACCCCGACAGCCTTGCCAACGGCACCATAGACACCAATGCAGGGCTGTTCCGCGCCTATGCCGACATATACCTGCACCGCCACCCCATGATACACAGTGACATGACAATAATGGTGCGTACACTGGAACCCAACGGCAACGGTCTGCCCATACAGTTCTACTGCTTCACCACAACAACCGAGTGGATTGCATATGAGAGCATACAGTCCGAGATTATGGAACACTTTGCATCGATGATGCCGCTTTTTGAACTCTACCCCTTCCAGACAGCCGGCGCGCGCGACACCGTCATCAGCGGCCTGCTCGAAGGGCAATACCCCATTGAACGCATTGACGGCATGCCATACAAGACAATAAAATGATAAAGTAACGAGTACACTCTCTTCGCCGTTCAAATATTATATTTTCTTTTCAAAACACCCTTCTGTTAACAAATTTTGCACAAAAAGAAACACTTTGTGCAGAAAAAGGACAATATCTTTTAGTACTTTTTCACTACTTTTGCACCCCAAAAAGAATAAAAGTACAAATATACATATAACACATAATATTATGACCAAAATAAAAGATAACAACGTGCTCATTACGGGTGGTGCATCGGGCATAGGTCGCATAATGGGACGCATTGCATTGGAGAGAGGCGCAAAATGTCTTATCATCTGGGATATCAACGAGGCAAGCATTGCCGGCACCATTGAAGAGTACAAAAATTTGGGTAAAGTAAAAGGTTACAAGGTCGATGTATCGGACAGCCGACAGGTTCAAGAGATTGCGGCACAGACAGTAAAGGAGTGTGGCGAGATTGACATTGTAATAAACAATGCCGGCATAGTTGCCAACAACGACACATTCGACAAGCAGATAATCCGCGACATCGAGCGCACGATGAACATAAATGCCACAGCGCCTATGGTAATTGCACAGCAGTTCCTGCCCGGAATGATTGAGCGCAACCACGGACACATATGTAACATTGCGTCGGCAGCGGGTATGATTTCAAATCCTCGCATGTCGGTCTATGCTGCCAGCAAATGGGCAGTCATCGGTTGGAGCGACAGCGTGCGCATCGAGCTCAAGCAGATGAAAAGCAAGGTACGTTTCACAACCATAGCCCCATATTTCATCAACACAGGAATGTTCGACGGTGTGAAGTCACGCATATTCCCGATACTGAAGCCCGAGCCCACATCGCGCAAGATAATGGACGCGATAGAGCGCAACAGGAACTTCAAAGGCATACCTTTCGGCTATCATTTCATACGTTTTTGCCAAGCTTTGTTGCCTACTTCAATTTTTGATTATATCTTTGGCGAGGTTGTTGGAATATTCCACGCGATGGACCACTTTACCGGCCGCAAATAACAACTGCTTGTCATCTTGGGCAAAGCAAAAGCTATAACTTATTGATAGAAAAAGACGCTCCGCTTCGTTCAGCATGGCAAGGCATGCATTAAAACATATATATATGAGTATTCAAAACACTCCTATAAATAATATAAAGAGCATTGTTGCAGCGCAACGCGAATACTTTGCCACCAACGGGACCTTGGACTACAAATTCCGCAAGGAACAGCTCAAGAAGTTGCAGGCAGCACTCATAAAATGGGAAAAGCCGCTTTGCGACGCATTGTGGAGAGACCTCCACAAATCGCGTGAAGAGGCCATACTAACCGAGTTGAGCATTGTTGCCGGCGAGATAAAGAACCACATCGCTCACCTCAAAGGCTGGATGCGCACGCGCCGTGCATGCACCCCATTGAAGATGATGCCATCGCGCAGCCGCATAGTGAGCGAGCCTTTGGGCGCCGCACTCATAATCTCGCCATGGAACTACCCCGTGCAACTGTTGCTCAATCCATTGGTAGGTGCCATTTCGGCAGGCTGTACAGCAATTCTCAAACCATCTCCCTACGTTCCAAACGTATCACGCGTCATCGAGGAGATGATTACCGAAACTTTTGAAAACAGATACATTGCAGTTGTCCAGGGCAACCGCGATGTAAATGCCGCACTGCTCGACGAGCGCTTCGACATCATATTCCTCACCGGCAGCCCCTCACTGGGCAAGAAGGTGATGGCAGCCGCCGCAAAGAACCTCACCCCCGTGGTGCTGGAGCTGGGCGGCAAGAGCCCATGTATAGTGGATGCCGATGCCGACATAAAGATTGCAGCCCGCCGCATTGCATGGGGAAAGACACTCAACGCCGGACAGACATGTATAGCCCCCGACTATCTGCTGATACACGAAAGCCGCCGTCAGGAGTTCATCACCGAGTTCGGCAAGGCCATTGAGCGCCTGCACGGCAAGGATACCCGTGCAAGCCGCCACTTTGTGCGCCTTGTAAATGACAGGGCCTATGAACGCGTATCGGGCTACCTGAATGACGGAAAGGTTGTTTATGGCGGCACAACAAATGCCGCCGAGCGTTACATTGAGCCTACACTGCTTGCCGATGTGCCGCCAACAGCCCCCGTAATGCAAGAGGAGATTTTTGGCCCCGTGCTGCCAATGATGCCGTTCAGTAACCTTGATGAAGCAATAACATTCATCAACAATAGGGAAAAGCCGCTTGCGCTCTACTATTTCGGCAACACGAAGACAGGTCAGGAGGTCATACGCACCACGTCGTCCGGCGGTTCGTGCATCAACGACACCATAATGCACATTGCCAACGAGAATATTCCGTTCGGCGGTGTGGGTAACTCGGGCATGGGACAATACCATGGCAAGCTCAGTTTCGATGCATTCTCGCACCGGCGTTCAGTGGTGACAACCCCGACATGGCTCGACCTGCCATTCCGTTACATGCCTTACAGGATGTTCGGCCTTGTAAAGAAACTGCTGTAAGAAAACGGGCATCCACCACAGGAATTAACCGTAAATAAAAGACACAAACATTTAAAATCTATAAATATGAAAGAACATTTACAAACCCTTGACACACTAAACATCAATTTAGGTTCTGGAGATATGGTTCTGGTGAACTTCATACTCGCATTTGTAATGTTTGGTGTTGCATTAAGCATTAGAGTATCAACCTTCAAAAGCATACTCAAGAAGCCCAAGTCGGTAACCATCGGCCTGTTGTTGCAATGGTTTGCACTGCCGGCGCTCACATGTCTGTTAGCAATAGCACTCAACCCCATCATCACACCAATGGTAGCATTGGGAATGATACTTGTGGCATCGTGCCCCGGTGGCAACATTTCCAACTTCCTGTCGTCACTCTCAAAGGGTAATGTAGAGTTGTCTGTTTCAATGACAGCCATCACCACCCTCTTTGCATCAATCATAACACCTTTGAACTTCTGGTTCTGGGGTACACACTACTGCCAGTTTGCCGAAATAAGGAACAAAATACCCACACTCGACATTCCGTTCGACGAGATGCTGTCGCAGATTGTACTCATCCTTGGATTCCCCATTGTACTGGGTCTGGTATTCTCGCACTACTTCCCAAAGATTTCAAAGAAAATCATCAAGCCTACACAGATTCTCTCAATCCTGTTCTTCATTGCAATGGTCATTGTATCAATGACACAGGTTCTCTCGGGCTTTGAGCAGAAGTGGGAGGTCTATGCAGCCATACTTTGTACACTTGTGATTGTGGTGATACACAATGCCACAGCATTGGCTGCCGGTTACTATGGCGGTAAGTTTGCCAAGGCTCCCGTCAAGGATTGCCGCACACTGGCAATTGAGATAGGAATACAGAACTCGGGTCTTGCACTCGCGCTGCTGTTCAACACAAACATATTCGTTCCGGGACAATGGAGCAGCAATGGCGGTATGATAATTGTTGCCGCCCTTTGGGGAATATGGCACATCATCTCGGGATTGATAATTTCACGTTTTTTCCGTCGTTCAAACGCACAATAAGTAATGGGCAGAAGAAAAAAACTGCAGGAGAATGACTGGCGCTACAATTTCCTGCTGAAATTCGTAAACTTCGTCATACGGAATTCATACCGTAGCATAAAGTACATCGGCACAGAGCGCATTCCCAAGGATGCGGCGGTAATATTCGCCCCCAACCACACAGGTACACTTATGGATGCGCTTGTGATACTTGCCATGAACAACAAGCCCAAAGTTTTCATTGCGCGTGCCGACATTTTCAGGAACCCGACACTTGCAAAGTTGCTCGGTTTCTTCAAGATGATGCCCATCATGCGCATGCGCGACGGCATTGAGGAGGTAAAGAAGAACAACAAGACCATTGAGATGGCAGCCGATGTACTAAAGGACAAGGTACCTTTGTGTATATTCCCCGAGGGAACACACCAGGCAAAATACTCGATGCTTCCACTGCAGAAGGGCGTATTCCGCATTGCTCTGCAGGCAAAGGAACTGCTTGGCGACAAGCCGCTCTACATTGTACCCGTCGGCATAAGATACGGTAACTTCTACCGTTTCCGCTCATCGGCACGTGTGCAGTTCGGCAACCCCATAAATGTGGGTGAATTTGTTACAGGACATAGTGACAGAACAGTACCTGAGCTGATTAACATGATGCGTGAGTTCCTTGCCGCACGCATGAAGGAGAACCTGCACTTCATCCCCAACGATGAGGATTACAATGCCAAGAGCGAGATTTGCGCAGCCGCATATGCCAATGAGTGCAAGAAAAACAATAACGGATATCCCAATCCGCTTGTCGACATTAACAAAGAGAGCGCCGAGCGCATTGAAAAGCTAAAGGAGGAGAAACCCGAGGAAGCAGAAAGACTCATTGCACTTGGCAACAAGGCACGCAAGTTGCGCCTTGCGAAGGGCATCAGTCTGAAATCCGTAGCCAAACCAAGCGGTTGCCTTTCACAGACAGCAAGAGCACTGCTGTTGCTTGTCACCCTCCCCTATACACTGTTCACTACCATCTGCACTTTGCCATTGACTATAGTGAGCATTCTGTTGGGCAGCAAGTTCAAGGACAAAGGATTCCTCAACTCGGTGCGCCTTGTAATAAGACTTGTGCTGTGGCCATTGCTCTTTGTAATATACACGGTAATTGCAGCATTGTGTCTGCCAAAGCTTTGGGCTATTGCAGTTGTTGTAGCACTGTTACCGGCCATTGCAGTTACACAGGATGCACACAGAGCCGTGCGCATGTCAGTGTCCGACTTCAAGCTATGCAGTTGCAAGCCGCTCAAGCAGCTGTATAACGAAATAAGAGAAATTCTCAAATAAGAGACACATACCGGCCTGTTTGGATAAAAAGGCCTGAAAAAAGCTCTTTTTATCCAAACAGGCCCAACAAGAACACGAACAAAACAATATTATATGAAAAAACATTTTACACTGTTCCTATGTGCAATGCTTGGAGTATCTACTCTTTTTGCACAAGCAGAGAATGAAACAGCCGTTGCACCTTCGGGCAAGAAGGAGATTATAAAGAAAGGCTTTAACTTTGGTCCGCTGCCCGTTGTGGCTTTCGATGCCGACAAGGGACTGCAGTTGGGCGCACTTCTTAACGTCTTTGACTTTGGCGACGGCAGCGAATACCCCAACACACGACAGAAACTCTATCTTGAGGCATCGTTCTTCACCAAGGGTTCACAGCTTTTCGTAATCAACTACGACAACAAGTTCCTTATCCCCGGTGTGCGTTGGGCAGCGACAGCAAACCTCACCAACGACAAAGCGATGGATTTCTATGGCTTCAACGGTTACGTGTCACACTTTGACCATGAGAGGATTGCAGCCGGCAAGAACAACGAAAACGATTTCCTGTACACTCCAAAGTACCGCATGAACCGTCTCAACTTCAATTTCAAGACCGACTTCACCGGCAACATCTGGAACAACAAGTTCTTTTGGGAGGCAGGCTACCACTTCAATTACGTAAATGCCGGCTACAAGAAGAACAACCATGCCTTGAACCTTGACAAAATAAACAAGGGCAAGGACGAGAACAAGGTATACCCCGATACAGAACGTACAATATTCGACCATTACCGTGATTGGGGCATCATCTCCAATGACGAAGCATGGGGCGGCATAAGCAGCGCCATCCGCGTGGGATTGCTCTATGACACACGCGACAAGGAGAATGCCCCCTCAAAGGGCATCTGGGCCGAGGTACATGCAACACTTGCTCCAAAGTTCCTGGGTACCACACACCCCTACTACCGCTACTCGGCAACCTTCCGTCACTATGTACCCATCGTGAAGAACGACATCCTCACCTTTGCCTACCGTCTCAACTACGAAGGCGCCATAGGCAACAGCACACCATACTATATGCTGCCGTTCATCACCACCATGGGCTCTACATATGACCGCGACGGCATGGGCGGTTACCGCACCGTGCGCGGTATGTTGCGCAACCGTGTACAGGGTCTCGACATGGCAACCTACACCGCCGAACTGCGTTGGCGTTTCGTGCGCTTCACTCTTGGCAAGCAGAACATAGCCTTCGGCCTGAACATCTTCAGCGACGGTGCAATGGTTACACGCAACTATGACATGACGTTCCGTGGCGAGGAGCAGCACCGTGCAGAGTATGATGAATACATGGCGCAGGGTCTCAAAAACGACCGCCCACACATCACCGTCGGTGGTGGCTTGCGCTTCATCATGAACCAGAACTTCATCGTTGCATTCGAGTATGGCTTGCCGGTAAGCAAGTTCAGCAAAGACCCTGTAGTGCAGAAACAGGACGGCAACGGCGCGTTCTACATCAACACAGGATTTTTGTTCTAAGGAGTTTAATCTAACTATAAAGTAAATGTCCGGCGCTTTACACCGGACATTTACTTTATATAATCGCATGCAATGCTTATATTAACGTGAGTTCGATATAAGAATTTATACTAAAATTTAGCGTATTTTGTCATCTCGACCATACCTTGGTAAAATATTAAAAGATGTTTTCGATGAGCGATAGCGAACTAACGCTACGTGAGAGATCTC
>JAZRRI010000005.1:0-17168 GCA_045650605.1 Bacteroidaceae bacterium | reverse complement strand
TTGGTAATCTACAACATCAAAGTTGTCTATAAGCACATCCGGAAGAATGGCACGAAGTAGCTGATCTGATTTCATAAGGCAAAGATAAGCTTTTTATTCTTGATTTTGGCTATCTACCAACCGGGAATATCCGCTGACCCCCCATTTCACGCCGCTTGGCAACCCAAGATCAATGGCTTCATATTCTGGAGTTTCTGACGAAACATCAATAGAATGTATTGAAACAGGAAAAGCGAAAGAATTCGCAACAAAAACTAAAAGCAAAACAGACACCGTCAGCTTTCTTATCAAATGATTCAGTTTCATATAACTATAAATTTTGATTAACGAATTTCAAATTCATAGTCTTACGTTTTTTGTATTGCCATACTCTCGCAAGAGTGTGCTTGCAGCGATGCAATAAAAAAAGACGTGAGACTTGTGCCTTACGTCCATGAACTGAGGCATCGCCAAACGCCTTAATGAGATGAACATAGAAGAAACAATATTCCCACGCCGTGAATATATACGTTGGCAGTGCGCAAAATGCGCACCACCTACATACAAACACAGAATGAGCATTGGTTGCTTCAGTCCCTCATTTAAAATTTTGGCGAATTTCAGTTCGGACTTAAAACAAAATGCTTACTTAAACCAGTGGTTTTCTCTCCACCGGTATTGCAAAGATAGTGCAAACGAGCGAAATAATATCAAGTTTACTTGGATATTTCACAGCGAGTGCAGCCTATTTTCACGTTAGTAAAGATAGTACATATGAGCGAAATATGGAAATTTCCCAATGTTTTTCAGCAAGTTACACACCGACAGTGCAATAATAAGCCATATTTTACTAACAACCAATGCTCAAAAAAAATGAGAATTTTGTTTCTTCAAAATGGGAATATAAAGTATTAAAAATAAGAAGAGGCAAAGATTTCTCCTTGCCTCTTCTTTAAAAATTTAATTAGTGTTTAGAACTCAAACCACGCGAAGAGAGATTCTTCGCTACGCTGCCAAATACCCCTCCGTCCTTTGGACACCTCCCCTAAAACAGGGGAGGAATTAGCTGTCGGCTTGCCGACTGAAGGAGAGAAAGTTTTAAATTTCTCCACCGTTTGCAAGCACCCCTCCGCCTCCGGCACCTCCCCTAAAACAGGGGAGGAATTAGCAGTGCTTGTAGGTCGGTTATGTTATTGTCCCTCTGTCTTTGTGGGGGCAGTGCGAAACAAAAGCACTGCTTGCGACGGCGGAACATTTATGTTCCCAAAGGAGTTCCTACTATTACGTTAGTAATTTCGGAGGGGGTACTTTTGACAATGCTAACTTAATCGCACCCCGCGTGGCACGACTTGACTCCGTGCTACCCGCGACTAATTGCTGTTGGCATTGTCTAACCCTCGGTTTTATGGTTTGTGGCTTTGACAATACTTGCTTATCGCAACCCACGCGGGCAACACCTACAGCGTTGCTGCGCGTGACCTATTGCTGCAAGTATTGTCGAACCCTCGGTTTTATCAAACCTCGGCTTTAACCACACTTCGTGCGCTTGAAACAGCTTCCGCTCGCTGTGCGTGGAAGTTTACTTACACGCACTCGCTTACTCGCAGCTTTCACCTTTCAGTTTTCAGCTTTCAGCTTTAACCTTTTAGCTGCTTGTACGTTGTCTTTGGTGAACGTGCTGCGGTTGTCTCGTCCAAACGGCGCACTGGGGTGCTGTGCGGTGCGTTCTTCACAACATCGGGGTGGGTAATGGCCTCGGCGGCAACCTTCTTCATCACCGCAATGAATTCATCGAGTGTCTCCTTGCTCTCGGTCTCCGTCGGTTCAATCATTATGCTCTGATGGAACAGCAACGGGAAGTAGATGGTTGGTGCATGGTAGCCATAGTCGAGCAGGCGCTTTGCAATGTCGAGCGTGGTTACACCTGTCGACTTGTCGGCAAGGCCGTCGAATACAAACTCGTGCTTGCACACACCCTCAATTGGCAAGTAATACTCGTTCTTCAACGACTCCTTTACGTAATTTGCATTGAGCACTGCAAGCGGGCCCACCATCTTCACATTCTCGCGGCCGAGGGTGAGGATGTAGGTATAGGCACGCAGCAATACGCCAAAGTTACCAAGGAAGTTCGAAACATAACCGGCCGATTTGTCATCGGTGTCAATGTAGAACTTGCCGTCGGCACTCTTCTTCACCTGCGGGTTGGGCAACAGTGCCTCAAGGCCAGCGCGAACGCCTACAGGGCCGTCACCGGGGCCACCGCCACCGTGAGGTGTAGAGAATGTCTTGTGAAGGTTTATGTGCATAATGTCGAAACCCATGTCACCGGGGCGGCATTTGCCGAGCACGGCGTTGAGGTTGGCTCCATCGTAGTAGAGCAAGCCGCCACACTCGTGTACAAGGTGCGCAATCTCGGGAATCTCAGTCTCAAAGATACCGAGTGTATTTGGGTTTGTCATCATAATGCCCGCAACGGTGTCGTCGAGCAATGGTTTCAAATCCTCAACATCTACTGTACCGTTGGCTGTGGATTTAACCTCAACAATCTCAAGGCCACAGACTGCCGCACTGGCAGGGTTGGTACCGTGGGCGCTGTCGGGCACAATGACCTTTGTGCGTTTGGTGTCACCGCGTTGCTCGTGATATGCGCGCATAATCATCAAGCCTGTCAACTCGCCATGAGCACCGGCGTATGGGTTGAGCGTGAATGCCGCAAGGCCGCTAATCTCGGCAAGCGAAGCGGCAAGGTTGTAATAGACCTCCAAAGCGCCCTGTGCAACCTCCACGGGAGCATCGGGGTGCAGGCCTGCAAACGACGGCAAGGCACTGATTTCCTCATTGAGACGGGGATTATACTTCATTGTACAACTGCCAAGGGGATAGAAACCTGTGTCGACACCGAAGTTCTTGTTCGAGAGGTTTGTGTAGTGACGCACCACGTCAAACTCGGTGACTTCGGGAAGTTCGGGCTTGCTCTCGCGTTTGAGACCGGCCGGCAACTGACAAGGGCAATAGTTCTCCTTGAAAACATTCTTTGGAAGGGAATATCCTGTTCTGCCCTCTTTTGAGAGCTCGAAAATCAATTTGTCATAATTGCGTATCATAGTATATCCTCCCTTTATTAGATGTTATTCACTATTTCTACGAACTTGTCCATCTCCTCCTTGGTGCGCTGTTCGGTAACGCACACAAGCAGCATGTCATCGGCAACACGCACACCGCCAAGAATGCCTGCAGCACAAAGGGCATCGAGCACCTTTGCTGCGGGAGCAGCTGTGCGCACGGCAAACTCATTGAAGAACGGCTTGTCGAAAGCCAATGAGCATTTGCCGGTAGCCACAAGCCTGTCGGCAAGGTAATGGGCGCCGCCATACGACAGTTCGCAAGCCTCTTTCAAGCCCTTGTATCCCATTACAGACATGTAGATGGTTACATAGAGCGCCATCAATGACTGGTTGGAGCAGATGTTGCTGTTTGCCTTCTCGCGGCGGATATGCTGTTCGCGTGCCTGCAAGGTGAGCACGAATGCACGCTTGCCGTCAACGTCGGTCGTTGCACCAACGATGCGGCCCGGCAACTTGCGAATGTTGGCATTGGTGCAGGCAAGGAAACCGACGTATGGACCGCCATAGCACATTGGAATACCAAGTGACTGTGCATCGCCACAGGCAATGTCGGCGCCCCACTCTGCAGGTGACTTGAGCACCGCAAGAGCCGATGGCTTGCAGTTCATTACAAACATGGCCTTCTTTGCATGACACATGTCGGCAACCCCTGTGTAGTCCTCGACAATGCCATAGAAATTGGGCTGTGCAAGGATAACACCTGCTACATCGTCGCCAGCGAGCTTGCTCTCAAGGTCGGCAAGGTCGGTAACGCCGTCCTTTTCGGCAATGGTCTCAATTTGCACACCCTGGTACTTTGCATAGGTCTCCACCACTCTTTTCACACGTGGGTTCATGGTTGCCGACACAAGCACCTTGTTGCGTTTCTTGGCAATGGCAACGCACATCATCATAGCCTCGGCAGTGGCTGTTGTGCCATCGTACATTGAGGCATTGGTAACGTCCATGCCGGTGAGTTCACAAATCATCGACTGGTACTCGAAGATATATTGCAGCGTACCCTGCGAAATCTCGGGCTGATAAGGGGTGTATGCTGTAAGAAATTCGCCGCGTGAGAGAATAGGTGCTATCACCGATGGCGAATAGTGATCCTCGACACCGGCACCGGCAAAGCAGGAGAGCTTTGCGTTCTTGCTGCCCAGTGTCTCAAAAAACCGTCGAATCTCCACCTCGGACATAGCCTCGGGGAGCGCGAATTCGCGGTCAAAGAGCAGTTGCTGCGGGATTTCGCCATAGAGGTCGTCCATGGACTTCAAGCCCGCAACCTCAAGCATCTGCTCAATATCCTGTTGGGTATGAGGGAAATATTTCATAATAAAAAAGGATTAGCTCCCCAGTGGTATGTCATATCGAACGTATGTGAGATATCTCATCATATGCGATTAAGAGATCCCTCGTCGCTCCGCTCTGTCGGGATGACACCAAACAGAGCTTTGGACGAGGCAGAATACTGCCGGAGGGGGGTATTAAAAAATCACTCGCCAATCATTGCCTTATATGCCTCCGCATCCATCAAAGCATCGGCCTCGGCGGGGTCACTGAGCTTCACCTTGATAATCCAGTTTGCGTATGGGTCGCTGTTCAAAAGCTCGGGGCTATCATTCAATGCCTCGTTAACCTCAACAACAACACCACTGACGGGCGAAATAAGGTCGCTGGCAGCCTTCACACTCTCCACCGCACCGAAATCCTCGCCTGCAGTCACCTCGTCATCCACCTCGGGCATGTCAACGTAAACCACGTTGCCAAGCTCGTGCTGTGCATAGTCTGTGATACCTACATAGCCATATTCACCCTCAATCTTTACATACTCGTGTGACTCGGCATAACGGAGTCCTTCCAAAATTGTACTCATAATAAGTTGTTTTATTGGTTAGTTATTTAAGTTTTTAAGTTTATTGACTGTTTCTTGTTTGTCATACTGAGTGAAACGAAGTATCTAATAGTAACGACACAGATCCTTCGCTATGCTCAGGATGACACATACAGGGTTTTTATTTCTTGTAATTCTTGTCGTAGAAACGTTTCTTTGTCACCACGCCGGGGAAGACCTTCTTGCGTATACGCACTGCAACCTCGGTATCAAGTTTTGCATATTCAATGTCAACCATTGCCATGCACACACTCTTGCCTGTTGAGATGGAGTTGTAGCCCGTTGTAACGACACCCACAACCTTGCCATCGGCCTCTACCTCGTAACCGTGGCGTGGAATGGCCTTGTCCTTGAGCTCAATGCCCACAATCTTACGCTTCAAGCCCTCGGCCTTCTGCGCTGCAAGCGCCTCTTTGCCAATGAAATCCTTGTCAAGTTTCACGAACATGCCCAAGCCGGCCTCCAACGGTGTAATCTCGTCGGTGAGTTCATCGCCATAAAGCGGCAAGCCAACCTCAAAACGAAGGGTGTCACGACAACCAAGACCGCAAGGCTTTACCTCGCCGCTTGCAAGCAGTTTGTCCCACATTTCGCAAGTAAAGGCATGCGAACCATAGATTTCAAAGCCATCCTCGCCGGTGTAGCCGGTGCGGCTGATGATTATAGTCTCGCCATTGTACTCAAGTTCCTTGCAGGTGTAGAACAGCAACTCCTTGCAAGGGATGCCAAGCACACGCTCAACAATTTCCTCGGTCTTTGGACCCTGCACGGCCACCTCGCCATACTTCTCGCTCTGGTTCTCGACAACAACATCAAATGCCTTTGCCAGTTCAGTTATCCAAGCCACATCCTTGTCGATGTTCGATGCATTGATTACAAGGAAATAGCGCTGTGGTTCCATCTTGTATACAAGCAAATCATCTACCACACCGCCAGTGGGATGGCACATCATACCATAGAAAATCTTGCCATCGGGGGCACCAGCAATGTCGTTGGTGAATATGTAGTTTACGAACTTCTCGCTCTCGGGGCCGGTAACAAGCACCTCGCCCATGTGCGAAACGTCGAACACACCACAAGCCTGGCGCACAGCATTATGCTCATCCACGATGTTGCTGTACTGTATTGGCATATCAAAACCGCCGAACGGGCTGATTAATGCACCGAGTGCAACATGCTTGTCATAAAGACAGGTTCTTTTATTCTCCATAGGTCAGTTATATTATAAGGTTTATAAGTTGTTCTTTTTTCAAGTTCATGATAACCGCTGCGGTATCGACGTCACACAGGGTCTCTTCAATTGCCGAGCGTGTATACTCCACCCCCTTGAGACGGTTGAGCAACATTGAATCCAAATCGCCGACAATGAAAAAATCGCCTGCAAGCGAAACCTTGCGTATGCGGTTCTCTTTTATGTCGACCGACACGTGGAACTCGCCAACGCCCTCAATGCGCTCTACCTTTGTAAGCGACGCGGCAGGGTTGTTACCATAGATGAACGAGTCGTCGTAATACTCCTGTTCCAGTTGCTCTATGGCAGCGACATCTGCCTCCGAAAGCACTATCCTGTCATCGCAGAGCACACTGCGCAGATGCTGTTTAAGTTCTTCTATCGTAAGGGATATATGATTATTGAGTGTAGTTATATGCTGACGCACGGACTCCACACCCTTGCTTTGCAATTTGATAGCCGAGGGTGTGGTGGCATTGAGCATATAGTCGAGATTGGTGTCGTAGAGCATTGTACCGTGCACTATGCTACGGCCGGGAAGGTGATAGAAGGCATTGCCCGAAACCTTTTTCCCGCCAATGAGAATATCGTTGCGCCCCGATGTCCTTGCATCCACACCAAGACGCTGCAGAGCATCCTCAACCATCAGCATGTAACGGTTGAAGGTAAAATTGACATTTGTCGTCGGGGTAATGTAGGAGAGCATTAGATTGCTGCGGTCGGCAAACACGCAACCGCCGCCGCTCTTGCGACGATAGAACTGAATATTATTTGCACGGCAGAAAGCGGTGTCAACCTCACTTTCAACAAGTTGGTTGCGCCCGAAGATTACAGTAGGCTCAACCTGCCAGATGAAAAAGTAGTCTTGCGCGGGAAATTCCCGTGCAACATACTCCTCCATTGCCAAATAGAATGGCAGACGGCGGTTCTTCTCAACTGGAAGTTCTACATAAATCATTTGAGTGGTTGTGACTCGCCATCGTTTTGCGCAAATTTATGAAATTTAAAATTAAAAGCAAGAGGTATAACATTTTTTTTGATATCGTCACACTTTTATATAAACAGAAAAGCCGGGCTGAACCCGGCTTTTCGTATCTTATGTCTGTTGATGCAATGATTATGCAACCTTCTCCAAACGCTTGAGGATTGAGAAGATGAAGAGTGCCGATACAAGGCAGATTGCGATGAGCACACCCCAAACAACATAAAGCTCAGTCTTGCCCCAAAGGAGACCTGGGATTGAGATAAGGAAGTTACCGATAGCGGTAGCCACAAACCAGCCACCCATCATCATACCCTTGTACTTTGGAGGAGCAACCTTGCTCACGAATGAGATACCGATTGGCGAGAGGAGAAGCTCGGCAACTGTCAACACAAGATATGTGCTGATGAGCCAGTTTGGAGAAACCAAAGTAGCTGTGCCTGCCTCAACTGCAGCCAACTGCTCTGCCTGCATTGGGAGACCCCAAGAGCCAACCAAAAGAACAACGAATGCAGTTGCAGCAACGAGCATACCAAGACCAATCTTCATTGGTGATGAAGGCTCTTTGCCCTTCTTTGCAAGTGTGCTGAACACAAGCATAACAATAGGAGTCAATGCAACAACAAAGCATGGGTTGAACTGCTGGAAGATTGGAGCTTCAACCTGAACAGAACCTGTAACGTTCAAAGCACGGTAAACGAGCAGACCACCGGCACCAAGAAGGAGAGCCGCAGCAATGAGCTTGCCCTTCAATGTCTTTGACTGGAAGATATTGAGTACACCGTAAACCAAAAGGATAACAGCAACAAGGTTCCAGATGCTTCTCATCTCGGTGAAGCTGAATGACTTGCTGAGGAAGAGGCTCATGAAGCCTGTCTCGGAAGTAGCAGTGTACTCACGTGCGAACTGGTTCATTGTGATACCGTTCTGGTGGAAAGCCATCCAGAAGAAGATTACCACTGCAAACACAAGGCAGAGACAAACGATTCTCTCCTTTGTCTGCGCCGGAGTCAACTCCTCCTCAACTACCTCAGTAGCACCCTTGGCAGCAACCTTTGCACGGTCAGCGTGAGCAAATGTAGCACGGAATGCGTAGTAGATGATGATTGAAACAACCAATGAAACGCAAGCTACAGCAAATGCAAAGTGGTAAGAGTCGGCCTTGCTTACAGCATAGTCAGCCTGCACCCAAGCCATGATACCGAGAGCGGCAGCAGCAGCAAACATTGAACCGATGTTGATTGCCATGTAGAAGATGCTGAAACCCTCGTCGCGCTTCGCTGCATACTTGGGGTCGTCGTAGAGGTTACCTACAAGAACCTGGAGGTTACCCTTGAAAAGACCTGTACCGACACACACAAACAGCAGCGCAAGCACCATTACGGTAAGAGCCAGGCTACCGGCACCAAGTGGCAATGCAAGCAACAGGTAACCCAAGAACATTACGAAGATACCGGTTGTTACCATCTTGCCGAAGCCGAACTTGTCGGCAAGCATACCACCGAAAAGAGGTACAAAATAAACTACACCCAGGAATGTAGCCTGGATAGTACTTGAGGTTCCCATTGAGAAACCGAAGTTGTCCTGCAGGAAGAACAGGAACACAGCCAACATGGTGTAGTAGCCGAAACGCTCACCTGTGTTGGCAAGGGCCAAAGCCCAAAGACCTTTAGGATGTCCGTTAAACATAGATAAAAAATTAAAAGTTAATAAATATTCCCGTATCCAGGGGAGCGCTGCTGTCATTTGTCAAGCAAACCACTATAGGCAGAGCAGACGGCAACATGGCAAAAATGCTTTCCCCGTAAGCAACCGCAAATATAGATAAAATAAATTATAAATTGAAATATGAAAGGTCTATTTTCAAATATCCCGTTCAACAAAAAACAAAAACAAATACAAAAATCAACCCAAAAGCCAACACACACCAACAATAATAAAACGAAACACCCCCATTCGCCATAATTTAAACAAAATATTTGAATAAATTGTTACAAATGACAAAATGTCAAAAAGAACAGAAACAGCCACGCTTACGAACTCTTTTCACAAGGACGGGGCACTATTAATCAATTGCTACAATTATTTGATATTAACGATTTATAAGACAAATATTTAAGGAGTGAATTCGCAAAAAAACAAACGCTTCAATGCAATAATATAAATATTGACAAAAAAACAATCAAATTCAAAAGTTGTCATTCTGAACACATGTGAAGAATCTTACAACCGCGCAGTGTATAGATACTTCGCTACGCTCAGCATGACAAAGCACACTGGGTCAATTTCCATATTATTGCTAAAAATAAAATCGCACACCGTGAATATACAATCGAAAGCATACGGAAACGAAAAACGGACGCATTACACGCTGTAAAAAAAGGAAAAAGAAACAGCAGAGAGAAAAAATAAATTTTAGGCACACTCTTATTTTGCTTTTCGCGCGTTATATATTATCTTTGCATGGAAAACAAATCAAAATTTTATACAAATGAGCGACCAAAGATATATGATGCGCGGAGTTTCTGCGTCGAAAGAGGATGTTCACAATGCAATAAAGAACATCGACAAAGGTCTTTACCCAAAAGCGTTCTGCAAGATTATCCCCGACATTCTTGGCGGTGACCCCGAGTACTGCAACATAATGCATGCCGACGGTGCCGGCACAAAATCGTCATTGGCCTATCTCTATTGGAAAGAGACCGGTGACCTTGGTGTGTGGAAGGGAATTGCGCAGGATGCACTGATAATGAACATCGACGACCTGCTCTGCGTTGGTGCAACTGACAACATCCTTGTTTCGTCGACCATCGGCCGCAACAAGTTGCTCATCCCGGGTGAGGTCATTTCGGCCATCATCAACGGAACCGACGAACTGCTTGCCGAGCTTCGCGAGATGGGTGTAGGTGTTTATGCCACAGGAGGCGAGACTGCCGACGTGGGCGACCTTGTGCGCACCATCATCGTTGACAGCACCGTTACATGCCGCATGAAGCGCAGCGATGTAATCGACAATGCGAACATTGCAGGCGGCGATGTTATCGTGGGTCTTGCATCATACGGACAGGCAACATACGAGAGCGAGTACAATGGCGGCATGGGCAGCAACGGCCTTACATCGGCACGCCATGACGTGTTCAGCAAATACCTTGCCGAGAAATACCCCGAGAGCTACGACAAGAACGTTCCCGATGAGCTCATCTATTCAGGTGGTCTGAAGCTCACCGACGAGGTTGAGGGTTCACCGCTCGATGCCGGCAAGCTGGTGTTGTCGCCAACACGCACCTATGCACCTATCGTAAAGAAGATTCTCGATGCCCTGCGCCCCGAGATTCACGGTATGGTACACTGCTCGGGCGGTGCACAGACCAAGGTGATGCATTTTGTAGAGAACAAGAAGGTAATCAAGGACAACCTCTTCCCCATCCCACCGCTGTTCAAGGCAATCAAGGAGCAGAGCGGCACCGACTGGGCCGAGATGTACAAGGTCTTCAACATGGGTCACCGTCTGGAGGTTTATGTAAAGCCCGAACATGCCGAGGAGATTATTGCAATAAGCAAGAGCTTTGGTGTGGATGCACAGATTATTGGCCGTGTTGAGGATTGCGACCATAACGAATTGATTATAGAGAGCCCATACGGCACTTTCAAATATTAATAAATGTGCCTTGCAGAAATGCAGGGCATATATTATGAAAAGCGCCTTCTTTTGTACAAGACACAGAGAGACGCAATACAGAACTGAATATAATGGAGAACAATTCACTGCTGAGCAAACTGAACGACCTTGAGGCAAGATTTCAGGAGGTGTCGACACTGATTACCGACCCTTCTGTCGTTGCCGACATGAAGCGTTACGTGAGGCTCAACAAGGAATACCGCGAACTGGAGCAGATACTGGATGCGCGCAGACGCTATATAAACCTGTTAACCACCCTTGCCGAGGCAAAGGACCTTCTTGCCAATGAGAGTGACCCCGAACTTCGCGAAATGGCACGCGAAGAGATTGACACTTGCGAAAAGGAGATTCCCGCAACTGAGGAGGAGATTAAACTCCTGCTCATTCCAGCCGACCCGCAGGACGACAAGAACGCCATCCTTGAGATACGTGGCGGAACAGGAGGCGACGAGGCCGCCATATTTGCAGGCGACCTCTTCCGCATGTACACCAAATACTGCGAGAGCAAGGGCTGGCGACTGGAGGTGTCGAGTTGCAGCGAGGGAACATCGGGCGGTTACAAGGAAATCATCTGCACCGTAACAGGTGAAAAGGTATACGGAACGTTGAAATACGAGTCGGGAGTGCACCGCGTGCAGCGTGTGCCCGCTACCGAGACACAGGGCCGCGTACATACATCGGCAGCATCGGTGGCTGTGTTGCCCGAGGCCGAGGCCTTTGACGTGGAAATCACAGAAAGTGCCATAAAGTGGGACACATTCCGTTCAAGCGGTGCGGGTGGACAGAACGTGAACAAAGTGGAATCGGGTGTACGCCTGCGATACCCATGGCTCAACCCCGAGACAAACCAGGTTGAGGAGATTCTGATTGAGTGTACCGAGACACGCGACCAGCCCAAGAACAAGGAGCGCGCACTCGCACGTCTGCGCACTCTTATATATGACCGCGAGCACCAGCGCTATGCCGATGACATTGCCAATAAACGCAAGACAATGGTATCGACAGGCGACCGCTCGGCAAAAATCCGCACCTACAACTACCCCCAGGGACGCATAACCGACCATCGAATAAACTATACAATATATAACCTGAACGCATTTGTGAACGGCGACATACAGGACTGCATAGACCACCTGATAATTGCCGAAAATGCTGAGAGGATGAAAGAACAGGAATTGTAACAAAAACATAATAAGCTATGAACAGACAGGAACTTATCAAGCAGATTAAGGAGAAGCGCTCATTCTTGTGCGTAGGTCTCGACAGTGATATAAAGAAGTTGCCGGCACACCTGCTCGGCTGTGAAGACCCCATCTTCGAATTCAACAAGGCCATCATTGATGCCACAGCAGCTTACACCGTTGCATACAAACCAAACCTCGCATTCTACGAGGCTGGCGGCGTAAAGGGTTGGATAAGCTTTGAGAAGACTGTGAACTACATCAAGGAGAACTACCCCGAAATCTTCATCATTGCCGACGCAAAGCGTGGTGATATCGGTAACACATCATCACTCTATGCACGTTCTTTCTTCGAGGAGATGAAGGTCGACTCTATCACAGTTGCCCCATACATGGGCGAGGACAGCGTAAAGCCATTTCTTGCATACGAGGGCAGTTGGGTAATTGTACTTGCACTGACATCGAACCCCGGCTCACACGACTTCCAGTTGACAAAGGACGAGAACGGAACAATGCTCTTCGAGAAGGTTCTTGCAACATCAAAGAACTGGGGAAGCGACGAGAACATGATGTATGTTGTAGGCGCGACACAGGGCAAGTCGTTCGAGAATGTACGCAACATCGTCCCCACCCACTTCCTTCTTGTTCCCGGTGTAGGCGCTCAGGGCGGCTCACTCGAGGAGGTTTGCAAATATGGTATGAACGACGATTGCGGTCTGCTTGTGAACGCAAGCCGCGCCATCATCTTTGCCGACAGCAGCGAGAACTTTGCAGCTGTTGCAGCAGAGAAAGCAGCCGACTACCAGCAGCAGATGGAGAATGAGCTCAAATTGAGAAACATCATTTAACACTTGCGACAGTAAATAGACCACTATTTTTGTCAAAAAGGCACATGGTTATTCAAACATAACCACTATTTTCGCATTTATAGAAACAACAGCCAAAAGGATATGAAATTTACAGCAGGACAGATTGCGTCATTCGTCGGCGGCGAGGTGGTAGGCAATGAGAATGCCGAAGTGTATACTTTTGCAAAGATTGAGGAGGGAACTCCCGGTGCTTTGTCTTTCCTTGCCAACCCCAAATATACCGATTATATATATAGTACAAAATCATCGGTAGTTTTGGTAAACCGCGACTTTGAGCAGAAGGGCGAAATAACCGCCACACTCATTAAGGTGGACAATGCTTACCAGAGCCTTGCCACCCTGATGATGATGTACGAGGCAAGCAAACCAAAGAAACAGGGTATCAGCAGTCTGGCATCAATTGCATCAAGCGCAAAGATTGGCGAAAACTGTTACATTGCACCGTTTGTTGTCATTGGTGAAGGTTGTGAGATTGGTGACAACTGTTGCATACACGATGGAGTTTCCATTGGCGACGGAGCAAGGGTTGGAAACAACTGCACGCTCTATGCCCACGTCATCGTGTACCACGATTGCCGCATTGGTAACGACTGCATCCTGCATAGCGGTTGTGTCATTGGTGCCGACGGATTCGGTTTTGCACCGACTCCTCAAGGGTACAACAAGATTCCGCAGACAGGAATTGTTGTCATTGAGGATAATGTGGAGGTTGGCGCAAACACCTGCATCGACCGTGCGACAATGGGAGCAACAACTATCCACAGCGGTGTAAAAATTGACAACCTTGTACAGATTGCGCATAACGACGAAGTTGGCAGCCACACGGCTATGGCAGCACAGGCAGGCATAGCAGGCTCCACTAAAATCGGGAAATGGTGTGTTTTCGGCGGCCAGGCAGGCGTGTCGGGGCACAGCACCATTGGCGACCATGCCACTGTTGGACCACAGTGCGGTACAATAGGCAATGTAAAGAGCGGAGTCACACTCATGGGCACACCGGCAATGGACATCAAGGAATTCATGCGTGCTGCAGCATACACAAAGCGCCTGTCGGCACTCGACAAGAAAGTCAAAGAACTCACAAAGGAGCTCGAAACTCTAAAAAACAGATAACAAGCAGACCTCTATGAATAAGCAGAAGACACTCAATGGAAGTTTCTCACTCTATGGCAAGGGATTGCACACCGGTCTTAACCTGACTGTGACATTCAACCCCGCGCCCGAGAACTACGGATACAAGATACAGCGCATTGACCTCCCCGGCGAGCCCACAATCGATGCTGTAGCCGAAAATGTCACAGAGACCACACGCGGCACCGTGCTCACCAAAGACGAAGCACGTGTAAGCACCGTTGAGCACGCTATGGCAGCACTCTTCGCGCTTGGCATAGACAACTGCCTGATGCAGGTCAACGGTCCCGAGTTCCCGATACTTGACGGCAGCGCAATACAGTATGTCGAGAATATAGAACGCGTGGGCATAAAGGAGCAGAATGCCGAGAAGGATGTCTTTGTAATAAAATCGAAGATTGAAATAAAGGACGAGAATAGCGGCAACTCCATCATCATCCTGCCCGATGAGAAGTTCAGCCTTAACGTGCTTATACACTATGACAGCGACCTTCTCTTCAACCAGTATGCCACATTGGAGGATATGGAGGATTTCAAGAGCGAGATTGCATCGAGCCGCACATTCGTATTCGTGCGCGAATTGGAAGCACTGCTCAACCTTGGACTAATAAAGGGCGGAGACCTGGACAATGCCATTGTCATATATGAGCGCGAGATGCCACAGGACAAATATGACCGCCTTACCGACGTGCTGGGCGTTCCACACATGGATGCAAAGAAATTGGGTTACCTCAACCACAAGCCTCTTGTTTGGAACAACGAGCCGGCACGCCACAAACTGCTTGACATAATAGGTGACCTTGCCCTCATTGGCAAGCCACTGCAGGGACGCATCATTGCAACCTGCCCCGGACACACCATAAACAACAAGTTTGCACGCGCTATGCGCAAGGTGATTCGCGAGCACCGGATTCAGGCACCGCTCTACGACCCCAACCGCGAAGCGCAGCTCGACATAAGACAGATAAAGAAACTGCTTCCTCACCGCAGCCCCATGTTGCTCATTGACAAGGTGACAGAGATTGGGTCGGACTACATTGTAGGAGTGAAGAACGTTACAATGAATGAGCCATTCTTTGACGGACACTTCCCCGATGAGCCCATAATGCCCGGAGTGCTGCTTGTCGAAGCAATGTCGCAATGCGGTGCAATATCCGTGCTCAACCAGTTGGAGTCGCCCGAGAAATACTCGACCTATTTTGTCAAGATAGACAAGATACAGTTCCACAAGAAGGTTGTACCCGGCGACACACTGATAATGAAGGTAGAGCAGAAATCGCCTTTGCGCCATGGTATTTCGGTTATGAAGGGATATGTTTTCGTAGGCGAGAAATTGGCTGCAGAGGCCTCATTTGTAGGACAGATAATAAAGAACAAGGAATAAACTTACATCAACCAATCATGTTCAATCAACTATCATACATACACCCGGGTGCAAGAATCGGCAACAACTGCACCATTGAGCCATTTGTGTACATAGACGACAATGTTGTCATTGGCGACAACTGTCACATTATGGCACACGCATCGGTACTTAGCGGTACACGCATGGGCAACGGCAACAGAGTTTTTCACGGCGCTGTCGTTGGCGGCATTCCACAGGATTTGAAATTCGTGGGAGAGGATACCACGCTCGAAATCGGTGACAACAACACCATACGCGAAAACGTGACACTTAACCGTGGCACAGCATCAAAGGGAAAGACCGTTATCGGCAGCAACAACCTGTTCATGGAGAACTCGCACATTGGCCACGACTGCGTCATTGGCAGCAACTGCATCATAGGCAACTCTTCAAAGATTGCCGGTGAGGTTGTCATTGAGGACCATGCAATCCTCAGCGCCTGTGTGCTTGTGCACCAGTTCAGCTATCTTGGCCGTCACATTATGGTACAAGGTGGCAGCAAGGTAACAAAGGACATTCCTCCATTTGTCGTTACTGGCCGCGACCCGATGCACTACTGCGGTGAGAACATTGTGGGACTGCGCCGCCGCGGCTTCACCAGCGAAGCAATACGTGACATACACAATGCATACCGTCTGCTCTACGAAGGAACCGTCACTGCCGGCATTGCAAAAATAAAAGAGACAATGCCCATGACTCCCGAAATTGAGGAAATCATAGATTTCGTGGAAAAGAAGTCGCAGAGAGGCATAATAGGAAAATAAAATCGGAGCAGCACACAAAACTGCACAACAACACACATTAATTGAATTAAAACAACACACTATGGTATACAAGTTCAGACTACTGTCGGACGAAGTTGAGAACTTCAGAAGAGACATTGAAATTGATTCAGAGGCAACATTCCTCGAACTACATAAAGCAATCCTCGGCTCGGTAAATTACCCCGATGACCAGATGACATCGTTCTTCATCTGCAACGAGCGCTGGGTAAAGGAGTTGGAGATTACACTTGAGGACATGGGCGGAATGTCAGAGGACGAGAGCTATGTAATGTCAGAGACTGTCATCGGCGACATAATTGAAGAGGAGAAGCAGAAACTGACATATGTTTTCGACCCGCTTGGCGACCGCATGTTCTACATGGAGCTCAGCAAGATAGAGTTCGGCAAGGATATCGACCAGCCTGTATGCACCAAATCCGTTGGCGATGCACCTGCACAGATGCTCAACTTTGAAGAACTGATGAACAAGGCTCCTATCGTTGAAGCCAGCGACGATTTCAGCGAGGATTTCTATGGCAGCGACAGCTACAACGAGGACGACCTCGACCCCGAGGGATATGGCATTGGCGACATTGCCGACATGAGTTCAATCGACGACCTCTATTAATTAAAGATTATCTTTTTTGAGAGGGTATAATTAAAATGTAAAAGAAGAAAAGTTCCTCCCCTTCTTTGAGGGGACATTGCGAATGAGCAATGTTTGCGACGACAATGCGAAATAAGCATTGTTTGCGACGACGGGAGCTTTAGCTCCTCAAAGGAGTGTGCTTCAGCACTTAGCTTTAGCTCCCCAAAGTACCGAATTGACGCTCCTCAAAATGAATGAGAAATAACAAAAGGAAGTATCTTTATTAGTGCTAAGCAAGTAGACCGTCACTCCAATGGACCCTAATCCATCCCAAAGTATGGTCCTGCATGTCTGTAGAAT
>JAZRRI010000004.1:0-73210 GCA_045650605.1 Bacteroidaceae bacterium | reverse complement strand
CCGTGTCCGTGGAAACTCCCTCCGCTTCGCTCGTCCCTCTTGACCAAGAGGGACAGTTTGTTGTTTGTTGTTTTTCCGCGTCAATATACTGCCCCGCTTTGCGAAAGAGGGGCGAGCAACGTAGTTGCGGAGGGAGTTCGAAATACTACAGAGGGAGTTCGAGATTACCCCACGCTTGGTGTTTTCATTTGGCGGGAACCTAAAAGGCCAAAAAAAGGCCAAAAGGTATTTAAAAAGGAGGTGACTCAAAAGTCCCTTTTTAAGACATCGCACCCTCGTCAGAGTATATTCTGGCGAGGGTATTTGCTTTGTATATATCACTTTTGGGTCAGCCTCTTACAAGGTTTGTTGTGTTACATTTTTGCGCCGAACTTGCCGCCGCCCATTTTGCCGCCGGTCTTTGCGCCGCCGGCGCTCTTGGCTGCGAAGATGTTCTCGCCATAGTTGACGGCCTTGAAGCCTGCGTCCTGCTTGCGGCGGAAGGCAATCTCGATGAGGCGGTCGATGAGGGCTGTGAAGCTGATGCCGCTGTACTCCCAAAGGTAGAACGAGAGGGAGCCGGGGATGGTGTTGATTTCGTTGACGAAGATGTCGCCTGTGGCTTCGTCGATGATGAAGTCGATGCGTGCCACGCCGTCGCATGAGAGGGCGCGGAAGGTGTCGCAGGCTGCCTTCTGAATGAAATCGGTGCTCTCCTTGGGAAGGTTGGCGGGGATTTCGCGAACTGTTGACTGCATGCCCTGTGACTGTTTGCCGCCGTTCATGTACTTGTCCTGGTAGGAGAGTATCTCGCCGCTGCGCACGGGAACTTCGCAAACGGATGGCTGGCACTCGTAGTAGTTGCCGAGAACGGCGCAGTTGACCTCTTTGAGCTTCTGCACGTACTTCTCGATGATTACGCGGCTGGTGAATGAGATGGCGTAGTCGACGGCATCGAGAAGCTCCTCGCGGTTGTGTGCGGCGCGTATGCCCACGCTTGAACCGCTGTTGGCGGGCTTGACGATGACAGGGTAGCCGAGCTTTGCCTCAATGCCGGCAACGGTCTCCTCCTGCTTGTCGCTCCACTCCTTGTCGCTGAACCAGTAGTAGTCGATGACGGGGATGCCGCACTCCTTGAGTATCATCTTCATGGTAATCTTGTCCATGCCGTTGGCCGATGCAAGGGTGTTGCAGCCGGTGTAGGGGATGCCCGAGAACTCCATAACGCCCTGGAAGGTGCCGTCCTCGCAGTTGGTGCCGTGGAGGGCGGGGAGGATGACGTCGAGGCGTGTTACTACATCCTTCTGGAAAAGGCCTTTCTTGGTGCGGTAGAGGTTGGTGTCGCCATAGATGGGCTTCATGTAGACCTCCTCGCACATTGAGAGGAGCTTCTTGGGGTCGCGGTAGTTGGCTACGTTGCGCAGTGCCTCGCCGGTGTACCATTTGCCCTCCTTGGTGATGTATATGGGGGTTATCTCATACTTTTCTGTGTCCATTGCAGCCATTGCCTGGTTGGCTGTGATTACTGATATCTCGTTCTCGACGGAGCGACCGCCAAAAACAACGCCTACGTTTGTTTTCATTGTTGTATATTGTTTTGGTTTTATTCTATTTTATAAGGCTAAAAGGCCCAAAATGGGTTTTTCTTTTTTGCGGACACGGCACGCCGTGTCCCTACGGGTTTTATAATCTCCCTCCGCAACTTTGTTGCTCGTCCCTCTTACCCAAGAGGGACAGTTTGTTTATTTCTTCTTTTTGCTGTTGTTGGGCAGACACATCGGTTCGCCCCTACGGTGTGCGTTTTTTATTGTCCCCTTGTTTTAGGGGGACGAGAGGCTTGCCTCGGAGGGGGTGAGGCTCTTACTTGAAATTGTCGGGCAGGTCGTTCTCGTAGAGCACTACGTCGCCGGCTTTCAGAATCTGCGCCAGGTGGGCGTGTGCGTGGTTCAGGGAGTCGGCAAGGAAGTATCTCTCCTCGCTCATTCCGCCCTCTTGTATTCCGCCAAGTATGGCTTCGCGGTTGGTGGCGTTGACTACGATGGCGTAGTCGCAGCTCCGGGCTATGGTGCGGCCAAGTTCTCTGTTTGCAGCTGCCTGGCGTGTGCCCATCTCCACAAAGCCCGGGGTGATGACGATGCGCTTGTTGCCCTGGCCCACGGCAAAGTTCTTGAGCACGCCAAGCGCCATCTTGGCACCCTGTGGGTTGGAGTTATATGCGTCATCGAGCACGGTGATGCCGTTGGATACCTTCATGGAGAGGCGGTGTTCCACCGGCTGCAGGCGGGCAATGGCATTCTTCTGCTTGTTCACCGGTAGGCCAAGATAATCGGCTACGGCTGTGGCTGCAAGAATGTTGAGCAGGTTGCCCACACCCAACAGGCGGCTATTGAATTGCTCGCCACCATTGAGGGTGAACGAAACGCCGTTTGCACCGTATCTTACATTGGTGGCCTTGTAGTCGCCATCGGCCTCGACGGCATAGCGTATGAGCCTGCAGGGGCTTGTGATGCCGTTGTAGCTACTGATGCAGGGCGAGTCGTTGTTGATGACTCCCAAGCCACCGGCGGGCAGTGAGTTGATGAGCTCGAACTTGGTGTCCTGTATGTTCTCAATGGTCTTGAAGGTCTCGAGGTGCATCTCGCCAACGGCGGTGACAATGCCTATGGTGGGGTGCACGAGGTCGCAGATTTCCTTGATGTCGTTCTTCTGCTTTGCGCCCATCTCCACGATGAAGACCTGGTGGTAGGGGCGCAGGTGCTCGCGGATGGTGCGTATGACACCGAGCAGGGTGTTGAAGTTGCCGGGGGTGACAAGGACGTTGTACTTCTCGGCAAGTATGCCGGCGAGGTAGTTCTTGGTGCTTGTCTTTCCGAAGCTGCCGGTGACACCAATGACTATGAGGCCTTTGTTGCTCTCAATGATGCGCTTGGCATCGTTGTAGTAGTGGCGGTTGATGGCTTTCTCGATGGGGGTGTTCACAAGGTTGGCAAGCAGCATGATGATATTTGACAGCAAAAGTGCAATACCGATGGTTGCCATGGCCCATTTGCCTGCAAAGAGCACTGCAAGGGTGGCGATGAGGGCAAAGAGTATGATGTCTGTTGCAAACAGGCGCTTGACGCGCATTGTGTATACAAGCGGTGTCTTGAACTTTTCGCTGAAGCAGTAGAACCATGCGACAGCTGTAATGCCTGCGGCAAAGCCGAAACCGAAATAGCCGGGGATGAACGCGCCGGCAAGCATGATGACTGCAAAAAGGCGTTTGATGCCGATGATGTTGCCGGGGAAGAGCCAACGGAAATAGCGGCTGTTGCGGTAGGATGCAAGTTGGAACATGTGGATGTCGTACTTGGCTATCATAAGGAAGAACAGCGTTGCCACAATGGCATATTTTATTGCAAAATGGTCCATATCAGTCTATCTTGAAAAAGTTCTTTATTACTGCGGTGAAAAGGCCGGGGTTCTCAAGGAAGGAGAAGTGGCCTGTGCCGTGTGCCACAACAAGGCCGGCATCGGGGATGAGTCTCTCCATGGTCTTGGCATCGCTCAGTGGTGTGGCGGTGTCGAGGTTGCCCCAGAAGAGCAGGGTGGGGGCTTTGATGGCGGGCATGAGGTGCTTGAGGTCCTCGTTGACAACCTTTGAGAGGATGGCGCGCATCATGGGCGATGCGTTGTTGTAGTCGCTTGAGCCTGCTCCGCGGCGGCGCTTGTCGATGATGGCCTGCGCCTTGGCTTTGGGCAGGAAGGTGTTGCAAAGCCACTTCATGGCCTTGAAGGTGTACACCTTCCAGTAGTATTTGAGCGTGCGCTTGGGCTTGATGCCGGCTGCGTCAACCAGTACCACGCGGCTCACCGCGTTGCGCGATGCGTAGACAATGCTCACACGGCCGCCAAAGGAGTGTCCCATGAGTGCAGGGCGCTCGATGCCGTGAACTTTGGCAAACTGCTCCACCATGCGGGTGTACTCCTCCACACCCCACACGGCGGTGGGCTCCTGCGAGGCTCCAAAGCCGGGGAAGTCGAAACTGTAGGTGGTGTAGCGGGTGGAGAGCACGCGGGCGATGTCCTTGAAGATGTCGCCTGTACAGCCCCAACCGTGCAGCAGAAAAACGGGCTCGCCGCTGCCCTGCCTGGTTATGTTGATGTCTATATCGTCGTATCGGAAGGTCATTTTTTAGGGATTATATTGAAAATATAAGAAGCTGTTTAGATTTTTAAAAAAATATTTTTATGATAGAAGCCGGGCATTTCGCCGTTTTTTATATTCGAAAACGTCTGTTTCTTTCTTTTTCGCAGTTACATAGCCCGCTGTGACTACGTCCAACTGCCTAACGCTCGGCAAAGTAAATGAATTTCCTTTGTACTCGCTTAATCGGCACTTTGTGCCCTTGAAAAATAAAAAAACATCCAATTTGCATTGCGCCAAAATAGGCTGCACTCGCTTTAAAACTTACAAGTAAACTTGCGTTTTGCTCGTTGGCACTATTTTTTTGCTCTAAAAAAAACTTGGCGATATAAATTTAAACAGCTTCTTAATTTCTTGCGAAGATAGTGATTTATATTAGAATATTGTTGATTCTTGCAGCGGAAATGTTGCCTCGCGGGGAAAAAAGCGGAAAGCTTGTGCAAGCGAGTTGACTTGCAGGTTTTATCGCCATGGTAGGGACATGGCAGGAAAGAGCAAAGATAACAGAGTACAGAGTAAAGAGTACAGATAACAGAGTAAAGTGAGTGCGGTGCTGTTTGTTCTGGGAGCGTTGCTTGTCTACGGTTGTGTTGGGCGGGCGAACCCCGCCCCTACAGGTTGGCGCTTTCATTGGGCGAACACGCGTCAAAGAACTGCCTCTCTTTCGATAAAGAGGGGCGAGCAACGCAGTTGCGGAGGGAGTTCGATATACTGCGGACCGTTGTGTCTGCCCGTCGTGTGGTGTTGCTTATTACGCGGTTGGTGGGCGGGCAGACTCCGCCATACGGTTGTCTGCCGGCGTTATGCTTTGCCGTGTCTGCGCTTTTCAATAAATAGTCAATGCGGGTGACCCGTGATAGGTCACCCGCATTGTAGTTGGTCTGTTTGCAGGGAAATCAGAACTTCACGGTGTTCAGGTGCTTGTCGACAATGAATCCGTCGACGGCTTCGATGTTGAACTTGAGGTTCTTCTTTGCCTTCAAGGTTACCTTGACGAGCTCACGGTCGCCGTTGAGGGTAGCCTGGTTGCCCTCGTTGATGAAGGTGGGGTACAAGACTGTGCTGCCGTTGCTGTGCATGCGGTTCTTGCTGTAGTTGGCCATGTTGCCTGTGTTAAGTGGCTCGATGCCGATGAAATCGTACTCGCTTGCGTCGTATGGCAATGCAAGGCTGAAGGCATTGACGTTGGCAAGGTCGTGGCCGCTGATGGTGATGACTACCTCTTCGCCGGCCTTGTATCTTCTCTCGTCGGCCTTGATTGTGATGCTACCGGCTACCTTGTTGTCGGCGCTCTCATGTACGCCGTCGCCAATGCGTGTGGCGGCAAATGAGATGTCATGTGCATCGATGAGGCCGTTCTCGTTGACATCGCCAATGCTTACGTAGTCGAAATCGCTGTCGGTAGTGCGCAGGCCGTTGTAGTTGAGGTATGATGTGAGGTCGTTCTCGTCGACCTTCTTGTCCTTGTTGATGTCGCCCGAGAGGTAGCTCTCGCTGCCGGGAACCTTGAAGATGTACATCTCCATGCCCGAACCGAAGTTGCCCACGCCCTCAGTGACGTTAATCTTGATGTAGCGTGCCTTGGGCTTACCCTCGAACTCGAACTCTTTTACGTCGGGGGTGAGCTTCCAGTTGACCTTTACAGGCTTGCTCCACTGCTCCTTGTTGGTGCTGTAGCTGATGGTCGCCTTCTTGATTGTGCCGTTGCCGGTGTCCTTGCGGCCGACGTAGTGCAGCTTGTCGAGGGTCGAGAGGCCGCCAAGGTCGATGAGCATCTCGAATGGAACGGCCGATGTGTTCCATGCAGTGTGCCATGTGCTGCCCTCGTCAAAGTCGAAGAGTTTGTCGGTGCCCTGGCCGCTCTGGTTCTCGCAGCTTGTGGTTGCGGTAATGCCGGTGAGTGCCCACTCGAGCGGGTTGCTCTTTGTCTTGGCATTGATGAGGGTCCAGCCGGTGGTGTTCTTCTTGTTCACGGCGCGGAGCATGAAGGTGTAGTCGGTCTCGGGGGTGAGGCCCTCGAAGAGCAGGTGTGTATCCTTGATGGTTGTGTAGAGACGGTCCTGGAACATTATCTCGTAGTAGTCGGCGCCCGATACCTTGTTCCATGCGAGGTTGATGGTGTATGCCTGGCAATCCTCGTCGGTCATGCGCGGCTGGGGTGTTGAGGTAAACTTCCTTTTCTTTGAAAGGTGGCTGCTCTCGACATCCATGTGGTGGCCTTTGATGGTGAGGGTTGTGGCGGCTGCTGTGACATCGCTCTTTGCGAGCTTGACCATGATGACAGGGTTCTTTGTCATGTCGACTTTGGCGAACTTGCTGCCTGCGGTTGCAAAGCGGTTGAGGTTTGGCTTCTTGTCATAGAACCATACGTTCTCGCCGTTGTTGAACTCCTCGATGCTCTTTACCTTCTTTACCTTTACCTTTTTGCCGCCAACGGTGACTGTCACCTTTTTGGGCGATTTGCTTGCGTTGACCTTGAAGATTGTTGTCTTGTGCTTTACGAAGCCTTCGAAATTGCCCTTGGTGGGGTTGAGGATGACGGTTACGTTGCCCTTGTCATCGCGGCTCTGCTCGATGAATGTGGTGGTGTATTCGCCCTTGCGGTACTGCTCGGTCACGCCGTCGTCGTCATACTCGGTGAACGATGTTTTGCCGCCGGGGTATATCTCGTACATGCGCAGTGCCTTGTCCATCTCCTTGACGTTGTTGTTGGGTGTTGTCATTGGGATGATGGCGCCGGCCTTTACAAAGACGGGGAGCTTCCACAGTGGGGTGTCGAAGTTGTTGATGATGCAACCGCCATTGTATGCCTCGCCCGTGAACCAGTCGTACCATGTGCCACGGGGCAGGTAGATGTTGTTGCGGATGTCGTTGCCCTCCTTGTCCATTGCCGTGTTCTGGTAAATGGGGGCTACAAGGATGTAGGGACCATACATATATTGGTAGCGTGTGGCCTCGCTCATGGTGTAGTCATTGGCCTCGCCTTCGAGGAACATTGCGCGAATCATGGGCTTGCCGTCTACTGCCTCGCGTGCGATGCTGTAGGTGTATGGCATGAGCTCGGACTTCATTTTCATGTAGGTGCGGTTGATTGATGTGGCGGGCTCGCCAAGTGCGTGGGGGTACTTCTCGTTAGAACCCCAGCCGTCCATGTTGAGCATCATTGGGGTGTAGGTCTTCCACTGGTATTCGCGTACGAAGACGGGGACATTCTTGCCGCCGAAGATGCCGTCGACATCGGAGGTGATGTTGGGCTGTCCCGAGAGGCCGGAGCCGATGAATGTGGGGATGTGGAAACGGATGTACTCCCAGTCGCCGCCGGTCTGGTCGCCGGTCCATATTGTGGCATAGCGCTGTGTGCCGGCCCAACCGTCGCACGAGATGATGTAGGGGCGTGCGTTGTTGCCATAGTAGGTCATTATGCCCGCTGCTTGGGAAACACCGTTGAGGCCGAACGAGTAGCCGGGACCTACCCATGCGACGTCGGTCTTGAGAACGCGTACACCGCCATCTCGAACCTCCTTGGTAAGGTCGCGCTGCAGGAGTGCCTTTACGCCTTCGCGTGGGAGTAGATTGGACTCGGTCCACAAACCAATCTCGACGCCTCTTGAGCGTGCGTAGTCGCCAAACTCTTTCAGGTTCTGCACGTTGCCCTCGAGTGTCTCGGTCTGGCCGTAGCCGCAAGCGTAGCCGTCATTGGGGAGGAACCAACCGAAAGGCATGTCCTGTGACTGGTAACGGTCGATGGCGGCACGTGCCGAGAATTGATAATGCCCATTCTCGCCATTGAGGGACTCCTTTGCGCCGCCGTTGTCGGTCTGGCTCTCCTTGTAGCGCTTGCCGTCCTCGTAGAGCATGCCTGTGTCGTCGGTGCTTGGTGTCCAGTAGTCGCGGTTATAGGCATTGAGGTGTCCCATGTAGAAACCGAACTTTGGCATCAGCACGGGGTTACCTGTCAACTGGTAGAAGTCGTTGAGCAGGGCAACGCCGTCGGTGTTGACCATGAAGAAGACATCGAGGTAGCTGCTGTCGTGTGACAGGATTACTCTGCCGGGCTCCTCGGCACCAAAGTCGTATGTTCCCTTGTTGAATGTGTGCCACATGAAGCCGTAGCCGTTGGTGGACCAATAGAATGGTGTCGGGGATGCCACACCGCCGTCGGTCCAGCTGCTCTGGTTCTCAATGGCTATGAGCTTGCCGGCATGTGAGAAACGGCCGTTCTGCACGCCACCGCCATAGAAGTACTCGCCGTTGTTGCTGCGCAGGGTGAGGGTGGTCTTTGATTTCTTGAAGGTGACGGGCTCGGCCTCCTCGAAGACAATGTTGCCTGTGGCGCGGTCGGTTACCTTGAGCATTCCGGTTGCCTTGTTGACGATTACGTCAATCTTGCCGGTGCTGATGGTGTAGAGCTTGCTGCCCTCGTTGACAGTGAGCGATGATACATCCCTGCGTGGGTTGTCGACAAGAATCTGTGCGTCGGGGTAACCGGGCATGGGGCGAGGGTCGCGGACGCTGCCACCGTCGGCATCGCGGAACAGACGGAAGATGTTGTCGCCATAGAAATCAAGTGTCACTCTCTTTGCATCGCTGAGGAGAAGTTCTACTGTGGTGGGGTTGATTTTCTCAACCGCAACAACGCTTGCACTCTTTTCGCCATCGCCCGATGCGAAAACCTGTGCAGGTATGCTGCCGGCCAGCAGCGCTGCCGACAACAGGATAGCCTTAATGCTTCTGTGGTTAAATTTCATAACTATAGTCTTAATTATTTGATTATCTATACTTGCGGGGCTACGTTGTGTGGAATACCCTCGCGGTTTGTAAAGATATAAAATAAATTATATATGTTGTTGAACCGGACGAAAAGTTTTGAAAATGGAGCCATTAATTTATAATATTCAGGTTTCGCAACGGTGTTTTGCGCTTTTTGATGTATCTTCGCGGACTATAACAAGGTGAAAACTGAAAACTGAAAGGTGAAAGCTGCGGTTAAGCGAATTTTTCAGTTAAGCGAACGAAAGTAAAACTTGTTTTAACTTTTGTAGTGAGCGAACGAAAAATCAACAGAGTTAACAGCAGAGGAAAAGTTTACTTTTACTATGCCGAGCGATAGCAGGTTCAAGCGCACGCAGTGCGGTTAAAGCTGAAAGCTGAAAGGTTAAAGGTGAAAGCCAGTTTTGATTTTAATGTTGTGAAATTGAATTATAATGATATATCCGCAGAATTTTGAAACGAGAATTGAGTTCGATGCCATACGCCGCATGCTCAAGGAGGAGTGTCTTTGCCCGTTGGGTAAGGAGCGTGTCGACGAGATGGCATTCCTGACACATTTTGATACTATTTCGCGCCGCCTTGACGAGGTGGTTGAGTTCTTGCAGATTCTGCGGGTTGAGGATGGTTTCCCATCGGACTTCTACTTTGATGTGCGCGAGCCGTTGCAGCGCATACGCATAGAGGGTATGTACATGAGTGCCGATGAACTCTTTGCCCTTCGCCGTTCGCTCGATACCATAGGACGCATACTCTCGCTCCTGCGCAAGCAGAGCGGCAATGCAGCCGAGGGCGACGACTCGCCTCTTTACCCTTCGCTGCGCGCCCTTGCCGGTGACGTAGAGGCTTTCCCGCGCATCATACGCGATATTGACACAATAATTGACAAGTTCGGTGCTGTGAAGGACAGTGCATCGCCCGTCTTGGCGCGCATACGTGGTGACCTTGCCCGCACGTCGAGCGGCATTTCGCGTACGCTGAACAGTATTCTGCGCAAGGCACAGGCCGACGGTCTGGTGGAGAAGGATGCCTCGCCCACAATGCGCGACGGCCGTCTGGTGATTCCCGTTGCACCGGCCCTGAAACGCAAGATGGGCGGTATTGTGCACGACGAGTCGGCCAGTGGAAAGACTGTGTTCATTGAGCCGGCCGAGGTGGTGGAGGCCAACAACCGCATACGTGAGCTTGAGGCCGAGGAGAAACGCGAAATCATTGCCATACTCACGGCCTTTTCGCTCGAGCTGCGCCCGCAGGTGCCGCAGCTGCTGCAGGCCTATGAGTTCTTGGGCGAGATGGACTTCATACGTGCCAAGGCCGAGCTTGCCGCACGTTTCAACGCTGTGAAACCGTCGCTCGAGAACAGACCCATGATGGACTGGGGTGCGGCAATACACCCTTTGCTGGAGATGTCGCTGCGCAAGCATGGACGCAAGATGTCGGCGCTTGACATCGAACTCGACGGCGAACGCAGGATACTGCTCATTTCGGGCCCCAATGCCGGCGGCAAGTCGGTGTGCCTGAAGACGGCCGGCCTGTTGCAATATATGCTGCAGTGCGGTCTGCTAATCCCTGTGCACGAGCGCAGCAAGGCGGGTATCTTCGAGAGTCTTTTCATTGACATAGGCGACCAGCAGAGCATTGAGGACGATTTGAGTACCTATTCGAGCCACTTGCTGAACATGAAGCATACACTGCGCAACTGCGACAAGCGCTCGCTCATTCTAATCGACGAGTTCGGTGGCGGCACGGAGCCGCTCATTGGCGCAGCCATTGCCGAGGCACTGCTCAAACGTTTCAACGAGCGCGGTGCGTTTGGTATAATAACAACACACTATCAGAACCTGAAGCATTTTGCCGATGCCACAACGGGCATTGTCAACGGTGCCATGCTCTATGACCGGGGCGAGATGCGTCCGCTGTTCCAACTGCAGATTGGCAACCCCGGCTCGTCGTTCGCCGTTGAGATTGCGCGCAAGATTGGCTTGCCCGAGGAGGTGATTGCCGACGCGTCGCAGATTGTTGGCAGTGACTACATACAGAGCGACAAGTATCTGCAGGATATCGTACGCGACAAACGTTACTGGGAGGGCAAGCGCAAGGCTGTGCACCAGAAGGAGAAGGAACTCGATGAAATACTGGGCAAGGTGCAGGAGCAGGGCGATGAACTCAAGAAGAGCCGCAGGCAGATTCTGAAGGAGGCCCGCGAGGAGGCCGAGCGACTGTTGCGCGAGGCGAATGCAAAGATTGAGAACACCATACGCACCATTGTGGAGGCCAAGGCCGAGAAGGAGCGTACACGCCAGGCCCGTCAGGAGTTGAGCGATTTCAGCAAACAGCTTGAGGAACTTGCGAGGGAGAAATTGCAGATGCAGACCGACCGCGAGATGGCAAAAATTCTGGCTCGTCAGGAGCGCAAGAAGAACGGCAAGCAGCAGAAGGCTGGCAGCGCACCGGCAGCTGCCGATAACAGGCCACTGCAACCTGAGCGCAAGCAACCCAAGATTGAGGTTGGCATGTATGTGCGCATAGCGGGTCAGCAGGCCATTGGCGAGGTGATGTCGCTTGCCAAGAACTCGGCCATTGTGCGCTTCGGGGCAATAAAGTCTACCGTTGCCATTAGCCGTTTGCAACCGAGCGAGGCTCCAAAGGAGGAGGTTCGCAAGGTGTCGTTCCTAAGCAGCGAGACGCAGGAGCAACTGCATAACAAGCGCCTTAATTTTAAAGAGGATATAGATATTCGCGGAATGCGTGGCGAGGAGGCTGTGCAGACGGTGGGTTATTTCCTTGACGATGCCGTTGTGTGCAATGTACACCGCGTGCGCATTCTGCACGGCACTGGCAACGGCATACTGCGCACCCTTGTGCGCCAGTACCTTAGCACCATGCCTTTTGTGAAGCATTTCCACGACGAGCACGTGCAGTTCGGCGGCGCCGGCATCACGGTGGTGGAACTGGAGTAAGGGGGAAGCGGAAATCGGAAAGGTGAAATCGGAAAGGTGAAAGCTGCGGTTAAGCGAGCAAAAGCCAAGCTTGCTTGAGCTTTTACAGCGAGCGGTAGCAGTTTCAATCGCACGAGTGCGGTTAAAGGGGAAAACTGAAAGCTTGTGCAAACGAGTGGGTGGGAGCTTGCTCACACACGCAACGAGTGTAGCCAAGTTTCAATCGCGCGAAGTGCGGTTAAAGGTTAAAGCCGCGGGTAAGCGAGCATAGAGCACAAATTTATTTGGTGCTATGCCGAGCGTGAGCGGGTTCAATCGCACACATAGTGCGGTTAAAGGTTAAAGCGCGATGATTGTTTTACAAACGTCGCGCTTTGTGCTTGAATATTCATCAATCTTGTCAAAATGTGAAATAAATTCTTCTTTTTAAAGCATTTTGGGCGGTCGGCATTGATTTATTATGATTTTTTTACAATTTCTCTTGATTATTACAAAAAAACATTACCTTTGTCTTTAAACGAATTTGCCGATGCTGCTGTAGTTGCTTTATATTGGCATATTTGGCATTTTTATTTATGTGTGTGGTTCGGGTTAATTGAAAATCATGCGATATGAAGTGCGTAATATGCGGTGCCGAAATATTTGGACGATATCTGGTTGATGTCTGGGGACAGCCAATGTGCGCCGGGCACAAGATTGAGTATTGCTCATCATGTGGCAGATTTGTGAAACCATCGGACCTGCATCTACCCGACGGCCGGTGCTTGTGCCCGTTTTGTGTGCCTTCGGTTGTGCGCCTGCAACAGCACATAGATATTGTTGAACAGCGAGTCCGTCCGGTTTTGGCCGGGAATGGGATTGGCGATTTGCCTGCAGCAATTCCAATAAAGCTTGTTCCTGCTGCCGAATTGGCAAGGTTGAATGGTTCGGGACAGGTGAACTTGAACCAGCAAGGCCTGACAAAGACTTTGAAGAGTATAGGTTTACATGGCCCAAAGTGCTCGCATACCATTTATATGCTTGACAATTTGCAAAAGACACGTTTTGCGGGAGTGCTTGCCCATGAGATGCTGCATGTTTGGATGAACGAGAAAGGGATATCCTTGCAACCGCAGCTTACCGAAGGCTTTTGTAATGTAGGGTCGTATGTGGTGTATAAAGCCATAAACACTGAAATGTCATTGAATATGATAAAGATGCTGGAGCAGGACCCAAGTCCTGTATATGGCGACGGTTTCAGGAGGGTGGTGGAGCTGTACCGCAAATGCAATAGTTTAACCCAAGTAATGATGCAACTTAAACGATTATGAAAAATCCGAAAAGAGAAGAGATGGTGATTATGGCTGTCTGTCAAAAGACAAACAGGCCATTCGGTATAACTGCTAGGAAGGTTGAACGGGACTTTGTCTTCCAATGGGCTTTCAAATTGTCGGCAGAGAGTGCTAAACGTGAGGGCTTTGACAGAAACAAGGTATCGGGCAATATATTCAATGCCGATGAGTTTCCCGGATGTCCGCATTGTGGTGCCCAGACATGGTTCCAGTGTGGCAGATGTGGCAAATTCGTGTGCATGGATGGCGAACAGAAGATTGTGCGTTGTCCGGCATGTGGCAACGAGGCCGAGGTGGTTGTTTCCGATAGTTTCGATTTAAGTGGCGGAGATTTATAAATAATATAGATAATATGGCAGAATTAAGTGTTGGAACACAAGTGAAGTTGCGCAACGGAACCACTTGTAGGGTAAAAAAAGAGTTAGGCCGTGGTGGACAGGGAATTGTCTATCTGGTAGATTATAACGGAAAGGATTATGCGCTTAAATGGTATATCATATCATGCTCCGAGGCATTCTACCAGAATCTGGAGCGCAATGCGAAGAGTGGTGCGCCAAGTGCAAACTTCCTGTGGCCCGAGGCTGTCACAGAGCATCAGAATGGCAGCTGGGGATATTTGATGAAGCTGCGTCCTCAAGGATATGAGGAGATTGGCCAGTTCATGTTGGCCAAGGCAAAGTTTGCCGATGTGAATTGCCTGTTGAATGCCTGTCTGCAGATTTGTACCGCATTCCAGCTTCTGCACATCCGTGGATTGAGCTATCAGGATATGAACGACGGTAACTTCTTCATAAACCCGAAGACTGGTGATGTGCTCATCTGTGACAATGACAACGTTGCTCCAAACGGTGTGAATATGGGTATTGCAGGAAAGAGCGGTTATATGGCGCCTGAAATTGTAGAGAAGGAGAAGATGCCTAATTTGTATACCGACTATTTCTCACTGTCGGTAATCCTCTTTATCCTCTTCTATCTTAACAGACCTTTCGAGGGTGCAAAGATACTTTCATGCCCATGTATGACCGAGGCGATAGAGAAGAAACTCTTCGGTAAGGATGCTGTCTTCATACTTGACCCGTCAGACGATTCAAACCGTCCGGTACGTGGTGTGCACACCAATGTTATCCGTCGTTGGCCGTTGTTCCCCAAACAGCTTCGCGAGGCGTTCGTGGCAACATTCAGCAAGGAAGCCATCAAGACACCCGAAAAACGTATTATGGACCGTAACTGGCAGAACATATTGGTTCAGGTGCGCTCGTTGTATGTCAAGTGTCCTGTTTGTGGAAAATATACATTTGTTGACACCGATAATGCTTCGTCATTGTGCCTGGAGTGCGGCAAGGCTATAGCTAAGCCATGTATGCTGAAAGCCGGAAGATACCTTATTCCAATGGTGCCCGAACAGAAAGTGTATCTGTGTCAGGTCTCTTTCGAGAACGACTATAATAAGGTTGTCGGGGAAGTTGTAAGGAATTCAAAAGACCCTAATTTGTGGGGCTTGAGAAACCTGTCGGGTGTACAGTGGACCGTGACAACTTCTTCCGGTGAAGTGAAGAATGTTGACAACGGTGGTGTAATGCCGATAATTCCCGGTTTGAAGATTCGTTTTACAAAGGATGTAACCGGTGAGTTGGTAAAGTAATGGAAAATAGATTTAACAATTTAAAATAATTAAAGATTATGGGAGCTTTTGATAATGTAGACGTGGTTCCTCGTCGTGTGATGACACTGTTTTTCTTGGTGGATACGTCCGGCAGTATGTCCGGTGAAAAGATTGCCAGCCTTAATGTTGCTGCAAGAGAGGTGATTCCTTTTATCTCTGATTTGTCGGCCGGTAATGCCGATGCTCAGATTAAGATTGCTGTGTTGGAGTTTTCTTCGGGAACGGAGTGGATGTACCCTCAGCCAATGGATGCCGAGAATTTCCAGTGGAGAGATTTGGAAGCAGGCGGTTTGACCGATTTGGGCGAGGCTTGTATTGAGTTGGGTAATAAACTATCGACCAAGGCTTATATGACCGAGGCTACAGGTTCTTATGCACCGGCAATCATTCTCATGTCCGACGGTGAGCCTACCGATGACTACAAGCGTGGCTTGGAGAAGTTGAAGGCAAACAACTGGTTCAAAGCTGCCATCAAAGTCGCTATTGCTATTGGTGACGGTGCCGACCAGGGTGTGTTGGCAGAGTTTACAGGACTTAGCGAGGCTGTCCTTACCGTACACAACAAGGAGCAGCTCAAGAAGATTATCCACTTTGTATCGGTGACAGCTTCTCAGGTGGCAAGTAAATCGGCCTCTGTAGGTAAGGATGCTCCTGAGACAAAACAGGAGGAGAATGTTGAGAAACTCAAGGAGGCACTTGACAGTAACCCCGATTTGCAGGGCGTTGATGTGGGTACAGATGTACCATCTGCCGGTGATGCCGGTTGGGACAATTCCGGATGGTAAAAATAATGGATTCTACTCTTGCCCTGCGGCAAGAGTAGAATCTGTATTCATATTCTGTCAATAAACATTCATATTCAAAAAATATCAATGGGGGTATTTGATAATGTCGATGATTTTATAAAGCGTTGCCATGCGATATGGAACGGTTAAGGCCTCTGTTGCGTCCTATCCATTTGGCCGGTTTGGGAGGGCGGATTATTTCGTATTTGGACAGCTATGCTGTCAACGCTTATACCCTTGATTCACATGAGTGTCTTGCAGAGTGTGATGGCACCGATGTAGTCGAGTGGCCCGGCTTCAACGGCACCGATGTTTTTGAGTGCCCTAATTATGATGATGAGTGGTTGTAGTAAAAGGAAATGATAATATTTTACAGTATGGGAAGAAAAATAGTTTTTAATGTTACCCAAATGGGGGCAAGTCACGTGAAAAGCGGTAAGCCTTGTCAGGACCATTCGTTGAGTTGGGAATCGGATGACAAAACAGTGCAGGTTGCTATTGTTTGTGATGGCCATGGCGGTGATACCTATGTGCGCAGCGATGTCGGCTCTAAATTGGCAGCAGAAATTGCATTGAGTAATATACGTAACTTTATTGATACGGTTTCTCCTGCTATATTTCTTGAAAAGAGTGCGGCTGTGACAGCGCGACCGAACGAGGAGGAGGATGACCTTTTCCCTGCTGGTAAAAAGAGTGTTCCTGCCGATTTGACGGAGAGCGAGATTAAGCAGCTTGAGCAGGACAGGGCTTTCTATGCTGCAGTAGAGAATATACGTGAGCAGGACAGGCTGTTCTGCCAACTGTTTGCATGCATATATATGCAGTGGTGCGATGCTATACAGAAGGATGCCGATGACAACCCGTTTACAGAGTTTGAGAAGGGCTGTTTGAAGAATGCTAAGATTGTGAAGGCTTATGGCACAACCTTGATGGCTTTTGTGCGCACACCGCTCTATTGGTTTGCCTTTCACATCGGTGATGGAAAAATGGTTGCCTGCAACAGGAATATGGAGTGGTTTGAGCCTGTACCCTGGGATTGCAACTGCTTCTTGAATATGACTACATCATTGTGCAACAGCAACCCGATACCTATGTTCCGTTATGCGTTCAGCGGAAAGGGCGATTTCCCATCAGCGGTGATTCTGGGTTCCGACGGCTTGGACGACTCGTGGGTGACAATGGATAATCTACAGAACTTCTATTCACAGACATTGTCTATCTTCAACGACTTGGGTGAGGAGAAGGCTGTGAAGGAGTTGAACGACTATCTGCCTGTACTTAGCCAGAAGGGTAGCCGTGACGATATGTCCATGGCCGGAATCGTTGATATGGACGAGATAAAGTGCGGCTTGTTGATATACAATGACAAACGTCAGCAGAGAGCCTTGAAGAAAAAGAAGGATGAATCGGAGACTGAACTTGGCAGGCTCAACAAGTTGAAGGCCGAGCTGGATGAAGATATCAGGAGGCTCACGGCCGAGATTGCGAAGCAAAAGGAGGAAAAAGAGTCCTGGTGGAGCCTGTTGTTGATGGAAAAATCAAAGAGGGAGTCCGACGTTGCTGCAAAAGAAGAGGTTTTAGCACAAAAGGCCAAGGAGATTGAACAGGTAAAAAAAGAGTATGAAGACAAGAGTGTCTCATACAATGAGTGGGCTCCTGTTGCCAAGAAGGAATATGAAGAGTTGCAGGCGAATATTGAAATGATTGCGCATTCTAATGAGGTGAAAACGCAAGAAGATTTGCAACTGTGGGAACTGCAGAAAAACTCATTTGAAAATATGCAGCGACAACTCAAGGAACAGCGTATAAAAGAGAGAGGCGAGAGAATGGAGCAGTGTAACGAAGAGGCTCTGAAAGCTTTGGAGGATGCTTCGGCGCAGTCTGCTGTTGATACTGAATATACTCCCGGTGAGTGTTGTGCAGAGAGTGCCGGGACTTTGGCGAATGATGCCGAGGTGTTGACTGAATGTGACCCCGAGACATTGACAGAAAAACCGGAATAATATGTTGCTTCACGAACTGCTATCAAGGATTGTACAGGAATTCGGTGAAGAGATTCTGACGGAATACCGTTTGAAGGCCGTTGTTTCAGACTACTCTGCCGGGGCAATTGAAGACCGCTTTCAAGTGGTTATAGGACGCTCGGTGAATGACCGTATAGGCAATAGGTTGCTTGAACTGCGTGAACTTGACGAAGCCGATTTTGACTTGCGCCTGAATACCATTAAACAGAGCTTTCAGGAGGATAACTTTTTCCAGTACGGCATATCGGACTACATAATAGACTGCTATCTCTATGCACTGGGCTGGATTGACAGGGTAGAGGATTTTGACGAGGATGAGATGCAGCCCGGCACAGCAAAGGCCGGTGAACTCTCATTTATGGAGTGGAATGGTGCCGAGTATTGCGGAAATGTGAGCAAGGAGAATGAACGTTCCGGTTTTGGTGTTTGCAAAAAGGAGAACGGAAGTTACTATGCCGGTGAATGGAAACTTGACTTGCAGGCCGGTGTGGGAATGGAAGTAACACACGAAAGAGACAAATATGCCGGCGAATGGAACCTAAACCGCAGGAATGGAGTAGGTACAATGGTGCGCACCGATGGCATCCGTTATTCCGGTGAGTGGAAGAATGGCAAGATGCATGGTGTGGGAGTGTTGTTCTATCCGAATGGCGAACGTCTTTGTGCACGTTTTGTAAGCGGTAGGATTGAACAGGGCAGTGGTGTGTACTATCTGCAGGATGGCTCGTATGTCTTGGGGCATATGACCGATAATGGCCCCGATGGCAATTGCCAACATTATAAAAAAGATGGTTCTTGCGAAGCGGAGCGATGGATTTCTGGTGTTAAACAATAAAAATGAATAGCTATGATGTTTTTCTTTGGTAAAAAAAATACAGAAAACGAAGCTGAGGTCTTGAATGAACCGCAGCAGGCCGATGAAACAGTAGAGAAGATTGTCCTTAACGAAGAGGGGCTGGAGTTGGAATTTACTCAAACGGAGGATGCAGGCTGCGAGGAACTCCCCGTTGAGGAGATTGTTCCTGTTGGCTCAGTAGAAGTAGTACCCGATGAGGCTATGGAGGAAACAGAATGCATGCCCGAGGCGCAGGAGGATGAAACCGTCCCCTCAATGCAGGATGGCGCAGAGCCGGAAGGCGAGGAGTGCGCATCTGTTGGCAGCAGCTGTTGCGGGGATGTTTGCGGACAGCTTGAAAAGAAAGTGTCGGGGCTGCACGAGACCATGTGCCGGATGCAGTCCTTGTTGGGCGCCATGTATCAGAGCCAACAGCAGATGGGCATGGTTCAGGATAGTATTGTAAGAGGCATGCAGGCATTACAGGGTAAGGTGGAGAATGTTGTGGAGTCACAGGAACTGACAATACAGAAACAGCATAATGCAGCCTTGAAATATCAGGAGGATGTGATTTACAAGATACAGAAGAACCTTATAATGGAGCTTATAGGCATATCGGACAACATAAGGATGATTCTGCAGAACAGTGAGAGTGAGCCCGGCTATGACCTGTTGGCCGCCGTGAAGGATTTGGGCGCATGGGTCGATGCATCGTTGAGCAACAACTCAGTAAGGAGGTTCCAGGATACGACAGTTGATGCAACCACAATGAACCGCAAACGTCAGCAGCTGGTGGACAAGGAGCCTACAGATGTAGAGGCCGAGCACAATACCTACAGGACTGTCTCTCCGGGATATGAGTGGAGTGTTCCATATCTTGTGGTTAACTCGGAAGTGCAGCTGAAGAAGATACTTGAAGAGAATGCTGCACCGCAGATGTTCACCTACGTGATAAGGCCCGAAGAGATTGTGAAATTGGAGTATAGCGAAAATAATAAAGAAGAGTAAGGATATATGAAAGATGTTTTTGGAATAGATTTGGGAACTACCAACTCTTGTATTGCTACTATAGGTGAGGATGGTCTGCCATATGTAATCAAGAATCTCGACGATGAATATACAACACCGTCTGTGGTATTCTATGACGATGACGACCAGTATTATGTGGGTAAGGAGGCAAAGAGCGGCATGTCGGTCGAGGTTGACCGCATTGTGGCATTCATCAAGCGTGAGATGTCGAACAAAAATTACAGCAGAACCATTGACGGCAAGAAGATTTCGCCGGTTGAGGTGTCGGCTCTCATTTTGAAGAAGGTTGTCGATGATGCCAACGAGCAGCGAGGCTATGAAGGACTGCCGCCTATCCACAAGGCAGTCATCACCGTGCCGGCCTATTTTGGAAACATGGAGTGCGAGCTGACAAAGCAGGCCGGAAAGATTGCGGGTCTGGAGGTTCTCGACTTGCTCAACGAGCCTACAGCTGCAGCTTTGTCATATGGTACAAAGGGCCTGGAGGGAAAGACATTCATGATATATGACTTGGGTGGCGGTACATTCGATGTCAGCATCATGAGAATGCAGAACGGTGTTCTCAACACTCTTTCAACAAATGGCGACCACCACCTTGGCGGTGTGGACTGGGATATCTCGTTGCTCGATTATGTACTTATGCGAAACGGCTTGGACGTGACATATGAGGATATAAAGGACGACCGCGAATCGGGCAAGATGCTGTTGGCTGCCGAGAACTGCAAGAAGAATCTCTCAAAGAGCGAAAAAGCATCGTTCAAGCTTGTATACAAGCGCAAGCAGTATATCACAGAGATAAGCAGGGCTGTCTTCGAGGAGTTGACAAACGACTTGCTCGAGAAGACAATTGACATCATCAACCATGCCATAAGAATATCACGTGAGCCAAATGTCAAGATTGACGAGATTATTCTTGTGGGTGGTTCATCATACATGCCTATGGTTAAGGAACGTCTGCAGCACGAGTTCTCGTGTCCCATTCGTCTGGACAATCTCGAACCTGACAGAGCTGTTGCCAAGGGTGCAGCACTGCATGCTGCAAAACTGGTTGGCGACAAGACAACAAAGGTTGAGATTGGTACCGACCTGGCAAGCCGCTCATATGGTATCCGCTGTCTCGACGAGAACGACATGCCACATGTAGCAAACGTCATCAAACGAACAGATGACCTCATTTATCAGGGCACACGTGAGTTCTACACCAGTGAGGAGGAACAGGTAGAAGTGCGCCTTGCTATATATGAGAATATCAGTGAAAAGGATTCTGTGGATTTGAACAAGTCTACCCTGGTCGAGGAGAAGATGCTTACCTGGGGGTTCCCTGTGAAGAAAGGCACATGTGTTACCGTACACGTGTCGCGTAACTCCGACAGTACTGTGCATATATGGGGCGAGTGCCAGGGCAAGCGTGCCGAGTTTGTAATACAATACAAGGGATTGTATACGGACAAGGAAGTGGAGGCTATGCGTCAGGAACTGCAGGGTAAGAGAGTTTAATCAGCAGCGTATCGTGCACAGCATACTATGGCAGTAAATCACATACTGGAACTTAAGGTAAAAAAGAGTATCAAGGACCTTGATACTCTTATTAAAGTTATATATGCCTCGGAGGAGAATGCCGGCAAATACAAGGAAATAAGCGGTTTCATTGCTGGGATATTGGACCTCTTGTCGTCTGCAGCCCCAAACAAGGAGGCTGTAGAGGAGGCATGCGGCAAACTCAAGGATTTTGTTCAGGAGTATAACGACTCGGACGAGAACCTCGATGTAAAAAAGGCTGCAGGCCAGTTTGCATCGCGAGTGGCGACAATTGATAGCGAGGAGTATGATGAGTTCCTTGCCATGCTGCGGAGTGAGGACAAGGATGGCCTTTTGAAACATTTTGTCGAGGCACCGGCATCAATTGAGATAGTTGATGTCTCATTCTGCAACACCGATGCCGACAGCAACATAATAGAAGGTTACGGCAGCCCGCTGTACAGTGACACCGAGTATCTGAAACCACGCATCAGGTACCGTGTCATCACTCCCGGCCCCTCCATTGACATCTGGTACAAAATCTTCACCCCTGGCGGCACACTGGTCTACGGCGATGCCAAGCCGGGTTTCAGCTGGAAGGGTACCATAGACCGCGACGAGAAGAAAGTCTATAACACAGCCCTGGGCGGTTTTGGAAATGCCGACAAGGATTGCTATGCCGAGTGCGGTACCTGGACCATTGAGTTCTACGAAGGCAGCCGCATGCTCTACAGCACCATCTTCAATATCGGGAAGAGGGTAGCTGTTGAGAAGACTAGCGACCGGTATAACAAACCGCTACCTCCACCTCCGCCGCAGCCCAAGCCGCAACCAAGGCCAACCCCAACCCCCATGCCGGCACACAACGGGTCTTTATGGCATAGGTTCAAGGACAAGATTGAGTCCATTGGCGAATGGTTCGCCGGTGATGAGTCGGACGAAAAGATTGCAAATGTGTTCTACGTCATTGCACTGTTAATCTATGTAGTCTCTGTCATTTCGGTATGGGTGGACGATGGCTTCATATCTGCGCTTATTGCCGGTGTCATAGGCTTCTTTATCCTTGGAATTGCCTATTATGCCATTACAATTGTCTGCATGATTCTTAAATGGATATGCAGGATAATATTCTACAATGTGTGGACATTCCTTCTGTTCCTGTTGCTGTTGCTGCTGTAACGTGGCTTTTTGAATTCTGAAAAAGTATTATAATTAAAAATATTGGTGACATTTAAAACACTATGGCTGTCAGTCAGATATTAGAAATGAAAGTTAAGCAGTGTGTAAAGAACATTGACACACTGGTCGAAGTGATATTCAGGCGTTCCAAGGAGAACGAAAGCAAGTACCTTGAGGTTACAGGTTCCATAGCAAATGTGTTGAATCTTCTAACTGCGGCATCTCCCAGCAAGGAGGCAGTTGAAGAGGCCTGCGGAAAACTCAAGGAAGTAGTACAGGAGTATAACGACTCGGGAGATAATCTCGATATCAAAAAGGCTGCCGGTCAGTTGGCTTCAAGAATTGCAATAATTGGCAGCAATGAGTATAAGGATTTTATCACTTTGTTGCGTAGCGAGGACAAGGACGGCTTGCTTAAACACTTTGTAGAGCGCCCTGCCTCTATCGAAATCCTCGATGCGACATTTGCCAATACCGATGCCGATAACAATATCATAGGCGACTACGGTTCCACACTATACTACGATACCGAGTACCTGAAACCACGTATCAGGTACCGTGTCATCACCACCGGACCATCCATTGACATATGGTACAAAATTTTCTCTCCAAGTGGCAATTTGGTCTACAGTGATGCCAAACCCGGTTTCAGTTGGAAGGGTACCATTGACCGCAATGAAAGGAAAATATACAACACCGCATTGGGCGGTTTTGGAAATACCAACAAGGATTGTTACAACGAGTGCGGTACATGGACCATTGAGTTCTATGAGGATAGCCGCATGCTCTACCGCACAACGTTCGAGATAAACCACAGAATTACACCCGAGGAGGTGTTGGAGATGATAGAGAAACAATCTAAAAAGACACCTCCACCACCGCAGCCCAAGCCAACCCCTAAACCTACACCCAAACCAACTCCAAAACCTACATATAAAAGCTCTTTATGGCAAAGGTTCAAGGACAAGATTGAGTCTATTGGCGAGTGGTTTGCCGAGGAGGATTCCGATAGCGTAATTGCAATGATTTTCTACGTTTTGGCGGGAATTATATATGTAGGAGCTATTGCTATAACGTGGATTGACGAGGGATTCTGGTCTGCACTCCTCGTAGGTATTGTAGGCTTCTTTATCATGGGATTGGCCTTTATTGGCATATCAATAGCCTCCATGATATTGAGGTGGATACTCAGAATTATATTCATGAATGTGTGGACATTCTTCATCTCCCTTATTCTGCTGTTTGGATGGTTTGTCTACATCCCTTTGATGGTATTCATGTCGAACAGCGGCTATGACGATGTCTATGATCCCATTACAGAGGAGGTGGAAGTGGTTGTTCCTACAACAACCTACTATTGTACCTCTAAAAAGGGATTGAAGGTGCGCGAATATCCATCGACAAGTGCCCCCCAGTTGGGCTCGTTGACCTATGGCGAGGCGGCCGAGGTCTATGAGATTGAGGGCAGCTTTGCAAAAATCAAGTACGACAAGGCCGAGAGTGGCGAGGCATGGGTGAGCAGCAAGTACATCTCGCAGACACCGCCATACTCCAATTAATAGATTTATCGCATTCAACAGAAAACCGGCCGTCAAGGCCGGTTTTCTGTTTTTTACAGGTAATAATATAGATGTTGACCCGGCGCACCTCGTCATACTGAACTTTAACCACACTTTAAGTGTGCTTTCACCTTGCTATGGTTGCGACCAAAAGCATCAACGAAAAGACTAATAATGTCACAGCTGTTTTGCCAAGCAGCGGGTTTAGCGCTGCGCCGCGTGAATGTTTCAGCTGCATGCTGTTCTTAAAGTGCAGTGCAAGATAAACAGCCACAATGGGCAGGCTCCACAGGCGCAACTCCATCCACACAGGGAGCATTGCAACCATTGCAATAACGCCCGCAAGCGCGTAGCACCATCCCATGACTTTGCGCCCGAAGATTACCACAGTGGTGTTCTTGTTCACAGCCTTGTCGTCCTCCATGTCCCTGTAATTGTTTACAATGAGCACGTTTGCGGCAAGCAAGCCCACTGCAAATGATGTCAGCAAGGTGTGGAGGTCAAAGGTGCCTGTCTGCAGGTAACAGGTGAATGTCACGGGCACAATGCCAAAGAATATAATCACCGCAATATCGCCCAATCCGTGATGCGACAAAGGGTAGGGACCGGCACTGTATCCCAATGCAAACAGCGCAACCGCTGCACCCACGAAGAGAAGCCACCACGGGCCAAAGAACAGCATTGTACAACCTATGATTGCCGCAAGCGCCAGTGTGGCATATGTGGCACGTTTCATTGCAAGGGGCGAAATCTCCCCCTCGGTCACTCCGCGGCGGAATCCCTCGCGTCCCTTCCTGTCAATGCCGTTCTTGTAGTCGTAGTACTCGTTGCCAAAGTTCGAGGCAATCTGCGCCAATGCAGCGAACAGCATGCACTGCAGTGCCACAATGGCATTGAACGAGCCCTGCAGCATCGCACAGGCTGTGCCGCAAATGACACCGGCAAGGCTCACCGGCAGGGTGCGCAGACGCATGGCTTCAATCCACTTTTTCATTCTGTTTACGTTTTTATGCGGTTGCCCTTTCTTTGCGTCTGATGCTATAGACATACGTGAGCAGAATCACGTTCATCAGCAAGGCATATATTATTGCCGGCAAGGCCATCTCGCCGCTGTTGAAGATGAATGGCGACGATGCAATTGCAATGGCCTGTGCTGCGTTCTGCATGCCCACCTCAATTACAATTGTGCGCCTTACTGCTGTGCCGGAACCGCTCAAACGCGACATGCCGCTGCTGCATAGCATGGCAAGCAGGATGAGCAGTGCTGCCGACATGCCAAGCACGGCAAAATTGTCGGCAATTTCACTGCGGTATTGCAGGAAGAACACCGCAGCAAGTGTCATCAGCGCAGGGAAGGCAAGCTTGCCAAGTACACGTGCCACCTTTGTTGCAGCTTGGGGTTTTATCTTGCGGAACAGGCTACCTGCCAACAGTGGAACAAACAGCAGAACAATGTTCTGCACCAGCAACTTGCCAATGGGCAAGTGAATATCCATACCGTTGGTATTTGACACAAAATCCGTTACAAAGGCCATAATCACAGGCAAGGTGAACAGGGTAATTATGCTGCTCAACGCAGTGAGAGTGACCGAAAGGGCTACATCTCCTTTAGCAAGCATGGAAAAGACATTGGACGAACTGCCACCCGGGCAACAGGCCACCAGCACCAAGCCCATAAAATAGATAGGCGGCAACTTCAATGCCCACGCAACGGCAAACGCAATGAGCGGCAGCAGAACAATCTGTCCTGCCAACCCCAACAACACAGCCTTTGGCTGTTTGGCAACATTGGTAAATGCCTTTTTCTCAAGGTCAATACCCAACAGGAACATCAACACAATGAGAATGGGCATCACAATCCATATGGTGTTCATAAACGGAATCTTTTTTCAGTCATTTTATTGCACGTGCAAAAGTAAGACGAATATTCGGTTTCATCAAATTGAATACCACATTGCTCAATGGAAAATGGCCCGTTTTTAGGAAAACGCACCTTTTTGAGGCTTATTTTTGTAGGAAAACGCACTTTTTTAGGTGTAAAATTTATAGGAAAACGAACCTTTTTATAGAAAATGCACTATTAAATAACCGCTCCACGCTGCCAAATCTGGCTGCATGGAGCGGATGTTTATACGAGCTATAACTCTTTTATTTTGCCTCTTTTTCCATTTCGTCCTCTATGAGGTGAATCTTCTCAAGGATTACCTGTGCGTCCTGCTTCAGTTTCTCTACCTTCTGGCGCATTACGTCGACAAGGCTTGCGCCTTTCTTGTTCGATGCGCTAAGGAAACCAAGGTTGTTCTCGTAGGTTGCAATCTCGCTCTTCATTGCCTCGTACTGGCGGATGAGGTGGTCGCGCTCGCGCTGCAGGCTGTTGCCGTTCTTGCCAATGTTGCTGCGGAAATTGGCGAGCTTGCGCTCGTTGGCGCTGGTGTGCAGTCTGTCGTAGAGGGCATTGGTGGCCTCGCGGTACTCCTTGTAGAGCTTGTCTTTCTCGCGGAATGGTACGAAGCCTATGCTGTTCCACTCCTGTGCCAGTGCCTGGAGCTGCTTGGTCTGTTCGCCGGCGGGCAGGGTGGGGTCAATGGCCTTTATCTTCTCAATGACAGCGCGTTTGAGCTTGAGGTTCTCCTGTTCGGTGCTTCGCTGTGACGATGTGGCTGCATTGCGACGCTCGAAGAAGTAGTCGCATGCGCTGACAAATCGTTTCCACAATGCCTCGGAGTATTTCTGTGCCACGGCACCTATTTCTTTCCACTCCTTCTGCAGTTTGGCGAGCTTGTCGGCTGTTGCTTTCCACTCCTCGCTATCCTTGAGTGCCTCGGCCTGTTCGCAGAGTGCTTTCTTGCGCTCGAGGTTTTTGGCGAGTGTGCTCTTTGCCTCTTTGAAGAACTCGCTCTTCTGTACAAAGAAGTGGTCGCATGCTGCACGGAAACGCTCGAATATCTTGATATTCATCTTCTGTGGTGCAAAACCAATCTCTTTCCATGCTGCCTGCAGGTCGAGAACTTGCTGTGTAGCTGTGTTCCATGCCTGGTATGTGGTGAGTGCGGCAAAGTCCATCTGCTCAATCTGCTCGCAGATGGCTGTCTTTTTGTCGAGGTTCTCCTGCTCCTTCTCTTTCTTTGCCTCGAAGTGCTCCTGGTGGCGGCGGTTGATGACTGTTGACGCTGCCTTGAAACGGTTCCATACCTCCTCGCGCAAATCGGGCGCTACAGGGCCTGCCTCGCGGAACTCGTTGTGCAACTGCTGCAACTGGCGGAATGCCGCTATTACATCGCTCTCCTGTGCCAGTGCCTCGGCCTGCTGGCAGAGCATGGTCTTTATTTCGAGGTTCTTCTTGAAGTCGTATTCGCGGAACTCGTGGTTTATCTTCAGCACGTCATAGAACTGCTCACCAAGCAACTGGTATTGTTTCCACAGTGCAGCCACCTCGCTCTGCGGCACGTTCTTTATCTCTTTCCATGCTGCCTGCAGGGCGCGGAACTCATTCACCTCTGGGGTGCCTTGTGCTGCTTTCTCAACAAGCGCCTGCAGCTGCTCAAGCAACTGCTGTTTCTTTGCAAGGTTCTCCTGCATCTCCTTTTCCTGTGCTTCCAACCATGCATTGCGCTTTGCCTTTATTATGCTGAGGCTCTGCTTGAAGGCTTCCTCCAGCTCGTCGGGCTGTGGAATGAAGAGTGCCTCTTCGCCGCCCTGGGCAACGTGCTCCTTGAGTGCTGCCTCAATCTCGGCGGTGCGCATGCGGTAGAACTGCACCTTCAGCGCCTCTGTCTCGGCCTTGCTGTTGAGCGCATCGTCGCTCTCGGCAATAGCCTGCAGACGCTCGATGATTTCCTGACGGCTTGCCGGCTTTGCTACTTCTGTTTCACCTGTTGCATTCTCAGTTGGCATTTGTGGAGTCTCCTCGTTGATGCTGTTCTGCTCTGTAAACTCAGTCGTAGCGGCATTGACAGCCTCATCAGGAGTACTCGTGATGTTCAGCTCCTGTGGCTGTACATCCGATTTGATACTTTCGCTCATTCTTTTTTGTTTTTGGTTTATAAAAAATACACAGCAAAAAACAATGTGGCTTCCCATTATGTGCTAACGAAAAGCCCATTTGTCTTTCTGCAGTTCTGCAAATATAATGTTATTTTTAAGAAACTGTTTATAATTCTACCAAAAAATGCATACTTAGGTATAAAAGAACAGACAGCCACTTTAAGCAGCTGTCTGTTTTTTAACATGGAATATATGTCTCTCTCTTATTTCATCTCTACGTCAACAATGCAGGGGAATGCATAGCTGCGGTCGTTGCGCAGGTTAAGGCTGCGGTACAGTGCCGCAATGGTGCGGCCGGGTTTTATGCGTGCAATCTTCTTGCCCTTGTAGCGGATGGTAACCTTCTTGTCGAGGTTGACAAGGCGGTCGTTGAGGTAGATGGTGAGCTTTGAGTAGTCGCACTGCTCTATGTTTATGGTGTTGCCGTCGATATTTGCAATGACGGTCTTGCCCTGCTCTACCTCGTCGGCGGGTGCTGTGAGCCAGTAGAAGTGCTCGCGTGTAACACGCTCCTGTCGCCATACAAGCTGCTTGGGGTAGGGCATGCGGCGATACTGTGCCATCCAACCTATGGCGGCGGTGTCCACCTGGTCCATCCAGTGGCCTTTACCCTCGATGATGTTGTTGCTATGGATGTACTTGCCCGGGTGTGCTGCGGCGAGTGAGTCCATTACCTGCGCCTTCTCCTTTGCAAGGATGTTGCGGTCGTAATAGTGGTCGTGCTCGCCCATCCAAATCATGTATGGGGTGTTCATGAGATTCACCTGTGACGATTCGCCGGGGTGGCCTGCCATCATTGATGCGGCAGCCCACTTGTCGGCCATACGGGGAGCAACGCGCCATACACCGTCGCCGCCTGCCGAGTAGCCGAGCAGGTATACCTTGTTGGGGTTTACACCTTCAAAGACAACGCATGCCCTTATTACGTCCTCGAGCAGTTCGTCGAGTCCCTTGCGGTGCCACAGGTCTGATGTGTTCCATGGTGCACGTGGAGCAATATATACTCCTTCGAACGGTTCGTAGAGGTAAATCTGGTTCATCCACTGCTCGTCGTTCACCTCCTTGGGGCACTCACCGCCACCGTGCATGGAGATGTAGAGGCTGCGGCCGTCCTTGGGAGTCATGCCGAACACGCGGCAGGCGCAGGCGAGCTTTATTGAGTCATTGGCAATGGTGAGCTTTTCCCACTGGCGGCCAAGCTCTTTTGCACTCTTCTTGAGCCATAGCGAGTCGATTATGAATGCAGCCTCGTCGCAGTCGGCCTTGCTGAGCGCCTTGTTGGCAAACTTCTGTTGTGTGAGCTCGCCATTCGGCTTTGCAACCCACTCCTTGAACTCCTGTAATTGAGCTTTTGAACTGCTTGGAATTAAAAGCAACAATGCTGCAATGGCAGCTATTGTTGAGAGAACGTGTTTTCTTTTCATTTTGTCATGACATTATTTGTGTCAGCGCCATTGATATAATCATGTAGAAGGTCATGCCGCTGAGGTCGTTGATAATCTGTATGAATGGTCCCGTAGCAACAGCGGGGTTTATGTTTATCCTCTCGAGTACCATGGGGATGAGGGTGCCGAAGCTCGATGCAAAGAGCACTACCACAAAGAGGCTGAGCGGAACTGCAAGACTTACGATGTCTGTGGGGCCATATACGAAGAAGTTGTATACATATACCATGAGTGAGAGTATGGTGGCATTGATTATTGCCACGACCATCTCCTTGAGTATGTGCCTGAACATGTGGTTGGAGTTTAGCGAGTTGTTGGCGAGACCCTGCACGGCAATGGCCGATGACTGCGTGCCCACATTACCTCCCATGCCGGCAAGCAGGGGAATGAAGAGTGCCATCTCGGGGTGGCTGCCCAGGGTGGTGGTGAAGCAGTTGAGCAGCAGCGATGAGCCGATACCTCCAAGCATGCCGATGATGAGCCAGGGCAGGCGTGCCTTGGTTTGCAGGAAGACGCTGTCACCGGTTTCCACATCCTGGGTAAGACCGGCGGTGAGTTGCTGGTCGTGCTCGGTCTGTTCACGTACCTCGTCCATGATGTCGTCGACGGTAATCTGTCCCACAAGGCGGTTGATTTTGTCGACAACGGGAATGGCTACAAGGTTATACTTCTCGATGAGCATTGTGACCTCGTCGATGGGGGTGTCCACGTCCACGCTGATTATTTGGGTGTCCATCACGTGCTTCACCTTCGACACGGACGGGCTGGTAATCATTTTCTTCAGCGGGAAGAGACCGCACAGGCGTTCGTCGTCATCGACAACGTATATGTAGTAGATGTCATCGAGCTCCTCGGCCTGCTGGCGCATCTCCTTCAGGCACTCGGGCATACTCCAGTTGCCGTTAACGACAACCATTTCGGTGCTCATGAGACCACCGGCGGTGTCCTCGTCGTACTGCAGAAGGTCTACAATGTCGCCGGCAAGCTCAATGTCCTGGATGTTCGAGAGCACCTCCTCCTGTTTCTCCTCGTCCATGTCGCGGATAATCTCCACGGCATCGTCGGTGTCCATGTAGTTGACGAAGCGCTTTGCAATGGCCTCGGAGGGGAGCTCCTCAAGAAGGTCATTACGCAGGTCCTCGTCCATCTCAATGAGGGCGTCGGCAGCTGTCTCGTTGTCGAGCTGGCGGTAGAGGAAACGTGCCTGCTCGGTGGTGAGCTCAAGGCAAATCTCGGCAATGTCGGCAGGGTGCAGCCTTGCGACGGTGTCCTGCAACAGCACGGAGTCCTTCTTCTCTATCAGCTCCTTTATGTGGTTGATGAATTCCTGTGTCATAACTCTCCGCTTTTATGCCAAGTCGCGTTCTACCTTGTTTGTCAATTCAATGAAGTCGTCTATCGACAGTTGCTCGGGGCGCTTGTCGAGTATGGGGTCGCTCAGCAGCGGCGACTCCTTGCCCACTATCTGCTGTATTGAGTTGCGCAGCTTCTTGCGTCGCTGGTTGAAGGTGCCTTTCACAATCTTGCGGAAGAGTTCCTCGTCGCACTCAAGCGATGTGCGGCCGTTGCGTTTCATGAGTACCACGGCGCTCTTCACCTTTGGCGGGGGCGAGAAGACGTTCTCGTCGACAGTGAAAAGATACTCCACATCGTACCACAGCTGTATGAATATGCTCAATATGCCATAGGCCTTTGTACCGGGTTTGGCGGCAAGGCGCTCGCCCACCTCCTTCTGTATCATTCCGCTGCAGTAGGGGATGAACTCCATGTAGTCGAGCATCTTGAAGAATATCTGGCTCGATATGTTATAAGGATAATTGCCTATGAGCATGAATTGTTCGCCATCGAACAGACGGTCGAGGTGCATCTTGAGGAAATCGTCGGGGATTATGTTCTCCTCCTGCAGCTGTGGAAGGTTGTTGCACAGATAGGTTACCGACTCTTCGTCAATCTCCACCACCTTCAGCGGGTGCTGCTTCCCGAGCAGGAAACGGGTGAGTACACCCATTCCGGGGCCCACCTCCAGGATGGGGATGCCGGGACATACATCGACAGTGTCTGCAATTCTGCTTGCAATGGACAAATCGATGAGGAAATGTTGTCCCAATCTCTTTTTTGCCGTAACTTCCTTCATTGCCTGTTGCTTTTTTTATTTAATTATACTTAAAAAAGCTGTTTTTCTTCAATTATTGGTTATCTTTGCCATCACGGCAAAGATATGCCATGCCTGTAGCCCTCCAGGGGCACATGGGTTGCACCGCGCCAATGTTGCAAAGGTAACGAAAACTATTAAAAATGTTTCTAAAGTTGTGAAAAAGATTTTAAATTATACGTTAAAAACAGTGTTGCCTATTCTGCTGGGTGCCCTTATCCTGTGGATGGTGTACAACGATTTTGACTTTTCGCTGCTTTGGGACAGTCTTGGGGAGATGAACCTTGTATGGTTTGCCGTGACGGTGTTTTTTGGAATAATGAGCCACGTGATAAGGGGTTGGCGCTGGAGGCTGACACTTGCCCCTCTGGGGTATAACCCATCGGCCGCCACCTGCGTCGACTCGGTCTATGTGGCCTATGCCGCCAATCTGGTGCTGCCGCGTGTGGGCGAGGTGTCGCGTTGTGTGATACTCGAAAGGCATGAGCATGTTCCATTTGCCCATGCCTTGGGCACTCTGGTTATGGAGCGTATGATTGACACGCTGATGGTGCTGCTAATTACACTTGTGGCTGTTTCCGTGCAGTGGCCGGTGTTCATTGAGTTCATTGGCGAGGCGGGATTCAGGTTGCCCGGCGGTGCGTTGCTCTCTACACCACGTGGGCTGGTGATAGCGTTGCTTTCGCTTCTGGCTGTCGGTGTGCTGCTGTTCCTGCTGTTGCGCAAATTGTCGCTGTGGCAAAAGATAAAGTCATTTGCGGGGCGTTTTCTCGAGGGATTGCTATCCCTGCGCAAAATGAAGAACGGCGGGCTGTTTGTGGCCGAGACTGTGGGTATTTGGTTCTGCTACTTCATGCAGTTCTATTTGAGTTTCTTCTGCTTCGGGTTCAGCAGCGGTCTTTCGCTGGCGGCGGCGCTGTTGCTGTTTGTGGGAGGAAGTATTGCGGTGGTGGTTCCCACACCCAACGGAGCCGGTCCATGGCATTTTGTAATAATAAGCATTATGGTTCTTTATGGCGTTTCGACAACCGATGCACAGGTTTTTGCGTTGATAGTGCATAGCACGCAGACTCTGCTTGTGGCCATTCTGGGACTTTATGGCATTGCTGCTTTGCAGTTGAGAAGTATAAGAAGGAAAAGTATAGACTAAAAAAGTATAGACTAAATAACATTAATAATCTAATTTTTATATTATGGCAATAACAATTAAGGATTTGCAGCCACGCGAGGTGTGGAAGCACTTTGAGGCATTGACACAGGTGCCTCGTCCATCGGGACATCTTGAGAAGATTCAGAAATATCTGCTCGACTTCGGTAAGAGCATCAACGTAGAGACATGGCAGGACGAGGCCGGCAACATCATCATGCGCAAGCCTGCTACTCCGGGACTGGAGAACCGCAAGGGCATTATCCTGCAGGCACACATGGACATGGTGCCACAGAAGACTCCCGACAGCAAGCACGATTTCGAGAACGACCCCATTACAACTGTTGTGAAGGGTGATTGGCTCTATGCCGATGACACTACACTCGGTGCCGACAATGGTCTTGGTGTAGCTGCTATAATGGCAATTATGGAGGACGCTACACTGCAGCATGGTCCGCTGGAGGCACTCATCACTGCCGACGAGGAAACCGGTATGTATGGTGCTTTCGGTCTCAAGGGCGGCGAGCTCGAGGGCGAATTGCTGTTGAACCTTGACTCTGAGGAGGAGGGTGTTCTCTACATCGGTTGCGCCGGCGGTCTCGATATCTCGGCTTCAATGGAGTTTATGGAGGAGGAGAGCGACGATGCCGACGTTGCAGTACGCGTTCAGCTCAAGGGCTTGCGTGGCGGTCACTCTGGTCTTGAAATCAATGCAGGCCGTGGCAATGCCAACAAGCTGATGGCACGTTTCGTGCGCGAGGCTATGGATGAGCTTGCAGTTGTGCTTGCAAGCTGGAACGGCGGCAACATGCGCAATGCCATCCCTGCAAGCTGCGAGGTTGTGCTCACATTGCCCGAGGAGGCTATCGACGAGCTTAAGGAGATTGCTGCAAAGTACGAGGCTCTCTACAACAGCGAGTATGCTACAATTGAGGAGGGTATCACTCTCACAGTGAGCGAGGCCGAGATGCCCGAGACTGTTGTGCCACAGGAGATACAAGACAATCTGCTCGATGCTATCCTTGCTTGTCACGACGGTGTGCTGCGCTTCATCCCTACAATCCCTGACACTGTAGAGACATCGAGCAACCTCTCTATCGTGAAGATTGGTGAGGGTAAGGCCGAAATCAACATCCTTGCACGCAGCTCTTGCGACACTATGAAGGAGTTCCTTGCCCTGCAACTTTCAAGCTGTTTTGCAATGGCGGGCATGAAGGTTGAACTCAGCGGCGGTTACAGCGGCTGGCAGCCAAACGTGAACTCTCCGCTGTTGGCTGCGTTGAAGAGCGCATACAATGACATGTTCGGCAAGATGCCCGACGTGCGCGTAATCCATGCCGGCCTGGAGTGCGGTATCATCTCTACAAACTATCCAAAGATGGATATGGTGTCGTTCGGTCCCACATTGATGTCTCCCCACTCTCCGACAGAGCGTGTCGAGATTCCAACTGTTGAAAAATTCTACTCACTTGTAAAGGCACTTGTGGTAAACGGTGTACTTTGATAGGTGTGCCGCATGGCATTTGAACAGGGGTTCCCGGTTTCGGGAATCCCTTATTTTGTATGTTATGGTTGCTAAAAAGTTGTTTTTTTTGAATGACATGTGAAAAAAGTTTCAAAAAAAGTTTTTTTTAATAAAAAAATGATATTTTTGCGGCATGAGGCGATGAGATTTACTTGTCGTTGGAATTACTAACCTAATAATAATAGTATTATGAAAAAGACATTCAAACTTTCGGTTCTGTTGCTTTGCGCAACTATGTTGTTCTCATCATGTATCGGTTCTTTCCGTTTGACCAACAAACTCAAGGATTGGAATGGAAGTATTGGCAACAAATGGGTGAACGAACTTGTGTTCTTGGCTATGCACATTGTTCCTGTATATGAGGTTTCTATATTTGTTGATGCTGTTATTCTTAACTCAATCGAGTTCTGGACCGGCAAGAAGGCTTCAGTAAAGGTTCAGGTTGTACAGAACAGCCAGGGGCAGGATGTGGAAATCACAGCAATGGAGAATGGTTACTCACTCTCTTGCGGCGAGCAGACAATGAACCTGCTTTTCGATGAGGAGACACAGATTTGGAGCGCAGAGTACAATAACCAGACTACACAGCTCATGAGACTTGTTGACGGTAACAATGCACAGCTCTTCCTTTTGAACGGTGATGTTATGGACGTTACTTTGGATGAGCAGGGCATTGATATGGCACGCATGTACATGAACAACAGCTTTGCTTTGAAATAAGTGCAAACCTAATATTTTGACTTTGCAGAGCCGCCTTTTTGGGCGGCTCTGTTGTTTTTACACGGCTTATTTGCTATCTTCGCAAGTGACGAAATTGATTTGTTATGGAACATCCCGAGAATAATGAGGCCTATAAGGGGCTTAAGGTAAACGATGGAGTGGAGGCTTTGGGACCGGTGAATCCCTATCTCTCTACAATGAGGCGCAAGAGGGCTGCACAACTGTCGGTCGACGATTATGTCAACGGTATACTGCGCGGCGATGTGACGGTGCTGAGCCGCGCCGTAACGCTGCTTGAGAGCCTGTTGCCGGAGCATCAGGCAATGGCGCAGGAGGTGGTCGAGAGGTGTCTGCCATACTCGGGCAATTCGTTGCGTGTGGGTATAACAGGTGTGCCGGGTGCAGGAAAGAGTACTTCGATTGATGCGTTCGGCATGTATCTGCTATCAAAGAACAGCGGAAAACTTGCAGTGCTTGCTGTTGACCCGAGCAGTGAGCGCAGCAAGGGCAGCATAATGGGCGACAAGACAAGGATGGAGCGCCTGGCGGCTCATCCGCGTGCTTTTATACGTCCCAGTGCATCGGCAGGCTCGTTGGGCGGTGTGGCGCGCAAGACACGCGAGACCATAATCCTTTGCGAGGCTGCGGGGTATGACAATATATTTGTGGAGACTGTGGGAGTGGGGCAGAGCGAGACTGCCGTATATTCGATGGTCGACTTCTTCCTGCTGATACAGATTGCCGGGGCGGGTGACGAACTGCAGGGGATTAAGCGCGGTATAATGGAGATGGCCGACGGCATTGTAATCAACAAGGCCGACGGCGACAATGCCGAAGAGGCGCGCCGTGCCGCCGTGCACTATAGGAATGCATTGCAGCTGTTCCCTATGCCGGCAAGCGGCCGTCGTCCCGCAGTGCAGACCTATTCGGGTTTCTATGATATTGATATTGACAAGGTGTGGGCAATGATAGATGAATATACAGCCCATGTGAAGTCTACCGGTTATTTTGACGAGCGCCGTCTCTACCAGCAGAAATATTGGATGTACGAGGCTGTTGAGGAGCAGTTGAAGGCCCGTTTCTATAATGCGCCGGGAATGGAGGATGTTCTTTTGCGTTATGAGCAACTGCTCCTGCAGGGTAACATGACCTCTTTCGCAGCTGCAGGCAAGGTGCTCGATTACTTTGATAAACTGGAAAATGGGAATAGAGGATAAGAGGGCTTTGCGCCGTGCAGTGCGCGCGAGCCTTGCACATATTGGCGAAGAGGAGGCGCTTGAGCGCTCTGTGGCCATATGCAAGGAACTGGAAAAACACATTGCCGTGAGCGGGGCAGCCGTGGTGGCGCTGTTCTCGCCGCTTGCCGATGAACCTCAGATATGGCCATTGGTGGAGCAACTGGCACAGCGGCTGTCGGTGGTGTTGCCGCGTGTAGAGGGCGATGTGATGAACTTTTACAGCTATGACAAGGATGCAATGGCGGCAGGTGCCTATGGCATAAATGAACCACAGCAGGGGCTGCTTGTGAAACCTGATGAGATTGATGCCATTGTGGTGCCGGGTGTGGCTTTTACTGCCGTGGGTATGCGCATGGGACGTGGAAAGGGGTTTTATGACAAGTATCTCACGCAAAGCGGTTTTGCGGCATTGAAGATAGGTGTCTGCTACCGCGAGCAACTGGTGCCCGATATCCCTGCCGAACCGCACGATGTGGCGATGGATGTCATTATATACAAATAATGGAGAACTTTGGGGGTTCTCCATTATTTGTATAGCTCTGTGGCATGCTTACGATGCAAGAATCTCTTGTGCACGCACTGTGTCCTTGTCAAGTGGCTTGTCGTCCTTGATGGCCTTGGTGAATGGGATGTATACGATCTCGTTGTTCTTGAGACCTACCATTACGTTGCGCTGGCCCTCGAGCAGTGCATCGACGGCTGCAACGCCCAAACGGCTTGCAAGGATGCGGTCGTTGGCAGTGGGGCTGCCGCCACGCTGCAGATAGCCGAGGATTGAGACGCGTACGTCGAGCTCGGGGAAGCGCTGGCGCATGCCCTCGGCAACCTCCATGATGTTGTAGTCCTTCTCGCGGCCTTCGGCAAAGAGTACGATACTGCTGCTCTTTGTGCGGCGCAGACCGTTGGCGATGAACTGGTTGATTTTCTCGAACTCTGGGTCAATCTCGGGGAGCACACATGCCTCGGCTCCTGTGGCTATTGTACCGTTGAGGGCAAGGAAACCGGCGTCGCGGCCCATAACTTCCACGATGAAAAGACGCTCGTGTGACGATGCGGTGTCGCGGATTTTGTCGACGCACTCCATGATGGTGTTCAGCGCGGTATCGTAGCCGATGGTTGTGTCTGTGCCATAGAGGTCGTTGTCAATGGTGCCGGGCAATGCAATGCATGGGATGTCGAACTCGCGTGCAAGGTTGTATGCACCGGTGATTGAACCGTCACCGCCAATTACGACAAGTGCGTTGATTCCCTCTCTCTGCAGTGTCTCGTATGCCTTTGCACGGCCCTCCTCGGTCTTGAACTCGTCGCAACGGCTTGTCTTGAGGATTGTACCGCCACGCTGTATTATGTTACTTACATTCTCGGTCTTGAACTCCTTGATTTCTCCGGTCATGAGACCTTTGTAGCCGCGGTAGATGGCCTTTACCTTGATGCCGTGATAGATGCAGGCGCGTGTTACGGCGCGGATGGCTGCATTCATGCCGGGTGCGTCACCTCCCGATGTCAAAATGCCGACGCATTGAATCTTGTTTCTCATATTATTATTGGTTATTATAGTTTATTATTGCCTGTTTGCAACTCTCCATAAGCCACTTTGGGGTTGAGGTGGCACCGCATATGCCTATTGACTCCACTCCGTTTGTGAGTGAAAGGTCAAGGTCTTCGGGGCCTTCCACCTGATAAGAGTTGGGGTTCATCTTTCTGCATTCGTCGAAGAGTATGCGTCCGTTGGAACTCTTCTTGCCGCAGACAAAGAATATCAGCTGGTGCGACTTGGCGAAGTTGCCAATGCCGTCGAGGCGGTTCGCTACCTGTCCGCACACGGTGTTGAACGATTCGCACTCCCTCTCTTCGCTTATGTGAGCCTTTATCTCACGGACAATGTGTCTGTAGCCTTCGAGCGACTTTGTTGTCTGTGAGTATATATATGTGTCCTTGTCCTTGTCTATCTCTTCAATCTGCGAACTTTTTTCAATGACTATTGCCGCGCCGTGTGTCTGTCCCACAAGGCCAAGCACCTCGGCATGTCCGGCCTGTCCGTAGATGATTATCTGGCTATCCTTGTCCGTTGTCTCCTGCCACTTCTTTTTGATGCGCTGCTGCAGTTTCAGCACCACGGGGCAGGTGGCATCTATTATTTCGAGGTTGTTGCGGCGCGCTGTCTCATATGTTGCAGGCGGCTCGCCATGTGCCCTTAGGAGTACCTTTGCATTGTGCAACCTGGCAAACTCTTCGTGGTTTATGGTGATGAGACCCATGTTCTTGAGGCGGTCGCACTCTATGCTGTTGTGTACAATGTCTCCCAAGCAGTAGAGCGTCTCGCCCTTCTGCAGCTCCTCTTCGGCCTTTCTGATGGCGGTGGTCACGCCAAAGCAGAATCCTGAATGTTCGTCAATCTCTATCTTGAGCATTACTTGGTGATGTTGTTGAATTTCTCAATGAGCCACTCCATCTGCTCCTCGCGCGTGAGGTTGCTGTTGTCCAGCAGCAGAGCATCGTCGGCCTGTCTCAACGGGCTTACCTCGCGTGTCTGGTCTATGTGGTCGCGCTGCAGCACGTTGTCAAGAATCTCCCGGAAATCGGGCTTGTCGCCACGCGCCGTGAGCTCGTCGTAACGGCGCTGTGCGCGTACCTCGGCCGATGCAGTTACAAACACCTTCATCTCGGCATTGGGGAACACTGTGGTACCGATGTCGCGGCCGTCCATTACAATTCCTTTCTTTTCGCCCATGGCGCGCTGCTGTGCTATCATCTCGCTGCGTACAAAATCGAGCGCCGCCACCTGGCTGACAACCTGGGAAACCTCGAGCGAGCGTATTTCGTGCTCAACGTTCACTCCGTTGAGCAGTGTCAGCGAGTTCTTTGTCTCCGGGTCGGCCTCAAAGGTTATATGTATGTCGGCCATCCTTTCGCGCAGTGTGGCCGTGTCAATTTTTCCGTCACTGATTAGTCCGTTCTGCATGCAGTAAAGCGCTACGGCGCGGTACATGGCGCCGCTGTCAAAGTACAGGTAACCGATGTTGCGGGCAAGAGCCTTTGCCATGGTGCTTTTTCCACACGACGAGAAGCCGTCGATAGCTATTATTATCTGTTTCATTATATAGGTCTTATAGTGAATATGCGATGTTGAAGAGCAGTGATGATGACGAGATGTGCAGTTTGCTGTAGGAGGCACTGAACTTTACCTTATTTATATGTAGTCCTGCTCCAAGGCTGAGACCGGCAAGTCCTTTGCCTGTGGAGAGCTCGCGGCTCATGCGGTAGTTGTAACCCACAGACGCGTAGAAATTGTCGCCGATGAGTATGTCTGCTCCCAGGGTTATATGCTTGAGAAGCAACTCACCGAAGTTGTCCTTGCTACCGTCGGCATTATAGAAATGTGTGCTTTTCCAACGGTGCAGGTCGGTAAGAGTGGCCGACAGCAGGATGGGGGCATGGGCAAGGCGCTTGGTGAGTCCCAACTGAATGTCTATGGGCATAATCTCATGCTTCTCCTCAAAGGTCATGACCTGGCCTCCAAGGTTCTTGAAGGTAAGTGATGCCGAGAAATCGTGGTCGGGGTCATAATAGTTCAAACCAAGGTCCACACCGATGGCAAGTGAGCTCAGGCTCTCGTATTGCGAATAGATGAACTTGCCGGCCACACCGCCGCTCCAACGTTCGCTCAACAGGTAGCAGTAGATGAAGTCCAGCTCAATGTCCATGGCGCGGAATGTGCCGGTGAAGATGTTGTCGGGGGTGTAGCCGTCGAACTTGCCGTAGTCGACGTAGCGCGCGGCAACAGCACCCGCCGAGCGTTCGCCGAACGTCTTGTTGAAGGCTGCACCGGCAACCTTGCTCCCGCTCATGTATGTCATGAATGAGAGGTCAAGGGTCTTGTCTGTTGCGTTAATCAGCAGCGCCGGGTTATGCATGGAGAGCGAGAGGTCGTCGTCAATGACCGATATGTTGTATCCTCCCAATGCTGCAACGCGTGAGGAGTAGGGCAGTCTCAAGAAATTGAACGCGCTCTCCCCGCCCTGGGCCATAATGGTCAAGGGGAGAAACAGTAAAAGGTAAAAGAGTGTCTTTGCCGTTTTCACGTTCTTGTTTTTAGTATTGTGCCGTACTGCGGTATTTGTTTGCGAAGATAATGCTTTTTTTTATCTTTTCTCATTACGTTTTCATAAAATACCCTATTTGATGTTTAAATATTGAGTGGGCAAACTGTGATAAAAGTGCTTCGTCTTTGGAAAAATAGAATAAAAGTGAAAAAAAGATGAAATAAAGCGTGTGTATTGAAAAATATTGTTTATTTTTGTCGATTAGAAAGTGTAACCTTGCAAAATATATACAAATACGATAATGGACAAAGAGAAGAAACAGAATTTTACCGGAGCTGAATTGCTTGAGGTAAAGAAGAGCCGTAAGGCTGATTTGGAGCAGAATCGTACAACCTGGTTATTGTTTGGTTTTGTATTTGCTCTTGTTTGCTTGTTTGCTGGTCTTGAGCTTACCGAGTTCCAGGATAAGGAGGAACAGCCGGCTCCAAAGAGCAAGTCAAAGGATGACATCATTGTTGTGGTTGAAGAGATTCCGCCTTTGGTTATTGAGAAGAAGGTTATTCCTCCTCCTCCACAGGCAAAGAAGATTATCGACGTTATCAAGGTCGTTGAGGACGAGGTTGATATCGAGGAGCAGGAGCTCGTTTCTGTTCAGGATATGAGCGAGTTCGCCGACGTTGAGGAGACCGATGTTGTCTTTGTTGAGGAAGAAGTTGAAGAGGAACAGATTTTTGACGTCGTTGAGGAGCAGCCCGAGTTCCCGGGTGGTATGAAGGCTTTGATGAAGTACTTTGCCGACAACATCAAGTATCCACGCGTGTCACGTGACAACAACTCACAGGGTAAGACTTTCGTTAAGTTTACAGTGAACACCGACGGTTCTATTCAGGATACTGAGGTTATCCGTTCTTCGGGTGATATCTATCTTGACAAGGAGGCTATCCGCGTGATTGAGGCTATGCCAAAATGGAAGCCCGGTCGTCAGTTGGGTAAGGCTGTTCGTGTGAAATTTGTATTGCCGGTTAACTTCCGTTTGCAGTAAAATTTAAAAAGGACATATGAAAGAGGCTGCATTCCGCAGCCTCTTTTTTTAATAATTCAAATGGTTTCTTAATAAACAGGGAATAATATGTATAGCTGGGAAGAATTAAGGGATATTGTAAATGAGTTTATAGACAAACTGGAGTTTGAACGCGAACCGCGTGAACTGTATGCGCCGGTGCGCTATACTTTGGAGCAGAGCGGCAAGCGTGTGCGTCCTGTGCTTTTTCTGCTTGCCTATAACATGTATAAGGAGTGTGTGCACGAGGCGCTCTATCCGGCAGTGGCTGTAGAGACATATCACAATTATACTCTCATCCATGATGATGTCATGGACAGGGCGCTCATTCGCCGTGGCAAGCCCACGGTCTGTGCGAAGTGGGGCGACACAGCTGCAATCCTTTCGGGTGACACCATGCTTGTGCTGGCATACGAGTTCCTGTCGCATGTCCCAGCCGAGAGACTCCCGGCAATGCTTGCGCTCTTCACCGAGACTGCAAAGGAGGTCGGCGATGGACAACAGTATGACCTTGACTTTGAGAAACGTGATGATGTTACCGAGGCTGAGTATATGGAGATGATTCGCCTTAAGACATCGGTGCTTCTTGCAGCTTCGCTCAAATTGGGCGGTGTGCTTGCGGGTGCCTCCGAGAGCGACCTTGAGAATCTTTACAGGTATGGCGAGACAATAGGTCTTGCCTTCCAGTTGCAGGACGACCTGCTCGATGTATATGCCGACGAGAAACTGTTCGGCAAGAAAATAGGCGGCGACATCTGCTGCAACAAAAAGACTTTCCTGCTTATTACTGCCATGAACCTTGCTTCGCCCGCTCAGCTTGCACAGATGAAGGCGTGGATGGAGAGAGAGGAGTACGATGCCGCGGAAAAAATTGCCTGGTTCACGGCCTTGTATAATGAACTTGGCGTGAAGGAGGTGTGCGAAAGACGTATACGCGAGCTCTTTGCCAAGTGCGATGCGTATATCGATGCGATATCCGTTGCCCCCGGGAGGAAGGATGCGCTAAAATCTTTCGCAAATATGATACTTGACCGTAATCTCTAATATATATATAGTAAAGGATGCCCTATCGCCGATTACCAAATACCGACCAGGCCCGCATTCGTGCACTGAAAGCTGCTGTAGACAGCAGTGTCAGGGGTGGCATATTCACAAATGTGCTCACCCATAACACCTATCATCGTGCCAAGGAACTGCTTGAACGTTTCTCGCGCGAGGTGGCTGTGTACAAACGGTGTGTTGCCGAGCAGTCACCCAAAAAAGGAAACGAGAGTTACGAGGCGGCGCTAAAGAAGGCAAGGATGTATGTGTCGCACTTCATTCAGGTGCTCAGCATGTGTATAATGCGTGGCGAGGTGGCACGTAGCAAACGACCATACTACGGTTTGCCCGAGAATGAAGATACCGTGCCCAATCTCTTTTCCGAGGTTTCGGTCCTGGAGTGGGGACAGAAGATTATCGCGGGCGAGCAGCGCCGTCAGGGCGAGGGCGGTGTGCCAATATACAACCCCACAATGGGACGCGTGTCGGTGGTCTTTGAACTGTTCAAGGAGATGTATGACCGCAGGCATTTGCTCCAGACACGCACGGCCGAGGCGCTTGCCAATATATCGAACATGCGCTACGAAGTCGATGAACTGATATTCGAGGTGTGGGGCGAGGTTGAGAAGTCATTCGCCTCGTTGAGTGGCGATGCCCGCATAAAAAAGTGCGCTGAGTATGGTGTAATCTACTATTACCGTCCCGACAGAGCCAAAAAGAGAAATGCCGATGATTGAGTTTGTCGATACACATACCCATCTTTTTACTGCAGAGTTCGACAGTGACAGAGCCGATGCTGTGCAACGGGCTGTTGATGCCGGAGTGGGCACACTGTGCCTGCCTGCAATAAACGAGGAGACGTTGCCTGCACTCATGGCAATGTGCGATGCTTTTCCAGGAATATGCTACCCGATGATTGGTCTGCACCCTACAGAACTTGGCGATGACTATAACAGCGTGCTCGACAGGCTCTATAATCTGCTGAAAAGCGATGAGCGTTTTGTGGCGATAGGCGAGGTTGGACTCGATTTCTATTGGGATGATACAAAAAAACGTGAACAGGAGGAGGTGTTCCGCAGGCAGATAGAGTGGGCATTGGAGACAGGCTTGCCGCTTGCAATACATTCGCGGAGTGCATTCGATGAACTGTATGCCGTGATGGATGACTATCGTGGCCGTGGGCTGACAGGAGTGTTTCATTGCTTCTCGGGCAGCGAGGACGAGGCGCTCAAACTTTTGTCATTCGACGGTTTCTATCTGGGTATTGGCGGGGTGGTGACATACAAGAAGTCAACATTGCCCTCTGTGCTAAGATCGGTTCCGATTGATAGGGTTGTGCTTGAGACCGATTCGCCCTATCTTGCTCCGGTTCCGAAGCGTGGAAAACGCAACGAAAGTGCATATGTGCCCCATGTTGCCGATTTCCTGGCCGCAGTATATGATTGCAGCGTGGAGCAGGTGGCTGCGATGACAACAGCCAATGCACGTACTCTTTTCCCTAAAATTGCCAAATTATGAAATTAGACAAGATAGATATATTCAGCAACTGTGAACAACCTTTGGTTGTTGCCGGCCCATGCAGCGCCGAGAGTGAGGAGCAGGTGGTGCAGGTGGCCAAGGAGTTGCAGGAGAACGGTGTGAAAATATTCCGCGCCGGTATATGGAAACCGCGTACACGTCCCGGTTGTTTTGAGGGTGTGGGCAAGGAGGGATTGCCATGGCTTGCAAGGGTGAAACGCGAACTTGGCATGTGTATTACCACCGAGGTGGCTACGGCCGAGCATGTGGAGCTGGCACTTGCAGCCGGTGTAGACATTCTGTGGATTGGTGCGCGCACAACGGCCAATCCTTTTGCAGTGCAGGAGATTGCCGATGCATTGCGCGGTTGCGATGTTCCTGTGCTTGTAAAGAACCCGGTAAACCCCGATATCGAGTTGTGGATTGGTGCCATGGAGCGTCTTAATAATGCCGGCATTACGCGTTTAGGTGCAATACACCGCGGTTTTTCGTCCTATGGCGAGAAGTGTTTCCGCAATGCTCCGCAATGGCAGCTGCCAATTGAACTGCGCCGTCGTTTCCCGGGCTTGCCGCTATTGTGCGACCCAAGCCACATTGCCGGTAAACGCGAACTGATACTCTCGCTCTCGCAGCAGGCCATGGATTTGAACTTTGATGGCCTGATGATTGAGACACACTGCACTCCCTATTGTGCATTGAGCGATGCGCGCCAGCAGGTGACCCCCGATGAACTGATGGCAATCCTTGGCAAACTGGTGCACCGTGTTGCGGTAGCCGACAATGCCGACTTTCTATCATATCGTGAACAGATAGATGAGATTGACCGTGAACTGATGAGGCTCCTTTCAAAGCGTATGGAGATTGCCAGGGAGATTGGCGAACTCAAACGCGAGAAGGGCATGATGGTTTTCCAACCGCTGCGTTACAATGAGATAATGGAGCGTTATGTGAAGTCATGTGCCGACGGCAGGATTGAGGCCGATGCCGTGCGCGAAATCTTTGAGCTTATTCACTCGGAGAGTATACGTCAGCAACTATCTGTCATGAACAGCAATGAGGTTTGATAAAAAATGATGCTGTTTCTCAAGAATACACTCGTCTCTTTATCACTGTTTGTGCTTCTGATATCTTGCGGAGGCGCAAAAGAGCAATATCCCCTGCCGGATGGTGATGCTCTCCCCATGCAATACTCCTCCTTGCTCTCCATAGTGGAGTGTGAAGGATATACTGTCGTGGATGTTGCCGATCCTTGGGGTGAGGGGGTGATGCAACGGTATGTTCTTGTGCCCTCGGCTTTGGAATTGCCTGCGGGCCTGCCGGCAGGTGTGCTGTTGCGTACACCGCTTGATAATGTGATTCTATTCTCGGGTGTCCATGCCGCTCTGCTGGATGAACTTGGTGCAGACAATGCAATAAAAGGTGTCTGCGATGCGCAGTATATCTATTGCGATGCAGTTGCCGAAGGGCTTGAGGCGGGGCGTATTGTCGACTGTGGCAGCTCGCTTAATGTAGATACAGAGGCCGTTGTACAGGTGTCACCCGATGCTGTGTTTGTACTGCCTTATGAAAACGGTGGTTTCGGGAAACTTGAGAATCTCGGTATACCTCTTGTGCTGTGTGCCGATTATATGGAATCCTCGCCGCTCGGTTGTGCCGAGTGGATGCGCTTCTATGGCCGTCTGTTTGGAGCGGGTGCCCGCTGTGACTCGCTCTTTTCTGTGGTGTGCCGTGAGTATGTGGCATTGAACAATACTGCAACAAGTGTGGAATATCGCCCTAAACTTATGTGTGAACTGAAGAGTAGCTCGGCTTGGTATGTGCCGTGCGGGCAGAGCACTATGGGACAAATGTATGCCGATGCCGGTGCCGACTATCTCTTTTCGGCCTGCACGGGCAGTGGCTCTGTTCCGCTCTCCTATGAGGTGGTGCTCGACAAGGCTGCCGATGCCGATTTATGGCTGCTGAAATACAATTCGGATGTCGACAGGACGCTTGAGTCCCTGCTTGCCGATTTTGCAGGCTATTCGCATTTCAAGCCATTCAGGCAACGCAATATATATGCCTGCAATACACACCACAGGCATCTGTTCGAAGAGACGGCATTCCATCCAGAGCGGTTGCTGAAGGAACTTGTCGCAATTTTCCACCCGGGACTGTTGGCCGGTTATACATTGCAGTATTATGAGAAGATGCGTTGATAAAACGGCTTTCGCCTACGTATTGGCTGCGCTGTTGTTGCTTGTGCTGTTTGCCGCCAATCTCTTTTGGGGCAGTATTGACATCCCTTGTGACGAGGTGCTGTCGATATTGACCGGCGGTGAGTGCAGCCGCGATGTGTGGCGGGTGGTGGTGCTTGAGACGCGTCTGCCGCAGGCCTTGACAGCATTGCTGGCGGGCGCATCGATATCTGTGGCCGGCATGCTGTTGCAGACTCTTTTCCGTAATCCGCTTGCCGGCCCCGAGGTGCTTGGTGTGAACAGCGGCGCCGGGCTTGGAGTGGCGCTTGTTATGCTTTTGGCAGGCGGGGCCGCAACATTCGGCTTCGGAGGCTATCTTGCCGTGCTCGGCGGTGCTTTTGGCGGTGCACTTTTTGTGATGACGATAATATTGCTGCTTGCAACGCTGTTGCGCAACAATATGTTCCTGCTGATTGCAGGTGTAGCTGTCAGCTACATGACATCGTCGGCAATAACACTGCTCAACTATTTCTCCACGGCCGAGGGGGTGCACTCATACATGATTTGGGGAATGGGCTCTTTCGGTGGTGTGACAATGACTCAGATTCCGTTTTTTGCATCAGTGACACTTGTTCTGCTGGTTGTGTCAATAGCTATGGCTAAACCATTGAATGCCTTGTTGCTTGGCGATGCCTATGCCGTGAATCTTGGAGTGAATGTGAAGGCGACACGCGCAGTTGCATTGTCTGTCACAGGTCTTTTGACGGCTGTTGTAACGGCATTCTGTGGCCCTGTTTCGTTCATAGGCCTTGCTGTGCCGCACATGGCTCGCATTTCAATGCGCAGCAACAACCATAGGCATCTTATACCTGCAACCATTGTGCTTGGCGGCGCAGTGGCGCTTCTGTGCAATCTTGTGTGCCAGCTGCCCGGGGAGAGCGGCCTTCTGCCGTTGGGTGCAATAACACCATTGATTGGTGCTCCGGTAATAATCTATGTGGTAATGAGGAACAGGGGATTAAGGTAGTCTGTGTCGATAAATTATAACCACCTGTAGAAGTAAAATATTTTTATTCTTGTTTTGTGTAAACTGAAAAATAGAGTATTTTTGCACCCGATTCCGAATGTGTTCGGTTGCTGTCGGGGACAATGGTACCCGGTGACTCCCGAAACGCTCCTTTCTCCTGCACCGAGAAGGGTGTTTTTATTATTAAATTTAGCAATATGAAAATTAAATTGAGAAGTGCCCAGTGTACCGAAGGCCGCCGTATGGCCGGTGCACGTGCACTCTGGATAGCCAATGGCATGAAACGCGAGATGTTCGGCAAACCAATCATAGCCATAGCAAACTCTTTTACACAACTTGTTCCGGGACATACCCATCTGCACGAGGCAGGTCAGATTGTAAAAGCCGAGATTGAGAAGCTCGGTTGTTATGCTGCCGAGTTCAATACAATAGCCATTGACGACGGTATTGCAATGGGACACGACGGTATGCTCTACTCATTGCCATCGCGCGACATAATTGCCGATAGCGTCGAGTATATGTGCAATGCCCATAAGGTGGATGCGCTGGTGTGTATCTCAAACTGCGACAAGATTACTCCGGGAATGCTGATGGCCGCAATGCGTCTGAACATCCCCACAATCTTCGTGTCGGGAGGTCCCATGGAGAAGGGTATCTGGAAAAACGAGAACCTTGACCTTGTAATAGCAATGGTAAAGGCTGCCGACAATACTGTGGGTGACGACGAACTTGCCGAGATAGAGAAGCGTTCTTGCCCCGGTTGCGGCAGCTGCTCGGGAATGTTCACAGCCAACTCAATGAACTCGCTCACCGAGGCCATCGGCCTATCGTTGCCCGGTAACGGTACAATACTTGCAACGCATGCCAACCGTGTGCAGTTGCTCAAAGATGCAGCAAGGCAGATTGTTGCCAATGCCATGAAGTATTATGGCGAGGGTGATGAGAGCGTTCTGCCACGCAGCATAGCGTCGCGTGCCGCTTTCATCAATGCAATGACGCTGGATATTGCTATGGGTGGCTCTACAAATACAATCCTTCATCTGTTGGCGGTGGCCGGTGAGGCCGGTGTCGACTTTACAATGAGTGACATCGACGCTTTGAGCCGCCGTGTGCCCTGCTTGTGCAAGCTTGCGCCGAACAGTGCAAAATATTCAATGCAGGATTGTGGCCGTGCGGGCGGTATAATTGGAATCCTTGGCGAATTGGCAAAGGGTGGTCTGCTCGACACCACAGTGGTGCGTGTGAACGGCGCTACACTCGGTGAGGATATTGCCAGGTACTGTATTACAGGCGATAGCATAGACAGCGAGGCAAAGCGCATCTACAGCACTGCGCCTGCCAATGTGTTCTGCAACACAATGGGTGCCCAGGAGTGTACCTATGAGACGCTCGACACCGACAGGGAGAAAGGCTGCATCCGTTCTCTTGAGCATGCATATACCCGTGACGGCGGTCTTGCAATTCTCTTCGGTAACATTGCGGCAAACGGTTGCGTGGTAAAGACTGCGGGAGTTGATGAGAGCATATGGAAATTCAGCGGCAAGGCAAAGGTGTTCGACTCGCAGGAGGCTGCGGTGGAGGGTATTCTCGGCGGTGCAGTGCAGGCCGGCGACGTGGTAGTCATTGTGTACGAGGGTCCCAAGGGTGGTCCCGGTATGCAGGAGATGCTCTATCCCACCTCTTACATCAAGTCGCGTCATCTTGGCAAGGAGTGTGCGCTCATTACCGACGGCCGTTTCAGTGGCGGAACATCGGGCTTGAGCATCGGTCACATCTCCCCCGAGGCTGCAGCAGGCGGCAACATAGGCAAACTGCGCGACGGCGATATCATTGACATTGACATACCGGCACGCAGCATCAATGTAAGGCTCACCGATGAGGAACTTGCAGCACGCACAATGTTCCCGCTTACACGTGACCGTGTCATCTCAAAGAGCCTCAAGGCCTATGCTTCAATGGTAAGTTCGGCCGACAAGGGCGGTATCAGAATAATTGAATAACAGTTTATGAGCAAAGATATTATAACAGGCAGTGAGGCACTTTTGCGCTCACTTATAAATGAGGGTGTCGACACCATCTTCGGTTACCCCGGCGGTTCAATCATGCCGGTATTTGATGCCTTGTACGATTATCGCACCAATTTCCGCAACGTGCTTGTACGTCACGAGCAGGGTGCGGTGCACGCAGCCCAGGGCTATGCCCGCAGCTCGGGCAAGGTGGGTGTCTGCATTGTAACAAGCGGCCCCGGTGCGACAAACACCTTGACAGGTATCAGTGATGCAATGCTCGACAGTACCCCGGTGGTGGTGATTGCAGGTCAGGTAAGCTCGGCGGTGCTCGGTACCGATGCCTTCCAGGAGATTGACTTTGTGGGTATCACACAGCCAATTACAAAGTGGAGCTACCAGGTGCGCCGACCCGAGGATGTTGCCTGGGCTGTTGCACGTGCATTCTACATTGCGGGTACAGGCCGTCCCGGTCCTGTGGTACTTGACTTTACAAAGGATGCCCAGGTATCTATGGTCGATTATCAGCCTGCGGCAGTGGACAGTGTACGCAGCTATATCCCGTATCCTACACCTTCGGAGAGTGCAATGGCAGAGGCTGTACGCCTTATCAATGAGGCCGAGCGTCCGTTCATGCTCGTTGGCCAGGGTGTTGAGCTTGGCGAGGCTCACGAAGAACTTATGGCTTTTGTAGAAAAGAGCGGTATTCCGGTTGCGCGTACTTTGATGGGGCTTTCGGCCTTCCCCACCGACCACCCGTTGTGCGTGGGTATGTTGGGCATGCACGGCAATTATGGCCCCAACGTAAACACCAACAAGTGCGATTTGCTCATTGCTGTGGGCATGCGCTTCAGCGACCGCGTGACAGGCAAGCTATCGACCTATGCAAAGCAGGCAAAGGTAATACATATAGATATTGACCATGCCGAAATAAACAAGAACGTGAAGGCTGATGTCCCCATTGTGGGCGATTGCAAGGAGGTGCTCGCCGGCCTCACCGCACTTGTGCAGCCAAGAGAGCACAGCGAGTGGGTGAAAAGCTTTGCCGAGTACAATGCAATAGAGTACGACAAGGTAATAGACAAGGCATTGAACCCCACAGAAGGCCCATTGCTCATGGGCGAGGTTGCTCGCAAGGTGAGCGAGGCTACAGAAAACAAGGCCATACTTGTTACCGATGTGGGCCAGAACCAGATGATGTCGAGCCGTTACTTCAAGTTTACACAGTCACACAGTATCCTCACTTCGGGTGGTCTTGGAACAATGGGCTACGGCTTGCCGGCTGCAATTGGTGCAAAGATGGCTATGCCCGAGCGTACGGTATGTCTCTTTACAGGTGACGGCGGTTTCCAGATGAATATCCAGGAACTTGGAACAATAATGGAGCAGGGCGTGGGTGTGAAGATGATTCTGCTGAACAATAACTACCTTGGCAACGTGCGTCAATGGCAGGAGCTCTTCTTTGACCACCGCTACTCGTGGACTCCAATGCTCAACCCTGAATACTCGCTTATAGCCCAGGGATACGGCATTCCGTCGCGCCTTGTCATTGAGCGCTGTGAGCTCGATGATGCCATCCGCGAGATGCTCTCTACCGATGGTCCATTCCTCCTGCATGTTGCAGTAAAGGAGGAGGACAATGTTATGCCTATGACCGAACCGGGTGCAACAGTCAGTGAAATGAGATTTGAATGACAACACTATGGAAAAGAAACTGTTTACAATAATAATATATACCGAGAATATTGCCGGTATGCTCAACCAGGTGACAGCCGAGTTTACACGCCGAATGATGAACATTGATACCATTACGGCATCTTCATCATCAATGGAGGGAGTGCACCGTTACACAATCTCTTTGTGGGGCGAGGAGGATTCTGTCAATAAGGTTACAAAGCGAATAGAAAAGAAGGTAGACGTTCTGAAGGCCGATTACTACACCGATAAGGAAATCTTCTTCCAGGAGGTTGCCCTGTATAAACTCTCGACACCGAAAATCCTTGAGAACAGCGAAATTTCAAGAGTCATACGCCACAGCAATGCGCGTGTCATGGAGATGAATCCCAACTACACTGTGGTGGAAATTACCGGTTCAACCGATACTGTCGTGAATCTATACAACGAATTTGTTTCGTTGCAGTGCATGTTGCAGTTTGTGAAGTCGGGCCGTGTGGCTGTGCCTCGTGCTCTGCACGACAATCAGGCCGACCTCTTGTTCAACGAGGATTATAAACGTAAGTCAATAGATAAGCGATAAGGAACAGACAAGTCCCCGGGGTGGGACTTGTTTTGTTATTTAAGCAATTCAAATAGGGAAAATCCTCCCTTTTTGTAGGATTTTTCCCTATGTACTCTCCGCTCCTGTTACTATTTTTGTACCGGATAAAAAGAGTTAAGAAGCATTTAAAAATATATGACTATGAAAAAGTTGGTTCTGTTTTTATTGTTGACATCCCCTCTGCTTGCTTTGGCACAGGTCAATGACATGTACTTTGTTCCAAAGAAGGAGAAGAAGGTGCTTGTGGTGAAGAGTGCCGAGGAGATGTATCTTGTTGACGATACAGAAACTGTTTACGAAGACGAAGTGTATGTCGACGAGTATACCGATGAGGCTGAAACAGCCTACTTCACCAATGACCTGTATGATGTGGTGGACGATTACACCTATTCAACACGCATTGTACGATTCCAGTCGCCTCGCAGACTGCTTTCAAGCAGTCTCTATTGGGACTTGAGGTATGATTGCGGCATAAACGACTGGCTTGTGTATGACAACGGATACTCCGTATATATTTATCCGACCGCCAACAATTACTTATACAACTATCCATACTACTACAATTGGGTGAATCCATGGAACTGGAATACATTCCATGGATATCATCACCACAATTGGTTTGACCATTATTACGGTCATTACCATCATCACAATTGGTGGTGCCACAATGATTATTACTGGCATACTCCGCATTGGAACCACACAAAACCCTCTTTCTCATGGAAACCGTCAAATCATAACAGACGAATTCCTACAAATGGCATGGTTGCAAACAGACCAAACCGTGACTCACGTGGTAGCCTGAACCACAGGGAAGGCAACAATCCCCGCCGCGAACAGCAGCCACGTACAACCGCAGGCAACAATCCCCGCCGCGAACAACATACACGCACAACATCGGGTAACAATCCCCGCCGCGAACAGCATACACGTACAACATCGGGTAACAATCCCCGCCGCGAACAGCAGGTGCGCACAACCGCAGGCAACAATCCTCGCCGTGAGCAGCAGGTACGCACAACATCGGGCAACAATCCCCGTCGCGAGCAGCAGACGCGCACAACATCGGGCAACAATCCCCGTCGCGAGCAACAGGTACGCACTTCTGTAAACAACAGTAATGCAAAACGCTCGTCCTCATCCAACAACAGCAGCGTAGAGCGTGGCAGGAGCCGCAATTCGGGCAACTCTTCCGGCGGGTACAGCCGCCCAAGCAGCACCGGCATGTCACGTTCTTCAGGCAGTTCAAGTTCGGGAAGTCGTTCAAGCTACAGCTCAGGTAGTAGCAGGAGCAGTTCAAATCATGGTTCTGCCGGGGGCAGAAGCTCAAGCGGTGGTGGCAGCAGAAGCTCCGGTGGCGCTTCACGAGGTGGCTCACGCAGATGACACCCATGAGCAGTATATATGAGATAAACGACAAACAATAATAAGACACTACTATGAAACGATTGCTATATATCCTTGTTCTGTTGCCTTTAGGCATCAATGCCCAAAATATGTATAATGTCTCGTCGCTCTTTGGAAATGACCTTACAGGAACAGCCCGTTATGTGGGTATGGGTGGTTCAATGAGTGCTTTGGGTGCAGATATGTCGACAATGGGTACAAACCCTGCCGGAATGGCCATGTATCGCAGTAATGATGTCTCCATCACAGCTGCGGTGGATGTGAAGACCAACAAGGCTGACTATGAGGGCTCATTGGTTGAGTCGGGTAGTACAAATGCCTTCATCGGCAATGCTGCGATGGTATGCGCCATTGAAGTGGATGACGAATACCTCAAGTATTTCAATTTCGGCTTGGGATATCGTCAAAAGAACAACCTTGCGGGTGCATTCGAGATGTATGGTGCTTCAAATGGTTTCTCGCAACAGTATGTGATGGAGTATATGTACAGAAACAACACGTTTCAATATGACAATTTGAAGGATTGGATGTATAAGGACTTTGCATACAGCTGGTTGCCATTGCTTGCAGCCGATGCAGGCCTCTATGACAACGAAGGTAACTTTATTGCTTACCCCGATACCACTCTTTTGTGGGCACCCGATGAACTTGCCTACTATGAGGAGACACGCGGAGGGGTGTATACCGTGGATTTCAACCTTGCTGCCAACATATGCGACCGCGTCTATCTGGGTGCAACCCTTGCGGTATCCACTGTCGATTATACCCGCTACACAGAGTATATCGAAGCGGTGGCAGTCGATAATCCGCTCTACCAGCCACGCAATATATATATACTTGAAAACGACAGCTATATCAAGGGTAGTGGCTACGATTTGAAACTGGGTGTTATATTCCGTCCATTTAAGTATTCACCTTTCAAAGTGGGATTTGCCTTTCATACTCCAACATGGTATAACCTCAGGGAGTACAGTTCGGCCGATATTATTGACCCCTACGGAAAGCGTATAAGTACTACTGATAAAATATTGTATGGTGATATGCTCTCAGTCAACAGTAAACTGAGGACACCATGGCGCTTGAATGCATCAATGGCCTACACTTTCGGTACTTATGTTGCGCTTAATGCAGAGTATGAGTATGCCGACTATGCAAAGGCTGCGTTTACAAGCAGAGGCGATGTTTACAGTGCGCAGAATGATGAGATAAAGTATAACATGAAAGCACAGCACACCGTGCGTGTCGGTGCCGAACTGAATGTCGATGGCTTTGCTGCTCGCTTGGGCTACAACTACATGACGGCTCCGTTTGTGAACGGTGCATATAAGGAGTTGTATAACGCATCCGTTACAGAGACATCAACCGAGTACATGAACCGTTTCGACAAGAGTGTCATAACATCCGGTATCGGTTTCCATGGAAAAATGCTCTATTTCGATTTGGCTTATGCGCTTGAGATGCAGAAGGCTGAATTCTATCCCTTCTATGATTTCGAGGTCGCCAATCCCGGTGCTGCAGTAACAATGGCCAACCATTCGGTTGTTGCTACACTTGGAATGCGTTTCTGATTCAGTTTCAAGCGAAGCGGAAAAGAGATAAAAAAATAGAATGACGCACATACATGCATGCGTCATTCTATTTTTTTATCTCTTTCTGCGCCAGAAGTTGTAGCCTACATACACCTCAAGAATACCGAAACTGTCTAACATGGACATTTGCTCTTTTTTGTAGTTGAATGTGTGTGATACAAAGGAGGCTCCTGTGTAGTATCTGCCGTTGCTGTAGAGGAGTGCTGCGCGTGATGTCAGGTCGAAATTGATGTCTGTTTTGCGCTTTTCGCTTTCCATGAACCTGTTTGTCTCGAACTTGCAACTGACAGCCGGGGCAACAGACAGGCCGGCAAGGAAATTCTTTGCAAAGACCCAATTGTATGTGTAGCCCAGGTTGAGGCTGATGTCATTGTATTCCACCTCTTTGAATTTAAGACTATTGCTCAGTTGCTCTGCAATGGGTGTTTCGAGCATCTCGTGGTCAAAGGTGAGTTGCTGGCGGTTGTATCCTGCTCCCAAAATAAGTGAACCGGCACTCCTGCGCTGTATGGTCGATTGTCCATATGCTGCGGCATACGAGAAGCGCTTGTTGAATGCATAGCAGAGTCCAATACCCATCTGTCTTATACTAATGCCGTCAAATTCCTTGTTGTAGTTCTGTAGGGGTGCGCCTTCATTGTGGAAACCGTCAAGTTCCCTTATTTTATACCCGGCATTGTTCTTGCGGTAGAAAAGGTCGAGCCCGAACCTTGCCGAGTAGAGGCTTGTGTTGAAATCGAATTCCGGCTTCTTGCCGTTCAGGTTTATGCCGTATCCTACAATTATCCATCGCCATCCCACATTCAATGTAAGTTTATTTCGGCAGTCGGGGGCTATCTCCACTCTCTGTTTGCCGTCTGTCAACGAACTGAGGCTGTAATATTCGTAGCCCAATGAGTATTGCGGCATGACTGTGAGGTTATAGAGATTATTTGCCACGTATGCCGTGTCGGCATCGTTCAGCACGTAGTCTATGAAATCTGCAGTCTTGGTTGTTATACCTTTTATCTTCTCAAAGAAAGCAGACTGTTCTTTCTCCTGTGCTGCGGCTTGCATGGAGAGCAACAGAATTGCTATTGCAGCAATTGTTCTTGTATTGAATGGTCTCCGGTGTCTAATGCTTCTCATCACTCAGATTATTTTGCCAAGGATTTTGTCGAGTACCCAGTTTGTGGGTGTTGCACTCACACAGTCGCACTCGCAATGTCCAATGTGCTGTATATGCTCAACAATGTTGCGTATGAGCGGCAACTGCACATATGGTGGGTTGGGGATGTTGAACTCTTTTGTTCCTTCAACTGTGCGCAGTTCAATAGGCTCAAAAGTGAATACCGAGAATTTAAGGCATCCCTTGCTGCCGAAAATCTCAATGTGGTCCTCTTTCGATGACTCGTCCGATACAAAGCACCATGAACCCGAGCCGGGAATACCGCTCTCGAACTTGAAACAGGCGCTCACAGTGTCCTCGGCCTTGTATAGACCTCCGCGGTTGGTGCTGTAGCCTTCGGCATAGAGTATGCAGCCGAACATCTCCTGCAGCAGGTCTATCTGGTGCGGTGCAAGGTCGTAGAAATAGCCGCCGCCGGCAATGTCGGGAATCACTCGCCATGGGAGGTTTTCGCGGTTGTAGTCGAGGTCGCGCGGCGGTACTGCAAAACGTATCTGCACGTTCAGTACATTGCCAATCTGCGGCAACAGTTCCCTTACCTTCTGGAAATAGGGCAGGTATCGGCGGTAATATGCCACAAAGCAGGGTACACCGGTTTCTCTTGATACTCTGTTTATGCGTGTGCAGTCCTCGTAGTTGGCTGCAAGCGGTTTCTCCACATATACAGGCTTGCCGGCCTTCATTGACATTATGGCAAATGTGGCATGCGACGATGGCGGTGTGGCAATGTAGACTGCATTCACATCTGGGTCATCGATAAGTGCCTGCGCATCGGTGTACCAATGCGGTATGTTGTGTCGCTTGGCGTACTCCTTGGTCTTCTCCTTGTCGCGTCCCATGACGGCTACGACCTCGGAACCTTTTATCAGCGGGAATGCCGGGCCGCTCTTCTTCTCCGTCGCTTCGCCACAGCCAATAAAACCCCATTTGACGGTTATGTTCATAGCAAGTGAGTGTGTGTTTAGTTGTAGAATCTGCAGGACAGTCCGAACCATAGCACCGACGGTGTCAGCGGATGGTGAGGTGTGGTGAAATAGTTGCTGCTGCCCAACCCTTTGTTTGCGTGGTAGTATTTTACGTAGAAACGTGTCTGTTTAAGCTGGAAGTTAGCGTAGACGGTTGCTACCGGATAGTTGCCGATTTCAATCCTGTTTGCCTGGTTCTGCTGCACGAACTGTCCCAATGCCGGCATGTATTCGGGTGCATAGTATTTTGTGAAATACCATGCGTCGGCACCAATCTCGGTGTGCAGGACTTTGGCTATGGTGAATTTCAGGAAAATGTTGGCATATGCGTTCAACGTAGGTAGTGGCAGAACAGCCTGGTTGCTGCTGTACTGGTAGGTAACTTCGGTGTTCAGGTTAAAGATTCCGTATTTGAAATCCTGTTTCAGAGATGCCGCAATTACCTGTATGTTCCCTTTCTCCTGCTCCACATTGAAACGGTTGAGGTAATCCTGCCTGTTAGGTGCAAGGATTGAACGGTTGGCAATGTAGGTGTAGTTCTTAACATTCTCAAGCTTTGCATTCAGTCTGGTTCTTGTAAAGGGAATTTCAAGGCTGCCCTCAATGCGCGTCTTGAACTCCTTGGCAAGGTCGTTGTCCCACCAGAAGTGCTCGGAGTGGTAGTGACGGTAGTAGAACGATGGCCTGTTGTTCTTCATGAATGCCTTTGCCGACAGGTTGATATCCTTTTTCCACAGCTTGAAGTTGAAGTCAATGCCGCCGTCAATGGAGAATGAACCCAACTCTCCGCCAAGGATGGCTGTCTCTCCTCCTGCACGGTAGCGCAGATTTCTGCCATGGGTGCTGGAAATCTCACCGCCAACAAACAGTGAGTGCTCGTTGTAGGTCTCATTGAACTCCTGTGGGTTACCGGTAAGGGTGTCGGGCAACAGGTAACGGTCATATCTGTGTTCGGCAAAGGCGGTAATGTCGGCAAAGGCCCATTTTCTGAACCCCTCGCACATTGACAGGGCCACCCTGTTGTCAATAGAAAGGTCGTTGGTGTTGTCAACCGAGTCGTGTGGCAGGAAGGTGTCGGCATAGTAGTTCCTCGGCAGTCTGTGGTTTATGTATTCATGTCGCAGGAACGACACGTCGGCAGTGTGTGTCAGGCGCACCACGTTTACAAATTCGGTTATGACAGAGTCTTTGGGTACAGTCAAGGAATCCATACTGTTGCTTGCAGTGTCGGCCAATAACTTCTCACGATGGTAACCCCAATTGTAGTTGTGTGTGAAGAATATGTCATATACTTCGTTTCTGCTCCATGTCGCATCAAGCCTTACCGGTATTTCGGCGGTGCCCATGTTGCCTCCTCCGTCTGTCTCTTCGGGGCGGGTTATGTAGCGGTCATCTGTTATACCGCCGTTCTCTCTCTGTTTCATGCGATAGCGGCTTGCCAACAGGTGGTAGTTGTACCTGTCGCTGCGGTAGAATGAGAAGAGTGAGAAATTGATGAGTGATGTCGACTGTTTGTCGTATCGTCCGCGTGCATAGAGGTAGTCGAACAGGAAACCTACACCAAAGTGCTTTCCTGCGTTTGTGGTAAAGTATGCCCTTATGTGGTCATCGCCATCGACCTTGTTGCCCGACGAGTGGTAGGTGAGGTTCGTGTATGGCGACTTTGTGTCGGTGAATATGAACCTGTCGGGGGTGGTGTAGAAATGGTCATAGGGTTGCAGAAAATCGAATGTGGTGTTTGTGGGGCGGTTGAAGTATAGTCTGGTCTGCCTGGGTGTTCCCATACTGCCAAGGAAATTGTACTCGCCGTTCTCCCCCTCGGTAAGGTGGCGGTTCTGGAACATGAACTGCAACGTGTCGGCATTGATTTCCATTTTGCGGCCGAACTTCCTATCTATCCTCCACTGGTGTATCTCCTTGGGAACCACAACACTCTTCTTTGTGCTGTCTTTGGGGTTGTCCTTGAACGGGCTGAAGACCTCGCCGTGTCCCAGTCCGCCACTCTCGCCGTTCTGCTTGAAACTCTGTCCGCTTGCAATTACAGGCACGACAAGGAGCATAAGGTATAATATCCTCTTTATCATTACAGCCTTTCAGTTTACGAAACGGAGAATGAATTCCAAAATCTTGAATGCCAGAGCTGTTACGCCGGCAATCTTGAACGCGTTGCCGTCGCCGTTGAGCAGGAACAGTACGAATGTCACTGCCGCTCCAATGAGGAACAGCACGTTAAGTATGTATCTTATCTTGTCAACCGTTCTCATTAGTTCAATGCTTTGGTCAGTTCGTCAATAAGATGCTCTTTCAGGTCGATGGTCTTGCGGCGGAATTTACCCTCGAATCTCTTTAGCTCACCCTTTTTGTTGAATGCGTTGTCGTCGGTAATCCAATTCTCGGCAATCATCTTTACACCGCCTTTCTCGTCCTCGTCGTCATGCCAATAGGTGATGCGCGAGAGATTGAAATTACAACTGCCGTCCTTGGCTGTGAGTGTGAGGAAATAGTACATTCTTGCTCTGTCCAGAATAAAGAAACTGCTCCTGAAGACAATATACTCCTCGCCCTTGATTATTGTGGTGCCCGGTTTTCCGCTCTCAAAACGCTGTACCGAGATTACGGTGGGCTTTACATAGCGCTCGGCAATCCATGCATTCACCTTCTCTTCAACCTGTGTTGCGGTAAGGCCTGGTGCAGGGATTTCTGTTTCAAAAGTCACCTTGCCGTTGATTACGGGAACTTTGCCTTCTTTGTATGCCTCGTTTTCAACGCTCTCTTTCTTTGCTTTTTTCTTTATGAGCTGTGCTTGCGCTCCGGCTGTTGACAATATTGCCAGAACGAGAATGAACATTATCTTTTTCATAACGGTAACATGTATGCTTTTTAACCTTGCGAAGATACAACAAAAGTAAAAAGAATGCAAGAAAAAAGCGCCTTCTGACAGTTGTATTAATGTTATGGCGCGTTAAAAACAGTTTGTAGGCCTCAATGGTTGCATGGCGGGTAAAAATATCGGCTTATTTTTGTGATTGCACTCAAGTTGTATTAATTTTGCATTCAATTTACGGTGGTGTGGCATATACACCCTTTTATTGAATCCGTTACACGGATATGGAAGATACAGAAAAAGACCCTGCAGAAATGGAGAAGAGAAAGACAACCCCCAAAAAAGGCAAAGTGACATTTAAAAAGAGATTCACGGTAGTAGTGCTGAACCTTTTGGCAATGGCGGCAGTGCTTGCCGTCCTGCCTGTCTTGGCGCTGTATTGGGTCGATGGATATACAAATCACGGCAAGTCGTGCGCCGTCCCCGATGTATGCGGTGTCCAGCTCGATGAGGCCGTTGCGGTTCTTGCAAAAGAGAAACTCGACTATGCCGTTGTTGAGCGCCGTTACAAGGAGAATGCTTTGGAGGATGAGGTTGTCATGCAATACCCCGAGGCCGGTTCGGCAGTAAAGGAGGGACGCAAGGTGGGGCTTGTCATCAACTCTGCAGTGAAACCCAAACGCTCCATCCCGTCGGTAATAGATAACCGTACTTACCGAGAGGCCGCGTCCCACATCACGGCAGCCGGCTTTGTTATTGAGAGGATCGACACCATTCCCGGTGAAAAGGATTGGGTGTATGAGTTGCGCTACAATGGCAAAAAGCTTTCCAATGGCGAGGTTGTCCCTCAAGGTGCTTCGTTGACGGTAGTGATTGGCAGTGGAAAAGAGAGCGGTGAAGAGGGAGAGCCAGTCTTTGATTCAAATTTTGATATCTGATAATTTATGGACGATATAACCCCCGAATTGCTTGATATAGACGAATTTGAGTCCGAGGAGTCCCTTTTTCGTGAGCTGCGTATAACAGCAGACAGGGGGCAGGCGCCCGTGCGCATAGACAAGTTCCTTGTCGACCATGTAGCCCACACCTCGCGTAACAAAATTCAGCAGGCGGCCGATGCCGGTTCAATCTCTGTAAATGGAAAGGTTGTAAAGAGCAACTACAAGGTCAAGCCATTGGATGAGATTGTTATTACATACGACACACCCGCATATGACAATACAATTGTCCCCGAAGATATACCGCTCGATGTCGTTTATGAGGATGATGACCTCATGGTGGTGAACAAGCCTGCAGGCCTTGTGGTACACCCGGGATGCGGCAATACGCACGGAACGCTCATCAATGCCGTTGCATGGCATCTGAAGGATAATCCCAATTTCGACCCTAATGACCCGCAAGTGGGTCTTGTGCACCGCATCGACAAGAACACTTCGGGTCTGCTTGTTGTGGCAAAGACAGCCTTTGCCAAGGCGCATTTGGGAATGCAGTTCTTCAAGAAGACCACAAAACGTACCTATAATGCCGTGGTATGGGGTAATCCCAAAGAGGATAGCGGCACTGTTGTGGGTAATATAACACGCAATCCACGTAACAGGCTGCAGATGTGTGTCTCTGCCGATGAGAGTGTCGGCAAATATGCTGTAACCCATTATCGTGTGCTCGAGCGCTTGAGCTATGTCTCACTTGTGGAGTGCAATCTCGAGACCGGACGTACGCACCAGATTAGGGTGCACATGAAGCACATAGGCCATATTCTTTTCAATGACGATGTCTATGGCGGCGATGAGATTCTGAAGGGTACCAACTTCAGCAAGTACAGCCAGTTCGTGCGTAACTGTTTCAAGTTATGTCCTCGTCAGGCACTGCATGCCAAGACGTTGGGCTTTGTGCACCCTACAACTGGTAAGGAGATGTACTTTGATTCTGAACTTCCATCCGATTTTGTGGCGATGGTGGATGCTTGGAGGCGCTATTCAAGCGCCAGTGCTGCATATCTTGAAGATTGACGCATTCCGTTTGCGCAAAATGCATGGATGATTAAATAGGGATTGTCCTACTGCTCTTTAGGATAAATACTTGTTTGTGCCTGGTTGAATTTGCCCATATTTGCAAAAAGAATTTTTAGAACTATGAAAAGATTCAGTTTCTTATTGGTACTTTTTGCAATGTTGCAACTGCCCCTTTTTGCGGCTTCGCCTGTTCGGTATATCGGTTTGAATGTTCCGGTAGAAAATTACTCCAATATGCCACACATGCGTGCAAGGGCAATGGATAAATCCGATTTCAGATTTTTGTGTTCTCTGTTGAAGGAGGAGTCTTTCGACAAGGACCGTGTGAAAATGATACGTGTCGCCTGTATCGGAAACTACTTCACATCAAAGCAGTGCGCTTCCATGCTCTCACTCATGAGTTTCGATTCTTATAGATTGGAGGCACTTGAATATCTTGCACCGCGCATTTTGGATAAAAGGGCGTATGATGTAATTCTTAGGGAGTTCTCGTTCGGCTCAAACAAAGAGAAGGCCGAGGCTCTGTTGATGGGGGATAGGCGGCGTTGAATCATTTGAGTCTCAACTCTTCAAGCTCCTCTGCTGTCCCTTTGAATACATTGATGTCCACTCTCTCTACAATGCCCGGCAAACGGCCTTTGTCGGTGCATTGCCACATAATCCATTCTTTTGCAATGCCGGGGTCTTTTACATTGTATCGGGCAATCCACAATGGATAGTCGTTGAAGTGGATATTGTTGATGTGTCGTGCGTGGAATTTCTTGTAAGTGTATATTATGGGCTTGACCTTGTAATGCTCTTCAATTGTTGATATGAACTTCTTCAGTTCCTCTCTGTAGAGCATGGGGTTCTCTGGATCCTCCTCCACGTCCACCATTGGCGGGAGGTCGCCCTTTTCCAGCTTTACCTTGCTGATGAATAGCCGGGCCTGTTTATCGCCCGATGACTTTGTGCCGAAATAGTGATATGCGCCACGTGTTATTCCGCAGCTCTTTGCTGCTTCCCAGTTCTTTCCGAAATGTTTGTCGCAGTGGCTGCTGCCTTCGGTTGCCTTTATGTATACAAAACTTATTGGCGGCTCGCCGGGAGTACCGTTCTTCAGCCTTTGCCAATTGATTACTCCTTGGTGGTGCGATATGTCAATCCCGTAAATGGAGTATCCACCGGGGATGCATGTGCCGTATATTTTCTCACCGCTGCATGTTGTGAAACGGTGGAATGCCGGCTCAATGAATGGTTTGTAGGCCAGTGCCAGCACAGCTGTTGTAATGAGTATTGCTATGGCTACATATTTCCACGTTGCCATGACACGCGGCTTTCTGCGGCGTGTAGAAGATGGTCGGCGTGACGGTTTTTTCTTCCGTCCGCCGACCTTTACAGTATTGGATGTTTTTTTGGCGTTTGCCATCAACTCCTTGTATCTATATTACTTCTGCTGCTCAAGAGCAAGAGTCTTTGTAGTCTGGTCGCAAACCTCTGTTGGGCCAAAGTACTGGATTGGACCGGGGTAAACATAGCATGTCTCCTTAGCCCACAGCTCTCTGTTTGCAGCAAATGTCTTGAATGGTGCACCGTTGAGGTCAACGAGAGCCTTCTGGATAACAGGCTTCATCTCGCCGTGGCGACGCTCCATGTTCATCATCATTGTGATGGGGATACCGCCTGCAACCCACTCGGCAGCAGGAGCTGTTGTGTTGCGTACCGATGACATGTAGCCTGTCTTGCCGGCAGCGATGAGCTGTGAAGCGTTGTAACCCAGAGCGTAGCAGTAGTCTGCATCGTAGTTCGATGGAGCTGCGCAACGGCCTTCGTAACCGAAGAAGTGGTGCTGTGCGTTGAACTTGCCATTGTACTTGCCCTCTGCCTTCCATGCTGCGAGCTTGTTGGCAACCATCTCCGATAGCAACTTCTCTGTCTCGATGAGTGATACCTGTACGTTGCCGTGTGGGTCGCGGTCCATTGTCAGCTGGCGTGCAACACCTGCAGGGAGGCTTGCGTAAACAGCTGCATTGTCGCTTGAGAGCTGGTCGATGATGTACTGGCGCTGCTCCTCGGGAGCTACAGCGTTGTACTCCTCGCCCTTGTGAGCCAACAGGTCATTGAGCTCGGCGATGAGAGCCTTCATTGCAGGCACGAACTCGATAAGACCCTCAGGGATGAGCACTGTACCGAAGTTGTTGCCCTCTGCTGCGCGGTCAGCAACAGCCTGTGCAATAGATGTAACGATGTCGTCGAGTGAAAGAGCCTTCTGCTCAACCTCCTCAGAGATGATACAGTAGTTAGGCTGTGTCTGCAATGCGCACTCGAGAGCGATGTGAGAAGCCGAACGGCCCATCAACTTGATGAAGTGCCAGTATTTCTGTGCTGAATTACAGTCGCGCTGGATGTTGCCGATAACCTCTGAATATACCTTACATGCTGTGTCGAAACCGAAAGAAGTCTCGATGTAAGCGTTCTTCAAGTCGCCGTCGATAGTCTTTGGACAGCCGATAACCTGAACACCTGTGTTCTTTGCTGCATAGTACTCGGCGAGTACGCAAGCGTTGGTGTTGGAGTCGTCACCACCGATGATAACGAGAGCCTTGATGTCGAGCTCCTTGATTATTTCGAGACCCTTGTCGAACTGCTCTGTCTTCTCAAGCTTTGTACGGCCTGAACCGATGATGTCGAAACCGCCGGTGTTGCGGTACTCGTCCATAATCTCGGCAGTGATCTCCATATATTTGTGGTCAACCAGACCGCCGGGGCCCATGAGGAAGCCATAGAGACGGCTGTTGGGGTTCAACTTCTTTACACCGTCGAACAGACCTGCGATTACGTTGTGACCGCCGGGAGCCTGTCCGCCTGAAAGGATTACACCCACGTTGATTGCAGGGTACTCCTGAGCCTCACCGCCCTTCTCGAATGTTACGATAGGCAAGCCATAAGTGTTGGGGAACATGGCCTTGATAGCCTCCTGGTCTGCTACAGACTCTGTTGCAGCACCTTCGCACAATTTAACTGTCCCGGTCAAAGCCTGGGGAAGCTTGGGCTGGTAAGCAGCCCTTGCTATTTGCAATGCACTTTTCATAATATTGATTAAAATAAATTGAGAATTCTATTTATCTGCAAATTTCGCTTTTTTTTATGAATTTTGAAAGTGTTTTTCCTTTTTTAATCAAAATATATTGTTTTTGTCGGCAGCAGTTGTTTTTGTCGACAGAAAACACTATCTTTACAACAGATATTTGCTGTGCGGGCTGTTGGAATGCTCTGCTTTGCCCTGTATGACAAATATCATGTGGTATGTCATTCTGGATGCAGTTATGAATCCATATGCTGCATTCAAGGATGTATGGTAAAATCAAAATAAATCAAACTAAACCAAATTATTATGGCAAGTAGAAAAAATCTCAAGAAGGTGATTACATTTGTTGTTGACGAGTTGGCAACCGAGGCATTTTTGCTCTCATACGACGCGCAGGGCGACACTGAGGCATGGGTGGCATTGTTCAACAAGATTTTCAGCCTCAATAACGAGTATATAGCACGTGTGAGCCATGCCGAGCCGGGCATGCCTGCAAAGAAGTATTTCAACACTCTTTGCGATTCGTTCAATGCCGATGCAAAGGCATTGCTCGAAGAGATTGCAAAACTGTCGGGTAAGTAATACCTGTTCATTTGTCTATGCTAAGGCACTTTTGGGCAATAGTATTTTGCCTTTTTGGTATATCGGTTTTGTCGGCACAAGGTGTCGACAAAACTGTTTCTCGTGCCTTGCTTGAGTACTTCAAGAGCTATAAGTCCGACAGGACGCAAATGCGTTTCTCGGGGCTCGAACGGCGCAGGAACAATATCGTTGTCAATACAAAGGCAAAGAAGATTGTAATCTATGCCAACGAGGCTTTTGCCGGTCAGGCATTTACCCCTGAAGTGGTCGACAGGATATATAAGGACATTCGTGCCATTCTGCCAAAGAAGTATGCGAAGTATAAGGTAGAGGTTGTCTACAAAGGACGTGCCATTGAGGAGCGCGTGCCGAATATCTACCGCCATGGCAAGGATGTTGATGCAACCCGCGTATGGGGTGGTGTGCAGTACGATGGCGAGCCATGGGTGAATCCGCTTTCGCGTCCATTCGATATTCCGTCGGGGCTCAATGGCCGTCATATTGCGCTGTGGCAGAGCCATGGCCGTTACTACTATGCCGACAAGGACTACTGGAAATGGCAACGTCCGCTGCTCTATTGCACGGTAGAGGATTTGCTCACGCAGTCATTCGTTGTTCCTTTCCTCATGCCTATGCTCGAAAATGCCGGAGCGCTTGTCTACACGCCGCGCGAGCGCGATTGGCAGGTCAACAGTGTGATTGTCGACAATGACTGTTGCAGTGAGGGCGATTCGCGCTACACCGAACAGAACGGCCGCGAATACAAATGGCATACCCGCAGCGATGGCTATGCGCCATTGAAAGAGATTTATTTTGACCATGACGACCCATTCTCTATGGGCTCGTCGCGCAGTGCCCAGACTGTGAAGAATAAAAAAAGAGTATCAAAGGCTGTGTGGCGCCCCGATATTCCGGCGACTGGCGAGTATGCCGTGTATGTGGCTTATGAGACTTTTGAGAACTCTGTGCCCGACGCTGTGTATACCGTTCATCACAGTGGCGGCGAGACGTCATTCTCTGTGAACCAGCAGATGGGTGGCGGTACATGGGTCTATCTGGGTACGTTCCATTTCAATAAGGGATATGACAAGGAGCAGTGTGTCACGCTAACCAACTACAGCCGCCACAGCGGTGTGGTGAGTGCCGATGCAGTGCGCTTTGGTGGCGGAATGGGGTGTGTTGCCCGTGGTCCCGGCGAGCAGTTGAGCGGCCTGCCACGCTACCTTGAGGGTGCCCGCTACAATCTGCAGACAAGCGGTTTCCCCTACGAGGTCTATTCCATGTTCAATGGCGAGGCCGATTATCGCGACGATATCGTATGCCGTCCGTCGGCGGTGAATCACCTGACAGGCGGTTCGGTCTTCAACCCCGATACAACAGGACTCAATGTTCCTCTTGAGCTCTCTTTCGGTTTCCACTCCGATGCGGGTGTCTCGGCAACCGACAGCATCATTGGCTCATTGGGAGTGGTGACTACGGAATTTGAAGGCGATACACTCGCCACAGGACATTCGCGCCAGATGTCGCGCGACGTTGTCTCTTATCTTCTCAACACGGTACAAAATGACCTTACAGCGCGATACGGCGAACTGTGGCCTGTGCGCGGAATACTCGACCGCAACTATGGAGAGACGCGAGTACCGCGTGTGCCGTCCGTTATCTTCGAGTCGCTTTCGCACCAGAACTTCATGGATATGGTCTATGCCCATGATCCCGATTTCAAGTTCACACTTTCTCGTTCGGTCTACAAGGCGCTGCTCAAGCATCTGTGCTATGTGCGCGGAACCGATTATGTTGTTCAGCCGCTCCCTGTCAGCCATTTTGCAATGTCAATGTCGGACAAGGAGAACGAAGTAAAACTCTCTTGGCGCGCAGTTGAGGATACTCTTGAGCCTACGGCGAAGCCAAAAGGGTATATAGTCTATTGCAGTGTCAATGGTGCCGGGTTCGACAATGGAACTGTAGTGCGCGACCCGCAATGCAAGGTTACTGTGGAGAAAGGTGTTTTCTACAGTTTCAAGGTTGCTGCGTTCAACGATGGCGGCTGCAGCTTGCCGTCGGAGGAGCTGTCGCTCTATCTTGCAAAGAATGAAAAGGGCAGGGCATTGGTGGTCAATGGTTTCCATCGCATGAGCGGCCCCGATACAATCTTTAACGACAAACGTATTGGCTTTGACCTTGACTTTGACCCGGGAGTGCCATATATACACACTCCCGAGTATAGCGGCCGTCAGCTCGACTTTATGCGCGAGAATATAAACATCGATGGTGGCTTGGGCTTGAGCGGCAGCGAATACGAAGGTATGCTGATTGCCGGCAACACGCTCAACTATCCGCGCATCCATGGCGATGCCTTGGCATCAAACGGAATAAGTTTCCTTTCGTGTGGCAGTGAGGCTGTTGTAGATGGTGTAGTTGATATGGGTGACTATGCTGTCGTAGACCTTATACTCGGTGTTGAAAAACAGGGCGGCGATGGCTCGTTGTTGCATTACAACGCACCATACAAGACATTCCCGTCGGCATTGCAGGAGAAACTGAAAACCTATTGCCACAGTGGCGGCAATCTCTTTGTGAGCGGAGCATTCATTGCCAGCGATATGCAAGGTTGTGATGAGGACAGGCAGTTCATCCGCAATTTGCTGCGCTTTGATTATGGCGGAACGGTTTCCAATATTGCCGATGATGTTGTTGCGGGTTCGGGCTTGCGCCTTGCCGTTGGCCGTGAGGTAAACAGCGGATGCTATGCTGTTTCGCGTCCCGATATTCTTGTTCCCCTTGATGAAGCATTTGTTCCTTTTGTCTTTGACGGATGCAAGGAGAGCGCCGGTGTTGCCTATGCCGGCAACGGTTATCGCGTGCTTTCGACAAGTTTCCCTTTCGAAGCCGTGAAAAACAGTGTGCACCGTGCTGAACTCATGGGTGCAGTCATGCGCTTCCTGTTGAAGTAAAAGTTTTCCAATAACACAGAACAGGCTCCCGCGCAACAGCCGGGAACCTGTTCTGTGTTATTTTCAGCACGTGCTTATGGATGAACGAATGTACCAATCTCCTCGCCGTCCATAACCTTCTTGAGGTTACCTACGACATCCATGTTGAACACATAGATTGGCAGGTTGTTCTCGCGGCACATTGCTGTGGCTGTGATGTCCATTACCTTGAGACCGCGTGATATTACCTCGTCGTATGAAATGTCGTGGAACTTTGTTGCAGTGGGGTCCTTCTCGGGGTCGGCAGTGTATATGCCGTCAACGCGTGTGCCCTTGAGCATAACGTCGGCTTCAATCTCAATGCCGCGGAGTGATGAACCTGTGTCGGTGGTGAAGTAGGGACTGCCTGTGCCGGCCGCCATAATAACCACCATTCCCTGTTCCATAGCCTCAATGGCTTTCCACTTGGTGTAGAACTCGCCCACAGGCTCCATGCGTATTGCTGTGAGCACCTTGTTGGCTACGCCTGCTGCGCCCAGTGCCGAACTCAGCGCAAGGCTGTTGATTACGGTTGCCATCATACCCATCTGGTCGCCCTTCACGCGGTCGAATCCTTTGCCGGCACCTGTGAGGCCGCGGAATATGTTGCCGCCACCAATTACAATACCAATCTGCACACCCATCTCTGCAACCTCCTTAATCTGTGCTGCATATTCGTTCAGGCGCTTTACGTCTATACCATAACCCTGCTCGCCCATGAGGCTCTCGCCGCTGAGCTTCAAAAGTATACGTTTGAATTTTGCCATATTATTAGTTGGTTTAGTTACTTGCTTTTGTAAAAGTAAGACATTTTATTAATATATGCTATATTTTACAGCAAAAGGTTAAGATTGTTCGTTATAAATTCTTTTTTCACTAATTTTGCAAATGAAAATAGTAATAAAGTAATGAGATTTCTAAAGAACCCAAACCTTACCGTGGCGGTGCTTGCCATTTATACTGCAGCAGTATATATCTATTTCTTTCCTCGTAACAACGAGATGAGCACTACCGAAAAGTGGCTCACTGTTGGCGCATCGGTTGTGATGCTTGCTCTTCTTTGGGTGCTTCTGCGCCGTCGTGCCAAGTTGCGCCGCGAGAGGGAGGAGGATTGCTGCAAGAAGGATTAAGACATATAAATATAGGTAATAATATAGCAGTAGACCTACATTCTGAAAAACGTGAAGATGTCATCTCGAACGTACGTGAGAGATCTCTTATTTTACGATATTTTTAGATCCCTCGTCGCTACGCTCTGTCGGGATGACATTTGGGCGTTAGGTCAACTTTAATATTATTGCTTAAATATAGGTAGCCTTAGCGCTCTATGTCATGCTGAGCGCAGCGAAGTATCTTTTTTGTGAGTCTTATGCTTGGTTGCTAAAAAATCACCATTTCCACCTCTTTGAAGGCATAGCGGCCTGTGCTGCCGTCGTTGCGTCGCAATATAAGATGCCCGTCGCTTTCAACGTCCTGTATAACGGCATCGAAATGTCCATCCCGGTCAATGAACGTGTTTTGCACGTTTATTCCCAATAGTTGTGCTTTGTATTCCGTTGCAATGGCATCGCGGTTCCCGAACCGCATCTCCATGTAATAATGCTCAAACAGGTCGAGCAGTGTTGCAAGTACATTGTCAAGGATAAAGTCATGCTCCCGTAGCATTTTCATTGATACAGGTTTTCTATCCATAGGCGGGAAACTTTCTTGGTTTACATTTAAACCGATACCGATAATGGCCTGCTCCACAAATGCACCCGAGTAATCGAGTTCCAAAAGAATGCCTGCTAATTTGCGGTTGCCTGCGTATATGTCGTTAGGCCATTTGAGCAGTGTGTCAATACCATAACATTTCATTGCGTCGTGAATGCTCAATGCAACAGCCTGTGACAGCAGGAATTGCCTTGAAACTTCCAGCGTCTCTCCCGGGCGCACAAGTATTGAGAACAACAGGTTCTCGCCTGCGTTGGAATTCCATGTGTTTCCTCTTTGTCCTCGTCCGGCAGTCTGGTGTCCGGCTGTGACAACGGCAAAATCGCTAATGCCGCGATTTTGCCACAATGCAGCCGCCTCGTCCCGTACATAGCGGTTGGTGGAGTCGACTTCCAAAAGGTGAACTATTGAATCTTTACTCCATGCCATACTTCATGCGTGTCTTTTTGGGGAGTTTCTTGAGTACTTCGTTGTATGAGTGGTCGACAAGTGAATAGAACAGCTCGTCGTCCAATGCTTCAATCTCCAACTGGTTCCAGTATTTCTTGTTCATGTGCCATGCCGGTGCAATCTGCGGGTAACGGTCGCGCAACTCAATGGCATAGTCGGCATCGCACTTCACGCAGAACCACTTTGTGTTCTCAAGGTCGGTGATGGCGAAGATTTTGTTCTCCACCCTGAATGCCAATGTAGTCTCGTCAAAGGGAAAATCCTCGGTGGCATTTGGCTTGCTAAGGCAATATATGCGTGCGTCTTCAATGTTCATGGCTTGCGGGGTTTTTTACCATTCGGGGTAGAATGCATCCTCAATGTGTTCAATTCTGTATGGCTCGCTGTTGCCGATTACAGTGATTATGTCAAAGCGGAACTTCAGGTCAATGTTGTATTTGCGTATGTAGGCCTGTGCTGCCGAGATGAGCAGACGTATTTTCTTGTTATCAACCGCATCGTATGCATTGCCATACTCCTCGCTTGTGCGGCTCTTTACCTCAACAAAGACAAGTACATTGCGCTGTTGCGCAATAATGTCAATCTCCTTGTGCCCGCTGCGCCAGTTGTGGTGGTGCACGGCATATCCTTTGTCCAGCAGGAACCTCGACGCAAGCATCTCGCCTTTGTTGCCAAGCAGGTTGTGTTGTGCCATATTTGCGGTGTTTAAGGTGTTGTTTTGACATTTTCGGAGCTAAGATACAGCATGAAAGGCTCAAAAGCAAATGAAAAACTTGCATTTGCTCCAAAGTTGGATTATTTTTGCACACGACAACAAATAATGTACTCAAATGAGCGCAAAGAAAGTAAAATCTCCCAAGGCAACAACCGCACGCACACAGCCTGTGCGTCACTCGCGCATTGTGTGCCTGGTGAGCGACGAGGAGATGAAAATCATTGACGATTACCTCAAGAAGTACCGCATCGGGAACAAAAGCAACTGGATGCGTGAGACACTGTTGTCGTTCATTTACAAGAACCTTGACGAGGACTATCCAACACTCTTCGGGGAACACGATATGCGCCGATGATGACCGATACCGACTATATGAAGATGGCGCTTGTCGAGGCACAGAAAGCATTCGACGAGGACGAGGTGCCCATTGGTGCTGTCATTGTGTGCAAAGGGCGTGTCATTGCCCGCGCGCATAACCTCACCGAGATGCTCAACGATGTCACTGCCCATGCCGAGATGCAGGCCATCACCGCCGCCGCATCAAATATCGGCGGCAAATATCTAAATGACTGTACACTCTATGTAACCGTTGAACCGTGCCCCATGTGTGCCGGTGCAATATCCTGGTCGCAGATGGGTAGAGTGGTGTATGGAGCCGAGGACGAGAAACGCGGCTATCACCGTTATGCCCCGGGTGTCATGCATCCCAAGACCGAGGTTGTGAGCGGTGTCTGTGCCGACGAGGCCACAGCGCTGATGAAGAAGTTCTTCGCAAGCAAAAGATAACAAATAATAGCAGATATATCCACCTTAAACGCAAAATAGACAGAGCATTGAAAATACTCTGTCTATTTTGTCATATACGAGGTTTGAAATCTTAATACCAAAGATTCCCCCATTGGCTCGTTTTGCTAATCGCAACCCACGCGGCGCGATTTTTATCCGCGCTTCGCGTGACCTGTTGCTGTAAAACTCGCGATGGTGAAATTTATGTCGTCAGTTCCAAAGATTCCCCCATTCACCTCTTCGTTCAGGTGATGCAGATGGCTTGATTTCAGAGCCTCCCACAGGGATGCGGTCTGTTGATGCAGCCAACATACTCAACGGCTCAATTTCTGTTACCAGGATTGATGGCTTTATATACTCCTTTTTCATAGCAATTCCGATTCAATCATTTCACAATTACCTTCTTGCCGTCAACAATATATATACCGCTTTCGGTAATTTCGTTAATTCTACGGCCTTGCAAATCGTAAATCTCAGTTTTCCACTCTCCGTTTTCCGTTTTCACCTCGGTAACACCTGTTGTGTTCTCTTCACCTCCGACTGTGATACCGATGCTTCGCACTGCAGGTGCATTTACTGGTGTTCCTGAGCGTGGTATGATGGTGAGGTATGCGCGGAATGGGTTAAGTCCTTCGGTTCGCCACCAGCCACCTTCGGTAGATATTGCATAGTGAGTGCCATACATCTCCGCAAAGTCTACTTGCCTCATTCGTTCGTATATGCCTCTAAGTTCAAATATTGATCTTACCGATTGACAGGAAACAGTTCTTCCTACTGTAGATTCCACTAACGCATTCTCGATTACCAGGTTCATATCCATTGCTTCAGTATTCTTTGCACGGATGAAGTAAGGGTAATTCGCCTTTAGTGTACCGTACTTTATCTTGATGATTTCCATATCCATTTTGTCGATACTGCCGTCGTCGTCGGCGTCATAGGTATGCATATTGTTCATGTAGGCCACCTCATAGTCCTCCAGCAGTTCATCGGTCACCTCTATTTCAAATGGTACATACAGCGAGTTCCATTCGGTGTTGGGCAGCTCGCGGTAGTAGGTAAGTTTTTCCACGTCGTAATCATCATCTATAATGACCCTGCTGTAATAGCCGTCGTAGATTTCCACCTCGGCGGCTTCGGCATCAAAGTGTCCGCAGTCGATGCAGATACTGCCGTGGTAATTGTGGGCATCGGGGTCGGGTTCGCTGTACTCGACACCGCAAAGGTCACAGATATTGCCGTGCTGGCAGGTGGCCTTGTTTTCGTCCTTCTCGGTGATGTGGCTTTCCTTGGCTTCTACAACTGTTTCGCCGCAGGTGGTGCATTTCACAGGGGTAGTACAGTCACCGTCATCGGCTTCGGCAGTGTGGGTCAAGGTGATGCTTTTCCATTTGTAAACTTCTTCAAGGGAGCTATTATAACCCCACTCATTGGTTTCAAGATTCGGTTTGTAGTTTCCTTCTGTCTGCATCTGTTCGCAGTTAAGAACGAGGTTTGTACCTCCTTCAACCTTTAAGCCGACATCTGAGAATGCTACTTTTGAACCAATAGATGTAACAACAGAGCCGAATGTAAGAGTCTGCAAATACATACACTCCCAGAAAGCGGCATCTCCTATAGTCGTTACTTTAGGAAGCGTTACGCTTTTAAGAGAAAACGCAACATTGAACTCATACTCTCCAATTTCCGTTACATCCGGAAGAATTAAATCAATAGAGCCACAATACTTACTATTTTCATCTTCTTCTGTC
>JAZRRI010000003.1:0-23275 GCA_045650605.1 Bacteroidaceae bacterium | reverse complement strand
GGTATGCGTCATCAGCAACGGCGACTTTTGGAAAGACTACAAGCGCGACATATCCCTGGTGCGCGAATACACCAAGCTTGGCGGCATAAAATACATGCTGAAATTATACACTCTGCTGCCACGCCTGCGCGGATACGATGTCGTGCAACTCATCAACCCCATGTTCCTTGAACTCAAAGCCGAGCGCATTGCACCAATATACCGCTACCTCAAGAAGCACAACAAGAAAGTATTCCTGGGCGCGTTCGGCATGGACGCCTACTGGGTAGAAGCCTGCACCGCGCAGCCCTTCCGTTTCCGCTACTCCGACTTCAACATCGGCGACACCCCCGTCACCAACAGCTACGTCACCGAGCAGAAAGCCGACTGGCAGGATACCCCAAAGGCCCGCCTGAACCGCCACATTGCCACCGACTGCAACGGCATCGTTGCCGGCCTGTATGAATACTATGCAGCATACGAGCGCAAGCACAGCGACAAGCTCACATATATACCCTTCCCCGTTCCAAGCGACAAGAGGGCGAAAGCCATCTACACACTTGACAGGAAAATACGTTTCTTCATAGGCATACAGAAGGAGCGAAGCATATACAAAGGCACCGACATAATGCTGCGCGCACTTGAGCGCCTTGTAGCCGAATACCCCAACGACTGCGAACTGCTGAAAGCCGAAAGCGTACCATTTGAGCAATATTCAAGAATGATTGAGGATTGCGACGTACTGCTCGACCAGCTCTATGGCTACTCCCCCGCCATGAACGCCCTGCTTGCAATGTCAAAGGGAAAGATTGTAGTTGGTGGTGCCGAGCCCGAGTGCTACGACATCCTTGGCGAAAGCACCTTGCGCCCAATGGTAAATGTGACACCAAGCGAGCAGGATGTATATGAGAAGTTGGAGTGGTTAGTGAAGAACAAGCAGATGATTGCCACCATGCAGCAGCAAAGCATTGAGTTTGTTGCAAAGTATCACGCGCCTGCAAAAGTAGCCCAGCAGTATATCGAGTTCTGGAGCAAGAGATAAAGAGCTAAAGGACAAAGGAGTCAATAAATGTCAGCAGACGACAAGCACCCACAGTATGGAACGACAACTGATCGAACAGGGTATGCGTGTTGAGCTGAAGAATTGCGGCCTCAGCATCCAATACTCCATTTTCATATAACGCAATCGTTGCATACAGTTTATCATTCGCAACAGGCCCCATAATCATATCGTAATCGTGAGCCACCTCACCTCGCCTATTTCCTACAACAAAATCCAACCACTCAACAGTCGCACCATTAAAACGCATAATATTATATGCCATACCCTCCAAGGCCGCATCATCAATCTCAAACACCGTAACAACAGCACGCGCATCAGCTCCGGCACGTTCTTTTTTTATACGCGCCCACTTCTCGGCCTGTTCACGGCTTGTAGTCGTATAAAAACCTTTGCCAAAGTCCGTTTTTAACCGACCTCGAGCAACAGTTGGCTTACGCACCGTCATAATAGAACCGTGATATAAAAGCATATACTACCTTTATTTTTTGATAAACAAATCTATTTCGCGCAGAATATACTCCACACTTTGAGAATGCAGAACCTCAAAATTCCTCATCAAAAATTCCTCAACACCCGACTCCTTGAACATTGCCAGAACAGCAGCAGAAGAAAGTTCTCCACGAAGACGGTACTGCTCAATACAAAATACAACAAACTGAGCCATAGACCTTGCAGGATGCAACTTCCTTGCGTCCGATTTTTCCTCTTCAAGAAAATCATAAAGTTGAGACCCGCTACAGTACCACAGTTTCAAATCAGAGTTCAACAAGTCGCGATACACACGTGAATTGTAAACATAGAACAAAGCATCCTCCAGCGAGAATTTCTTCTTCTCCGCAACAAGCTCCGCAAGTTCCATAACTTTGAATGGGAGCATAGCCTCCTCTGTTGTCTGTTTCATACTATATTCATTCTGAATGTACATATTTGCAAAGGTAATCTATTTTTGCATATATACAAACAAAAAAATTAGAACCGGTAAGGTTCTAACCGAAGTAGCGCCTACGGGAATCGAACCCGTGTTCCATGCGTGAGAGGCATGTGTCCTAGCCACTAGACGAAAGCGCCATAATTTCAAAATTGCTATTTTATACTCTTTAGCATGAGTTTTCAGCATCCGCTTAAGCGTTTACAGTATTTGCTTTTTTGTAGCGCCTACGGGAATCGAACTCGTGTTCGTAACAAGACAAGGTGTGAGAGGCATGCGGCCTAGCACCATCTTTTACCGTATTTGCTTTTTTTGTAGCGCCTACGGGAATCGAACCCGTGTTCCATGCGTGAGAGGCATGTGTCCTAGCCACTAGACGAAAGCGCCATGTGCAAAATTAAGCGGAAGCTGGGGGATTCGAACCCCCGGTACGGTAACCCGTACGGCAGTTTAGCAAACTGCTGGTTTCAGCCACTCACCCAAACTTCCATTTGGAATTAGCTTACTCCTCTCTTATTTTTGCTGTGCAAAGGTAGCGCTTATTATTTAAACGTGCAAGCATTTTGGCAACATTTTTTCAAAAAAGTTTATTTTAGGCATAAAAAGCAAGAAAAGCAGGCCTTATAAAGGCCCGTATTGGCAGAAATGGTAGAAGCTGCACTTGCCACAGCCATACATTTCACACAAAGTATACATTTATATATATATAGAGCACAAACACTGCCACTTCAAGTTAAAAAAGACAAAATTTCCATATAAAAGAAGAAAAGAGAATAGCAAGCTGATAGAATGAGCAAAAAAAATCATTAACTTCGCTATGAACGAACCGTTCACATTTGTGCGTTGTTTTAAAAACAGAAACTTTTTAAATATCCAATTATGAACCATCAGGATTTTATGCGCAAAGCCATTGCCATTGCAGTGGAAAATGTCGACAATGGCGGCGGACCATTCGGTGCTGTCATTGTAAAGGACGGAGAGATTATTGCCACCGGTGTCAACCGCGTAACAGCAAACAATGACCCAACAGCACATGCCGAGGTTAGCGCAATACGTGCCGCATGCAGCAAATTAGGCACATTCGACTTGAGCGGTTGCGTCTTATACACATCGTGCGAACCTTGCCCCATGTGCCTGGGTGCAATCTACTGGGCTCATATAGACAAAATTTATTATGGTGCGAACCAGCACGATGCCGCTGCAGTGAATTTTGATGACTCGTTCATCTACCGCGAACTTGAGCGCAGCCCCGAAGAGCGCAACAAACCGGCAGAAAACATCCTGCACAAAGAGGCGCTGGCACCATTCAATGCCTGGAGAGAAAAGAGCGACAAGGTTGAATACTAAACGCACCAAGTACGGTTAAAACAACAGCAGCACTTTTCCAAAGGAAGGTGCTGCTGTTTTATACAATAAACAGATATTACTGAACCGCCTTGAAACTCATGTCGAGACCCTTTACCGAGTGAGTAAGAGCACCAACCGAGATAAAGTCAACACCACAAAGAGCATAGCTACGAAGAGTATCAAAGGTTATACCGCCCGATGACTCGGTCTCGTAACGGCCGGCAACCATCTCTACAGCCTTGCGTGTCTTTTCGGTATCGAAATTGTCGAACATAATACGCTGTACACCACCCATATCAATGACTTTCTGCAAATCCTCGAGCGTACGAACCTCGACCTCAATCTTCAAATCCTTGCCACAAGCCTTGCAGTACTCCTTGGCACGCGAAACAGCCTGCTCAATGCCACCCGCGAAATCAACGTGGTTATCCTTGATAAGAATCATATCAAACAAGCCGATTCTGTGATTCACACCGCCACCGATGCGTACAGCCTCCTTTTCCATGATACGCATACCGGGAGTTGTCTTTCGAGTGTCGAGAACACGGGTATTTGTACCCTCGAGTTCCTTGACATAGCGGCGCGTCATTGTTGCAATACCGCTCATGCGCTGCATCACGTTGAGCATGAGACGCTCTGTCTGCAACAGCGAGCGCACACTACCCGTCACATACATTGCAATGTCACCCTTCTTAACCTCGGCACCATCCTCAATGAGCACCTCAACCTGCAAAGCCTCATCAAAACGTGCAAATATGCGCTTTGCCATTTCAACACCTGCAAGCACGCCATCTTCCTTAATAAGGAGCATATTCTTTCCCATTGCATCGGCCGGGATTGTTGAAAGCGTTGTGTGGTCACCGTCACCGATATCCTCGGCAAAAGAGAGGTCAATGAGCCTGTCTATCAATTCGTCTTTTACGTTCATAGTATTTGTATTTATTTACCGCGAAGATATACAATTATTGTCACGCAAGCAAAAGTAAGAGAGTTTTTTATTGTATCTTCGCGGCGGAAAGCATTACAAGATATGAAAATAACACTACTGGTTGTGGGACGCACCGTCGACAACAATATAATAGCAGGCATAAAGGATTACACACAAAGATTGACTCACTTTACACAGTTCGACATTGAGGTAATTCCCGAACTGAAGAACGCAAAGAAACTGAGCGAGGCACAACAGAAGGAGGCCGAAGGCGAGATCATTCTCAAGGCGCTGCAGGCAGGCGACCGCGTGGTGCTGCTCGACGAAGGGGGCAAGGAGTTCCGATCAACCGAGTTCGCGGCATGGATTGAACATAAGCAGAATATTTCGACAAAGCGCCTGGTATTCATCGTCGGCGGCCCTTACGGCTTTGCCCCAAAGGTCTACGAGGCTGCACACGAGAAACTGTCTCTTTCAAAGATGACCTTCTCGCACCAGATGATTCGTCTGCTGTTTGTGGAACAGCTCTACAGGGCATACACAATTATCAATCACTTGCCCTACCACCACAATTAAAACTGAAAGCGGAAAACTGGAAGCGGAAAGTAGAAAGGGGAAAACTTGTGCAAGCGAGTGGACGGAAATTTATTTACGTACGCTACTCGCGCAGCCAAGTTTCAAGTGCACACAGTGCGGTTAAAGCCGCGAGTAAGCGAGTGCAGAGCACAAGTTTACTTGGTGCTATGCCGAGCGTGAGCGGGTTCAAGCGCACGAAGTGCGGTTAAAGCGGAAAGCTGCGATACTTCACTACGTTCAGTATGACACTTTGCACCCGTTGCAATTGAAAACAAGTTTTCACTTTTCCGTTCTCACGTTTCACCTTTCACCTTTAACCGCACTTCGTGCGATTGAACCTGCTTCGCTCGCTTTGTGTGTAAGTAAACTTCCACACATTAACATTGTTGATTTCTTTATCACTCGCAGTATAACATCAAACAAGTTTGTGTTAAGCTCGCTTAATCAAGAAATTCGCTTACTCGCAGCTTTCAGATTTCCGCTTTCACCTTCCACCTCCTCCACATATTGGAAGCAACCGGCATCGACAGCGCCGGCTGTGCGCGGCATGCCGTCAATATCCACTGGCAGACGCTCAAGGTATTCATCGCTTGCAATGCCACGAGCTGCGGACTCGGTAGTGAGGTGGAAATCATAGTCAAAAATATCGTGGTCAATCAGACGGAAATGCTCCTTACCGAATGGCGAGACAGCAATGCTGTCATACACAATATTCACAAAACAGCTGTCGGCAACATCAATGGTGTTTATTAGTGAATTCTCGAAGCGATAATTTACCGGGTTGGGCACTGTATCGCCAAGATTAGTGAGATACCCCTTCACCTCATCTTCCTTTGAGCCGGCAATCACGCAGTTTGCAAAAAGCGCACCACGCAATGGCGCAGGAGCGCCCTCAATGCTGTTATGCAGCGCCAAGGCTACATCGCGCTGACGCCATACATAGAAATTCGCAATGGTGCAATGCACGAAGTCGACGTCACCGCCAACAACCTTCACGCAGTTGCCCTGCGCGTTGGCAAATAGCGAATTTAACGCCGTTGCACGCGCCATTACAAGTTCAAGGGCATTGCCATGGAAATTCTGCACGCGCGATGATTCTATAGTTATGCGTTTCAGGACAGTATCTCCCCGCTCCACCCTGATACCAAAGTTGGCACTGTGTATGTCACAATGTGCAAGGCGGTTGTCATTGCTTGTAGAGGTAAACACCACTCCATCCCATTGCCCGGGAATGCGGTCATAGGGCAAGTAATGGAACATCCGGTCGGTGCGGTCGCCACGGAACACAATGGGAGCAGCAGCCGTACCCTCGGCAACAAGGCGACCGCCAACCTTCATGAAAGCCTTGTCATGAAAATAGAGCGTGGTACCGGGCTGCAATGAGAGTGTTGCACCCCGAGAAACGGTAAGGCTGTCATAGATGACATAGTGCCCTGCAGCCAAAGTCGTATCGGCCAGGATATCAATGCCATGCATAAAGGTGGCATCGCGCCCGTATGCAAGCAACAGCAAATCCTGCTGCACACCGCTCTCAAGGGTAAAGAGCAGAGAATCCTTAACCATAAACGGCACATCTCCTCCGTTGCGGTCAACGGTGACCGATACAAGTACATAGAGACTATCGCGGGCACGGATTTCAAGGTTATCCATTACAGTGCCGTACTGCCCGTCCACAAGCACACTGAAAGGCGATGCACCGCCACCCGCAAGCTGCACATTGCTGATGCGCAGGGATTTGTCATTACGGTTGTGGACAAGAAATTTTGCCGTAGGCGACATAACCTCGCTGAAGAGAGTATCGAACGAAACAGTGTCGCACGAGAACTCCAAGCGCAACGTGGGGTTTGAAGAAAAATCGGGCGCCTCGTCACATGAGGCAAGGCACACCGACATTATACCTATATATAAAAGCAGTCTCTTTATCATCGTTCTATGCAAATTATAAGTTCTTTTGGTCAGCCGCATCTTGGGCAGACAGACCGGTCTGCCCCCACAGACGGGAATTAAACCACAACCACCATATACTAACGATGAAAAGCCCTTTTTATTGCATCACTTTGCCGGAGCATTCTCAAGCAACAGCAACAGGTGACGCCACCAACGCTCGGTCGATGCAATGTGCAGACGCTCGTCGGGCGAGTGCACACCACGCATCGTAGGACCGAAGGATATCATATCCAAATGCGGAGCCTTCTCAAGGAAAAGGCCACACTCAAGACCGGCATGAATAGCCTTAATCTTGGCATCTTCGCCAAAGAGTTGTTTGTATGTATCGCAAGCCACCTTAAGGATTTCGGACTTCATATTGGGTTTCCATCCGGGATATTGCCCCTTGGTGGTAACCCTTGCACCTGCAAGTTCAAAGGCCGAGCGCACTGAATAGGAGACAAAATCGCGCGCCGACTCAATGGAACTGCGCTGACTTGTGGTTATGGTGAGTACATTATCGGCAGTACGCTTGATTGACGCGAGGTTGCTCGATGTCTCAACCAAGCCGGGAACATCCTGGCTCATCGCAAACACGCCGTTGAACACCGCGCACACACTGCGCAGTAGCTTGCCGGCAACAACAGGGTCAATTACACGGGCAACAGGGTCGGTACTCTGCAAAGTAAAGCGCATGTTAGGCTCTGTTGCGCTATACTCGTCCTGTACCTCTGCTGCAAAGAGGTTGAAATCGACACGCACACTCTCCTTGTCGGCCGACTGAACAGCAAAGACAGCCGACGCATCGCGCGGAATGGCATTATGCAGACTGCCGCCACTGATATCACAAAGATAGAACTCATATTTGTCGGCCACACGTGCAAGGAAACGGCAAAGCAACTTGTTTGCATTGGCACGTCCTTTATTTATATCGTCGCCCGAATGGCCACCTGTGAGAGCGTTGATATCCACCTTCATGAAGAACATGTCGCCGCCGATGGTTGTCCACACATGTTTGAAGTCGGCATAGTTGCACACACCGCCGGCACAGCCAATGAACATCTCACCCTCGTCCTCACTGTCGAGATTCACAAGAATATCACCCTGCAGCAGCTCTGGCACAAGAGCCTCGGCACCTGTGAGGCCGGTCTCCTCATCAATGGTGAAGAGACAGTTTACCGGACCATGCTTCAAAGATTTGTCGGCAAGCACAGCCATTGCAGCCGCCACACCAATACCGTTGTCGGCACCAAGGGTTGTTCCCTGTGCCTTGAGCCACTCGCCATCGACCCATGTGGTAATGGGGTCCTTGGTAAAGTCATGCTCCACATCGGGGCGCTTGTCGCACACCATATCCATGTGACTCTGCAGAATAATGGTCTTCCTATCCTCGTAGCCGGGAGCTGCAGGCTTCTTTATGAGCACATTGCCAACACTGTCGGCAATTGTCTCATAACCGAGTTCATTACCGAAGTTCTGCAGAAAAGCCGAAATCTGAGCCTCGTTTTTTGAACCGTGAGGGATTTCACATATCTTCAGGAAATACCCGAAAAGAGCCTCGGGTTGCAATTTATTGTTTTCCATATCCAAGAAAATGTTTAAATTAGTTAAACGAATTATGCATTTCGTAAAATATTGTTAATTATCCGTTTTAGCGCCCTTTTTTTACCTTTTTTTGGCAATCCGCTCATTCGCAAGACAATAAAAAGCACTATCTTTGCAAAACCATAAAAAAAAGCCTTACAGGCGATAACATTACAAAGTTAATGGAAATGTTCAAAACTTTACTATTTACATTGTTAATTATTGCAATTTGCGTTGCTTTGCTGGCCGTTAAAGTTATCTTTTTAAAGAACGGCCGTTTCCCCAACACCCACGTGGGCGGCAGCAAGGCCATGCGCAAGAGAGGCATAAAATGTGTGCAGTCGCAGGACAGGGACGCACGCAAGGAGAACCCGATGGCAGTAAAAGAGATATTGTAACACAATAAAAACCAAATGGCTTAAAATAATACTATGAGAACCACAAAAACATTCACACTGTTGGCGGTATTGGCTTTTATACAGATGTTTTTCATCCAGTGCGCGCCCAAGAACAGCGAACCTGCAACATCATCCGTTACCGAAACAGCAGCTGTTGCAAATGTAGCAACCACAGCATCAGCACCTGTATGCAACATAAGAATTGCATATGTAGACTACGATTCGCTGCTGTTGAAGTTCAACCTCGCACAGGAGATGCAGAAGGAGCTTATCCGCAAGGAGATGAGCATAAACAACATCATCGAAAAGGAGAGAAAGACCCTGCAGGAAGAGGCTGCCGCATTCGAGACCAAGGTACAGAACAACGTCTTCGCCACACAGGAGCGTGCACAGGCCGAGTATGAGAAAATCATGAAGAAGGACCAGGAGCTGTTGCAGCGCAGCCAGGCCATGATTGCCGAGTTCGAAAAGGAGAGCATCACAAAGTCAAGCGAAGTGACACAGAGCATCATGGAATACATCAAGGAGTACAACAGCGATGCCAAGTTCGACTTCATCCTCACCAAGATGGGCGGCAACATGCTCTACGCAAACGAGGCGCTCGACATCACAGACGAGGTTGTCAAGGGTCTTAACGCAAAACACAGCGTGAAAGAATAAAAGAAAAACGTTCTTTAAACCATACAAAAATCCCGGGTATCACACGATACCCGGGATTTTTGTATGATGTATATTTAAAGCAGCTAACCTGGTGTGCTTTGTCATACTGAGCGCAGCGAAGTATCTATGCACAGTGCGATTATAAGTTCCTTCACATGCGTTCTGGATGACAGCTTTTAGAATTTAATTATTTCAGGGGTCCTATATTATTCCCTATTTTAATGTTTCTTATGCGGCATCTTGTGAGGCGCAATCATATTCTCGGGACGCAACAGTTCATCGAGTTCATCCTTCGTGAGCATGTTCTCCTCAAGAACAAGGTCATAGACACTGCGGTTCTCCTTTAGCGCACGTTTGGCAATCTTTGCACTGTTCTCATAGCCGAGCACAGGATTGAGCGCCGTAACAATACCAATGCTACCCAACACAAGCTCCTTGCAGTGCCCCTCATTGGCCGTGATACCATCAACACAAAGCACACGCAGACGTGTCATACCGCGCAACAACATACGTATTGACGAAATTATAGAGTGCACAATCACCGGCTCCATCACGTTAAGCTGCAACTGTCCGGCTTCGGCGGCAAAGGTAACCGTAAGGTCATTACCTATTACACGGAAGCAGATTTGGTTCACCACCTCGGGGATAACAGGATTTACCTTGCCGGGCATGATACTTGAACCGGGCTGCATTGGCGGGAGATTAATCTCGTTGAGGCCACAGCGCGGACCGCTTGACAAAAGACGAAGGTCATTACATATCTTTGAGAGTTTTACAGCAAGACGTTTCAAAGCCGAAGAATACATCACCGTTGAACCGGCATCGGGCGTTGCCTCAATAAGGTTGCCTGCAAGCACAAATTCCTTGCCCGAGATTATGCGCAAGGCATTCACGCAAGCCTGGGCATATCCGGGCTCGGTATTTATACCGGTACCGATGGCCGTAGCACCCATGTTCACCTCAAGGAACAGACGTGCCATGTCGTTAAGACGGCCAACCTCCTCGTCAAGCGTAGCGGCAAAAGCCTCAAACTCCTGACCAAGAGTCATTGGAACGGCATCCTGCAACTGAGTGCGGCCCATCTTCAACACGTTGTTGAACTCCTTTCCCTTCTCGCGGAACGAGGCAATGAGCAGTTTCAGCTCACGCACAAGGTCCTCGTTGTGCAGAATAAAGCAGAGTTTGAACGATGTCGGATAGGCATCGTTTGTCGACTGAGACAAATTCACATGGTCATTGGGGTGACAGTACTGGTACTCACCTTTCTCGTGACCGAGAATCTCAAGAGCACGGTTGGCAACAACCTCGTTGATGTTCATGTTTGTAGAGGTACCCGCACCGCCCTGCATCAGGTCTACCGGGAACTGGTCTACAAGAGCGCCTTCCATAATCTCCTCACAAGCCATCTTAATGGCCTTTCCAATCTCGGCATCAAGAGTACCCAACGATACATTTGCATGCGCCGCAGCCCACTTGACCATAGCAAGTGCCTTAACATAATAGGGGTGGTCACTGATGGTAATTCCCGAAATATCCTTGAAATTAACCATTGCGCGCAGGGTCTGCACACCATAATAAGCATCGGCAGGGACCTGAATCTCGCCTAAAGAATCGTGTTCAAGACGTGTTTTCATTACTATATGTTTTTTTAAAATACGTTAACTCTATATCTTTACTGTAAAACACACGATGGCACCATATAGTTCGGCCATTGCGATATGCGAAGATATAAATTAAAAATCGTAACAAAGAATTATAGATGTTATTTTTTCCAAAAGTTGCAGAAAAGGAAAAACGAACGACATTTTAGCCGACAACCCCACCTCAACGGACGACATAAAAAAGCGGGACAGAACACCCAGCCCCGCCCACAACTGTCTATTGATAATTATTTAAACTCTACGATATTTGCGGTTGCTGTGCAAGTAACCTGTACATACAGCGGAGTAATCATCTTCACAGAGAAGTGTGTTGTAATATTTGTCAATGTCTGTGCACCCTTCAGGTTTGCATTCTTTGACAACTCGTTAATGGCATTGTTACGAAGCGCCTTTCTGCCAAGACCACCGATACCGCAGATATAAGTTGCCTGAGCCTCACCATAAGCCTGACCTACAACATTAAAGTTATTCTCCGACAAAACAACCTGTGTCTCTGTAAAATTATTTGAAACAGTTGCTGACACACCACAACCTGTCAAACACAATACCGCAAGAAGCGATACCAATACACCAAATTTTTTCATAGTTCCCCAAAAGTGCTTTAGCCCAAAGACACGGTTAAAAGATTATTGAATTAAAAGACACATCCTTAAGCATGGGCTAAATTGTACAATCAGACAAAGCCGATGTAAACAAAACACTCCCAAACATGCCTGCTGTCAAAAAATTCACAACAACTGTTGCAAATATAACAACAAATCTATAAAAATATAAAAATTAGTGAAAAATAAAGAGAAAAGCTACAACAGACAACAAAGAAGCTGCCACCCCCACAAACCCGGCTCAGAACATCAACAGGAAAAACTTTATATATATAAAAAAAAACGGAGAGCAAATTTGCTCTCCGTTTAGTAGCGGGAGAAGGAATCGAACCTCCGGCCTTTGGGTTATGAGCCCAACGAGCTACCACTGCTCCACCCCGCGATGCATTCTTAAATCGTATGCAAAGATACAGTTATTTTTCATATCTGCAAAATTTTCGACATAAAATTTCAAACAAAAGTGCAAAAAGGAATAGAATCACGTTTTAAAATACATTTTCACACAGCTTTTTTTGCACAAAATTTCGCAAATGTGTAATTTTGTAAAGAAATACATCAAGAAAGAAAACAGCACCACTATATACCATATGTCAAACATAGAAACAAGAGAGCTATTAATTAAGGTTGCAAGGAAACTATTCTCCAAAGAAGGCATCGGCAACATAACAATGAACGACATTGCCAAGGCTGCCAACAAAAGCCGCAGAACTGTGTACACCTATTTCCAAAGCAAGGAGGAGTTGCTTGAAGCAAGCATTGAAATGGAAGTGAAGAAGGTTTCGGACGCAATGACCAAGGTTGCCGTCTCGGACCTGCCTGCCGACAAGAAAATCATTAAGCTTGTCTTTACACGCCTGCAAATGACACGCAACATCGTACGCCGCAACGGATGCCTGCACAACGACTACATCATTATCGTAGAACACATACGCAAAGGATTCGACACAAAGGAGATAGCCCTGTTCCGACATATAATTTCCGAAGGCAACCAGAAGGGCATTTTCAACAGCGAGAGCCCCGACCTTGCAGCACGTTTTCTCCATTTCTGCCTCAAAGGCATTGAGTTGCCGTTCATAAACGGCATGATAAACCGCAACAACGACGACAAACTGGTGCATCAGTTTACCGAGAGAGTCATTCTCAATGCACTCGGGCACAAGAGAACAACAGACATACAGTAAGAACAATGAAAGTACTTTACGAGGACAACCACATAATAATAATAAACAAGGCTGCGGGCGAGATTGTACAGGGCGACAAGACCGGTGACAAGTCGCTCTGCGACACCATGAAGGCGTATATAAAGGAGAAATATGCCAAGCCCGGCAATGTATTCATAGGCCTCCCCCACAGGCTCGACCGCCCCGTAAGCGGCATTGTGGTCTTTGCCAAGACGAGCAAGGCACTCGAAAGGCTAAACCGCATGTTCAGCGAGGGCAGCGTAAAGAAAATCTACTGGGCACTGACAAAGGGCATCCCCGTACCCGCCGAGGCCGAAATCGACAGCTGGATTCTGCGTAACGAGAAGATGAACAAGAGTTTCTCCTATCCAAAAGAGGTAAAGGGCTCAAAGCGCGCCATACTTCGCTACAGGCTTGCTGCCGCATCGCAGAACTACAACCTAATTGAGGTTGAACTGAAAACCGGCCGCCACCACCAGATACGTTGCCAACTGTCATCAATAGGTTGCCCCATAAAGGGAGATTTGAAATATGGCGCACAACGCTCAAACCCCGATGGCAGCATCTCGCTCCACGCACGATACATAGAGTTCACACATCCCGTTTCAAAGGAGTTGATAGCCGTTACTGCCCCACTCCCCGACGACAGACTGTGGCAGAGCTTTGAGAAATGAACGGAAAGCTGCGAGTAAGCGAGTGTGTGGAAGTTTACTTACACACAAAGCGAGCGAAAGCAGGTTCAAGCGCACGAAGTGCGGTCGTTGCAAAAACTCAAGTAAACTTAGTTTTCACTCGCTTGCACAAGTTTTCACTTTTCAGTTTTCAGATAGTAAAGCACCGAACTGTTTCCACGACGGAAGAGTTCCTTCGCTGCAGCCTGCACCTGACGGGCTGTGACAGCGCGGTAACGCTCGGGCTCGCACAGATGCGAATCGATATCGCCACGCAGACAGGCAAGAGCCAGATTGTTGCTCAGGTTCTCGCCGCCAATGTTCCTGAACGTAAACTCCGACTCAAAGCGGTTGCGTACCTTCTCAAGTTCCTCCTCGGGAACAAGTTCCTGCTTCAAGACATCTAGTTCGCGCCACAAGGCCGCCTCGGCATCCTCCATGCGCACACCCTGTGCCACACGCGAATATATCCAGAACATTCCGGCATCTTCACTGCCCGAAATAAAGGCATCAATCTTTGAAAAGAGTTTCTGCTCCCGCACAAGGCGCAGCATCAGGCGACCTGAATAACCGTTTGAGAGCACATCGGAGATAACATCACAGGGATAATAGTCGGCACTGAGCCTGCTGCCCATGTGAAAGCCCATGTAGAGTGCATTCTCGGGCACATTACGGTGCACCACCTTGCGGCGTTGCCTCACCTGACGCGGTTCAACCGGCAGTTGCGGTTTAACAAAGCCTTTGGCGGGGATGCAGCCGAACCACTTCTCGCTCCACTCCATCACCTGCTCGAACGATATGTTGCCCACAACAGCCAGCACGGCATTGTCGGGGGCATAATAGGTCTTGTAGAACTTACGTATTACCGACACGGGGACATCGGCAATGTGCGATAGCCTGCGGCCTATGGTTGACCAGCGGTAAGGGTGCTTCTTGAATGCCATGGCACGCAGAATCATGCTCACATCGCCATAGGGTTTGTTGAGCGTAGTCTGCTTGAACTCCTCCATCACCACTTGGCGCTGCACATCCACCTTGGCCTTTTCAAAGGTGAGGTTGCACATGCGGTCACTCTCCATCCAGAAAGCAAGCTCGACATTCTGCTTGGGGAGCGATATATAGTAGTTCGTGACATCGTTGTTGGTGTAGGCATTGTTCTCGCCGCCCGCACTCTCAAGCGGCTCGTCGAACGACGGCACCGTTTTTGTCCCCTCGAACATCAGGTGCTCCAGCAAATGCGCGATGCCGGTGTATTCAAAACTCTCGTTGCGCGCTCCCACGCCATAGAGCAGGTTCACATACACCATCTGCGAATCGACGACAGGCACATGCAGCACGCGCAGTCCGTTTGCCAGGGTTGCTCTATTCAGCTCCATCTATTACTGTTATTTTCTTTATGAATACATTCTCACGCGGACGACCCTCGTATACACTTACCCATGAGATGGCATCAACAATATCCATACCCTCGACCACCTCGCCAAAGACCGTATAATGGGGGTCGAGCGCGGGCATTCCGCCATCATTGAGGAATGCGGCACGCTGTGCCTTGCTGTAGTGGAAATCCTTGCCCTTCATTTGCTTGCGCGCCTCGGCAAGCAGTTCATTGACCTTGGCATTGAACTCCTCTTTCTTGCGGTTGTCGGTCTCGCCCAGCGCACGCAGTTTGGTAAGTTCCTTTGAGTGCGGTTTCTGCAGCTCGCGGAACTTTATGTTCACAAGTTCCTTGGTATATGTCTTTTCGGCCGCGCTTATTTCGGTCTCCTTCACCTTCTTGTTCGACACAATGTAGAAGTGCGAGCCCGATGAGTATTCGCCCCTGTTGTAGCTTGCGGCAGCCAGCGCACCACGCTTGTGAGTGCGCTTTGACGGGTCAATCTCGGACGGAACGGTGTGCTCCACATCGTTCACACCGATATCCCTCTTATTGGGGTTCTTAATGGAGGTGTAGTCGCCGGCCTGAATCATTGAGCCTGGAACGACGCGATAGAATATCTGCCCGTCATAGTATCCGTTCATCACAAGGTTTATGAAATTCTTGCGGTGCAACGGTGTCTCGCGGTAGAGCTTTATCTTTATATCTCCACGCGAGGTCGACATGAGCACATACTGGTCGCAGTCGGGGCTTTGCGTGTTCAAATCCTTTATCTCAAAGCCTGTGGTGCTCTTGGTCTCCTGCGTTTTTGTCCCGCCACTGCATGAGAGCAACAGCACAATAACTGAGAAAGCAAAAAATATCCTCTTCATAACTGCATGTTTACTATTCATCATTGCAAATTTAGGTATTTTTTCAAGAAAAAAGGCCATTATACACAATAGTTGGTGCAATATATTTGTTAAAAGTAACAGCAACGGCCGCCTGTGTGCATAAAAGTCACAAAACAATAGCTTTTGGAGCACCGTGAACCAATGTTTTTGGTTATTTTTGTATCCCGAAGGGATGCAACAGTGGCATTACACTTGATAAAGATATGGAGAGAAAGAGCCGCCTGCACATATTGTTGAGGATTCTGTTGGCAATCATCGTCACCCCGATAGTTGTCATCTCACTCGTCATATGCCTGCTCTACATACCTCGCGTGCAGCGCATGGTTGTCGAGAAAGCATGCCACGCAGTTGCCGCACGCAGCGGGTACGAAGTAGGCATAGGCAGCCTCACACTCTCTTTTCCGCTTAAACTCAAAGCCACGGACTTTACAATATCAAGGAACGACAGCACCTATTTAAGCGGGCATAGTCTAAATGCCAACATATCCTTCACACCCCTGCTGGCCGGCAAAGTGGAGGTAAACTACATTTCACTCGATGGGCTGGAACTCAATACACGCGACATGCTGCCCACCATGAGCATAGAGGGCAATGTGGGCTATGCCAGAGCGGTTGCCAGAGATGCCGACCTTGCAAATGCCGTTGCCGACATAAGGCAGCTGTTCATTGCCGACAGCGACATAAACATAACGATGGCCGATACCACCATAGTCGACGACAGCGCCCCTGTGGAGTGGACGATAAGGCTCCACAAAGGCCGCATGAAGAACTGTGACATAGCTGTTCACATACCGCATGACACCCTGAGCGCAGCAACCCGCATAGGTAACCTGCGGCTCAGTGGAGGACACATTGACATAGCAACCACAGCTATCGCACTAAAATCGTTTACACTCAACGGCGGCTATGTAAAATATGACAAAGGAAGCACAATTGCCAATGAGGCACCGCTCGACCACATTAGGCTCAAGGATATCAACCTGCATGCAGGCGACCTGCGATATGCCGGTTTCAACGACATCAGCGCCGAGATTGCAGCGCTCACACTGCAACAGCCCGGCGGCATGGCCATAACCGATGCCGCCATGCACCTTACAAGCCGCAACGACACCTTGAGACTGCATGGGCTTAACATTGAGAGCCGCAACGGCTCACGCATCGGTGGCAGTGCCACCATCCCGCACAAGGCACTTGAGAACCCCGATGGAGAGAGGCTCACCGCAATGCTCGTTGCCGATATTAGCAAGCCCGACCTTGCCGGTTTCCTTCCCCTGCAACACTATCAAAGCCTGCATTGGTTCAACGACAGCATGCTCAATGCCACACTCGCGCTCAGCGGCAACATTGAGGATATTGCCATAGACACCATCGCGCTCCAATTCCCCGGGATGGGCAACCTGAATGCCGTCGGTTACATAAAGCACCTGCCTACTGCAGCCGAAAGAGAGGGACGCATTACATTCAATGCCGGTATTGATGACATAAAGAGATTCATAGGCAGCCCCAACGACAGCATAGACGGACACACCACAGCCACAGGAAGCGTAACATACGAGCGTGGAGAGATAAGCACCGACATTACCCTGCACAATGAAAGCGCATATGTTGCCGCTACCGGCAGCTACAATGTCGCCGACACCACATACACCGCCTTTGTGGAGGTTGAACGGCTTGCATTGGCCGATTTTATGCCCGATGTACCGCTACACAGGCTCAATATGCACCTCAAAGCCCAAGGACACGGTCTGGACATATTCAACAAGGCCATGAAGTACGATATCAAAGCCGACATTGACACGCTCCACTTTGCCGACTACAGACTGCGCTCCATAAACGCAAAGGCATCGCAGGCCGACAATGTCTCATCGATAACAGTCCGGGGCAACGACGAGAGCCTGCTCTTTGGCATCGATGCCACCAGTGTGCTAAAGGCAGGCGGCATATCGAACCACACGACAATAGAGCTCACAAAGGCCGACCTCAAGGCAATTGGCGCACTCGACTCTACAATGCAGATATCTACGTCCATAGACATTGTAGCAACAACAGATTTCAACGAGACACACAGCCTTGAGGTTGCCGGTACAGGAACCGGCATTGCAACAAGCAAATACCGTTTCACCCCGGCCGACCTCTCGCTCAACTTTGCCACAAGCCCGGCAATGACAGAGATAAAAGTAGAAAACGGCGACCTGAACATTGACGGCCAAATGGACTGCGGCTACAATGCCCTGTTTGTAGCAATGCGTAAGATTGCCACAATGAACAGCAACATAATGAGCGGCAAGAACAGCCTGTACCACTTGCACGACTACGAGGAGGTATTGCCACGTATTGCACTCAATTTCACCTGCGGCGAAAAGAACATGCTGCACAATTTCCTTGTATTCAAAGGCATAGAGGCCAAGGGCATTGAAGTGGGTGCCGACATATCAAAGGAGAAAGGGCTCAACATAAAAGGTGACATCACAAAGTTCCGCACCGCAGGCATCACGCTCGACAGCATAAAGTTCGCCACACGGCAGAACCACGACAGGCTCACCTACATCATTGGCGCAACAGAGCTCTCAATAACCTCGGACGACGAAGAGAACAACCAGAGTGCCCTGTTGTACGGCAGCATCAAGTGCGATACCATAACAAGCAACTTCATTCTGCGCGACAACATAAAGAAAACCGACAGCAAGGCCGGGCTCACGGCACTCATAAAGCCCGGAAACATGCACATACATTTCACTCCCGAGGCAATGCTGTTCGGTTCGCCATACACATTCAACAGGGACAACTACATAGAGATAGGCAAGAAGATGTCGGTCAATGCCGACGTCTCCTTCACCGGGGGCAACAACAAAGGTTTCCACCTCTACACCACCCCCGACGAGAAAGCGGCATACAACATAAGCCTCGACCTCTTCAACACAGACCTTGGAGAGATTGCCGGTGCCGTGCCTGCCATGCCCGACATTGCCGGCAAGTTGTCGGCACAACTGAACTACAGACAGAGCAACCACAACGACGTGTTCAGATGCAGCGCCAATGTAGACAGCCTCACCTACAACGGCAACCCGGTGGGCAACGAAAGAATAGCATTGGTATACTCGCCAAGAGAGAGCGGAACGCATGCACTGCGTTGCGACATCAGCCACAACGGCACCGATGTTGCCGGCATACGGGGCGGCATGTCCAACGACCGTTTCAGGGGTAGCATATCAATCAACAGGCTGCCGTTGAGCATAACGCAGGCCTTCATTGACAAGGAAGGTGTAATGCTTAGCGGATATCTCAACGGCAAGATGGACTTCAGCGGCAAGCTCACCGACATGAAGAGCAACGGCCATCTGCAGCTCGACTCGGCATACGCCTACAGCCCCATGCTCGGTGCCCTGCTGCACCCGTCCGATGAGATGATAATGATTGAGGAGAACAAGGTCAACCTCAAGGAGTATCACATATATGACAAAGCCAACACACCGTTTGTCATAAACGGCAATGCCGACATAACCAACCTGTTGAACCCCAAGCTGAGCCTGCGCCTCAATGCCACCAACTACGAGATACTCAACACGCCACAGAAAGCGGGCACAATGGTATATGGCAAGATGTATGTCGACCTGCGCAGCATGATACGCGGCACGCTCGACGACATAAGGATGATGGGCGACCTCACCATCCTTAGCAAGAGCAACTTTGCATATGTGCTCCCCGAAGCCGCCATTGACAACAGCAAGGAGCTTGACGGTCTGGTGGAGTTCGTCAATTTCAGCGACACCACAGCCACAGTACAGCAGGAGCAACCCAAGATTGACCTTGGCGACATCACAGCCAACCTGAACCTCAACATTCAGGAGGGCGCAAGAATGTCGCTCGACTTCGACAGCTCGCGCGAGAACTATGTGAGCATAGAAGGTGACGGCAACCTCACTGCCACCTATGACAACAGCAACGGGTTCGGTGTCACCGGAATATACAACCTAAAAGGCGGCCAGGTAAAGCTCTCACTCCCCATCATACCGCTGAAGACATTCTACATACAGGAGGGTGGACGCCTAACCTGGACAGGCGACCTTTTCAACCCCACATTGGACATCACCGCCTATGAGCGCCTGACAGTACCGGTTGAGATGGACGACAACACCACACAGCAGGTTACGTTCAATGCTGGTGTTGTTGTAGGCAACACCGTCAACGACCTTGCCGTGGATTTCATGATATCGGCACCCGAAAACTCCGTAATACAAAGCCAGCTCAATGAGCTCGACAGCGAGACACTCAACCGCTATGCCGTTGCTATGATAATCACCGGCACCTACCTTGGCGGCCGTCAGGGAATAACAGCGTCAAGCGCCTTGAGCTCGTTCATAGATGCCAAGATAAACCAGATATCGGGTAGCGCCATCAAGGACCTCGATGTGAACATAGGCATCAACGATGCCATGAACAGCGAGACCGGCAATGCCTACACAAACTACTCGTTCAGTTTCAGCAAACGATTCCTCAACGACCGCATAACCGTTGTCATCGGCGGCGAGGTGAACAGCGGCGACCGCCCCGACAGGAGTGCCGGCAACGAGACCTTCATCAACAATGTATCGCTCGAATGGAGACTCAACGACAGCGGCAACCGATACATACGCATCTTCTACGACAAGAACTACCAGTCACTGCTCGAGGGCGAGATAACCGAGACCGGTGTGGGTTATGTCTACAAGCGCAAACTGAGCAGGCTGAAAGACCTTTTCACCTTCAGAAGAAAAGGGAAGAGAGAGGAACAGCAACCGAAAAAATACAAAACAGATAAAAGAGAACCCGGAGTAACACAAAACACGAAAGCCGGCAATTTATGAAACGTTCCATTATATATATATTATTCCTTGCACTGCTGACAGCATCGTGCTCCACAACACGCTATGTCCCCAATGGCGACATGCTCTACACCGGAATAAAAGAGGTGGAGTTCACCGATGCCGAGGAGAATGCAGCAAGCCCGGCAGGCAAGACAGCGCTTGAGGAGGCACGCTATGCACTCGACTATGCTCCCAACGGAGCCATTGCCGGCAGCTCCACACTACGCGCCTTGCCAATTGGCCTGTGGTGGTACAATGCCTTGTACGGCTCACGCAGCAAGGTGGGCAAATGGCTTTTCAACAAACTGGCGAAAGCACCGGTACTCATTTCCAAGGTCAACCCCCACCTGCATGCCGACGTGGCCACCAACGTACTCAAGTACTATGGCTATTTCAACGCAAATGTAGAGGCCGAAGTAATTCCATCGGCCAAGAACCCCAAGGAGGCAAAGGTAATCTACAGAGGCACATTGGGAACGCCATTCCATTACGACAGCATATCCTACTGCAACTTTGCACAAGGTGCCGACAGTCTCATACACAGCGAGTGGGACAGCCGCCTCATACGCGAGGGACAGCAGTTCGACGCTGCTGCAATGGAGCAGGAGAGGAACAGGATAAGCAACCTGCTGCGCAATAACGGCTACTACAATTTCAGGCCGGACTACATAACATTCCTTGCCGACACCGTACAGCGCAAAGGTTATGCAAGCATACGCGTACAACCTGCCGCCGACATGCCCAAGCTGGCAAACGACGTGCGCAGAATAGGCGACATCACCATACGTGTGAGGGATAACGAGACCGGTAGCACACGCCAAAAGGCCGACACCCTCAAAAGCCGCAACATCACATACATATACTATGGGAACAAGGTGCCCGTACGCGTGGGACCTTTGATGCGCAACATACAGATAAGGAAGGGCGAGCTCTACTCGCAGGCGAAACAACAGAATGCCGTTGACAAGCTGAGCAGGATGAACATCTTCAACAATTTCAGGATAGACCTTGTTCCGCGCGAAGGAACCGACCTGCTCGACCTGGACATCACCACCCAGCTCGACAAACCCTACGATTTCACCTTTGAACTCAACGTGACCTCCAAGAGCAACAATCAGGTGGGCCCGGGAAGCAAGGTATCACTTGCCAAGCGCAATCTCTTCCGTGGTGGCGAGACACTGAAATTCACGCTTGCCGGCTCATACGAATGGCAAACCGACAAGAACGACGCGGGCAAATCGGCACTTGTCAACTCCTGGGAAATCGGCGGCGACATTTCGCTCAACTATCCACGTCTCTACTTCCCGCTGCTCAGCAGGCGGCATCTGCGCCTGCCGGCAACAACGGCATTCCGTCTCTTTATCGACGGAATGAACCGCTCGGGATTCTTCAGGATGGTGCAGGCCGGAGGCGATGCCACATACAAGATACAGAGCCACTCCACAACCACACACACGGTAATTCCTTTCCGTCTCACGTATGACATGCTGCTGAGCACAACCGAGAAGTTCGACAACATTGTAGCGAGCAACCAACTCATTGCCAACAGTTTCCGCGACCAGTTCATACCCGCCATGCAATATGTCTACACATATGACAACACCAACACGCAGCACCGTAACAAAAGCAAGCTCGACCTCTCCGTGACATCGGCCGGCAACATCACCTCACTCGCCTTTGCAGCCTTTGGCAAGCCGTTCAACAGCAAGAACAAGAACCTGTTCGGCAACCCATACGCACAATTCATAAAGGCTACGGCAGAACTGCGCCAACTGTGGAAGATTGACAACAACCAATACATTGCCACACGCATCATGGCAGGTGCCATACACAGCTACGGCAACTCCGAGACGGCCCCCTACAGCGAACAGTTCTACATTGGCGGCTCAAACAGCCTTCGCGCCTTCAGCGTGCGCTCGGTGGGTCCCGGTAGCTACCGCCCCGATAATGCCAACGGCTACAACTATCTCGACGAGACAGGTACCATGAAACTTGAGGCGAACGTTGAATACAGGTTCAGAATCGTATCGGACCTGCACGGTGCACTGTTTGTCGACGCGGGCAACATTTGGCTTCTCAAGGAGGACAAGGAGCGCCCGGGCGGAGAGCTCAGAGCCGACACCTTTGGCAAGCAGATTGCACTGAACACAGGCTTTGGAGTGCGTTACGACCTGGCGATACTTGTATTGCGCCTCGACTTTGGTCTTGGCCTGCATGCACCCTACGAAACAGGACGCAGCGGATACTTCAATCTCAACCCGCTGAAAGACGGCTTTGCATGGCACTTTGCCATTGGATATCCGTTCTAAGGACAAACGGATACAAGAGCCGGAAGAATGAGCCACAACAGTTTCTCTAAAAATTTAAGGTAATAATATAACGTGAGTTCGATATAAGCTAAATCAAATCGCGAACCTGTCATCCCGACAGAGCGTAGCGACGAGGGATCTCTGAGTCCGCGTATAATAAGATTCCTCACACAAGGTTGACTTTGGCCCCTACGGGCGTCGATCTTCGATTCGGAATGAACTGTGTTAAAATCCAAATAAAAATCAAGTTAAAATCTCGCTATATACAGAATTGCTTTTTACAATCGCAAAGATCTGTTTCAGTAGTTTATTCGCAACGGCAATTAATATAACTTTAATAGGCTTGCCCT
>JAZRRI010000002.1:0-3958 GCA_045650605.1 Bacteroidaceae bacterium | reverse complement strand
AGGACGAAGTTGGCAAAGATAGGACCCTTCTTCGACACGAAGGTCTCGTCCTTCTGGCTATAGATCATGGTACCTACCACATCGGCAGGCAAGAGGTCGGGCGTAAACTGTACGCGGCTATAGTCGGCATCGATAAGCTGTGCCAAGGTCTTGATGGCGAGCGTCTTGGCCAATCCTGGCACACCCTCGAGCAGCACGTGGCCATCGGCGAGCAGACCGATGAGCAACGACTCCACCAAATGTTTCTGACCAACGATTACTTGGTCCATACCAGCCATCAGATTGGTGATGAAGCCACTCTGACGCTCGATCTTCTCGTTCAATTCACGGATATCCACCATATTTTCTAAGTTTTTAGTTACAGATTCCAAACTATTACATTACAAAGTTGCAAAGTTAACAAATTATCGCCAAAGAACAACCCCTCCCCTCGTATTTACACCTTTTTTTAAAGTTATTTTAACAGAAACACGGTTTTGGTTGATGGCTTTTGGCTGTTGGTTGTTGGCTGTTAGCTGTTGGCTTTTGGCCATATTCATAGATTTGGCTTTTGTTTATATTCATAGATAATGTGCATCGAGGAGAATGGTGATGGGTAGGGGCAGACCGATGTGTCTGCCCTACATTTGCGCTATTTCAGCCGGGCGAACACACCGGTTCGCCCCTACATTTCGATTACCTAATAAGTGAGATAAAAAGGTTCAAATACAAGGCTTGCGACGCCGGATAAACCGCAGTTTACTTTGCGTAAATAAGGATTTAGACGGCTAGCGTAACGCAGTAGTTGGCCTTTTTAATCACTTATTTAACCAGCACTTTCTTACCGTTGATAATGTAGATACCCTTCAGATTTCCGTTTTCTCCTTTCAGTTTTCTACCGGTGAGGTCGTAGATACCTTTCACCTCTCCGTTTTCAGTTTTCACCTCTTCGATGCCTGTTGTGCCATCCTCAAAACGGAAGCTGTAAGAAGCAGCACCGTTGGCTTCGCTTGCAGGCAAGTATGCCTTGTTGGCATTGTTCAACCAAACGCCGTCTGTCATCTTAGCCTTGCAGAAGCAAGCTTCGCCATCAACATTCCAAAGAACATAAGCCTCTACATTAATCTCGGTTGCAGCAACAGTACCCTGGAGGAGATTACCTATTACGGTAGCAGGAGTCTCTGTTGAAGCAACGAAGTTGTAATCACCCTCTGTAGCCTTAACAATGACACCTGTATTTGCGGGGAGGACACCCTCAACCTGTGTCAAAGTCACATAACCGTCATTTACAGCTGTTACGGCATAAGCCTCAACACCGTAAGGAATTTCAACGGCATAATCAAGGAACAATGTAGCGTACTCAGCAGCACATACTGCAAGAGTGTAAGATTCCTTTTCCTCTGCAACCCAAGTAATTTCAACTGAGTTCAAATACATTGCACCACTTGCAGAGCGCAAACCAATGTATTCATAATCACCTTCAATTACGAACTCAAGTGTTCCACAAGAAATTTCCGCCAATTTCTTGCCCTGTTTTGACGAGCTATACAAATCTGTAGGATCTGAATATGCTGCATTACTACCATAAACCCAAAGTTTTCTTGATGCATCGGTATTGCTATTCCAATCAATCGAAATTTTTTTAACCTTTCCACCCGATACAGTTGTTACAATACCAGAATTGCTATTGTTTGAGCGCAACTGAATAGCATCGTTACCACCAGCCGATTGGCCAGCATATACAGCTGCTGATGTTGCAGCTTTCCTAGACCAAGATTTGTAATCAGTACTAGTCACACCAGTAAATGCACGATTCAAGACATCAACTATTCCACCCTCAATAACAACGGTTTTTGTATATTTAGCTTCAACCACGTCGCTATTCTTATAACCGTCCGTTACAGCGATAGCCTTTACAGTTGTTGTTTCTGTAATTTCTATCTCGCCTTTGTAGAGTTCACCATTTTCTGCAGAAGGTTCTGTTCCATCTAAAGTATAATAGATATCAGCACCTTCAATTGCAGCCTCTATTTTCACAAAAACACTCTCGCCCGCATTAAACTCACAAGACTCAGGAGAAATCACAGGAGCTGGTTGCTCAGGAAGCACAATACCACCGACCTGTTCATATTCTATTTTAAAAGATTGGCAATACAACGAATTTACAGAAGCTGCTATAGTTATAACAACATTTTCATTTTCGCCAATTTTATAATCAGCATTTATCATCGCAGGTCTTACTTCTGTATATGTTTGAGTATAAGAGCCATTCCAATTTTTACTATTGAATGCAGATGACAATATTGAAGATAATTCCGTACTGCCAGCTTTCATTGAAAAAGAACCAGTACCTGCACTTTTATTTGACTTCATAAGCAATGTAATACCAGTAATTTTATATCCGGCATAACCTTTAAGAGTCAAAGTCATTGAATTGTTTTTAGTTATCTGCTCTTTGTTATTAGTGTAAGTGTTTTTAAATGTCGCACTTGAACCTGTTGGCGCTGTACCACTAACAGTTACAGATGATGTGGAAGCAACCTTATATGTCACCTCCTCCGCCTGTACGCTGAACACCGCCAGCATTACGGCAAAAATTGAAAGTAAAAATTTTTTCATAATAATTTGTTTTTATTTTGTTTGTTTTGTGATTTTCTTACCATCTCCCCTCCGGCTTCAAAACGAGTTTTGAAGCCACCTCCCCTCGATGGCGAGTGGAGGAGCTTTTGCTCTCGAAAAATAGGCCACAGGCCTCTAAAATCCTCCCTTCAGGGGGAGGTCAGGTGGGGCTCCAATTAGTAGGTGTAAAGGTACCGCTTTAATATATATTAACCAAACTATTGTAGAAAAATCTACCATAGCAACGGTTTGACTTTACATTCCAAGGAGTTGGTCTCTCCTCTCAATCAAACGATTTTCAGTACCTTAAACACCACCAAAACAAAACTGCTGTTTGCAGACAGCAGTTTTTGCATGAAAGTGCTGTCTGTTTTTGGCAAAAATATAGATGTTGACCCGCAACTAATTTTTCTTCGCGAACTTGTCATCCTGAACGGATGTGAAGAATCTCAAGCCGCGTTTAAAATAGATGCTTCGACTTCGCTCAGCATGACATTTAAACGTTGGGTCAACTGCTATATTGTTACTTCTTTTTTGCTCATTTCTGCGTTGTCTATAGTTGCCAATGCCCAGGACAAGGCTCTGCCCTGTTCGGAGTGAGACTGTGCCTGTTGCTTCTCATCAACCCCCATTTCATCCCCTTCCTCTTCAATATTATGTAAGTAAGGCGAAAAGGTAACCGCATCGTCCAAGCTCTGTGCCCTCTTTTTCCTTAATAAGATTACATGCTGTCAATTTACCAATCTGAACAAGATAACTGAACAGGGCGCCATCGTGGGAACAGACAACACAGCCACTCTTCACCTTCTGCATAAGCACAACCAACGACTCCTGGAAGATGTCGTCGATGTCATCGCCTGAAAATCGGTCAACATAGAATGTCTGCCCCAAAATAGAGGCGAATCCAGGTTTCATCTCCCTGCAGATGTGCCTCCAGGCATGCTCATCGTTCTGCATTATACCGAATATATGTTTGAGTCTGTCATGTCTTTATTCAATATATATCCAATTGGTCTGTTTATCCCTGCTAAAGTATCCCCAAATGTAGAGATGTCTTGTGAAAAAACCGTTTTTTATATATCCGTAACCAAATTCTCCCATATCCAAATAGGTGGCATTGGTACTGCGTTTTCCGCACTCTAAAGCAAAATCGGACATTGTCATTGGGTAATTGGACTGCAATATGAATGCACCGTTCTTGTCTTTGCATAAAGCTCTGCGTATAGACTTGCGCTTGTCGTGGAACTTCATTGCTTTTGAGTTATTGACCAAGGTAAGTTGTTGGAAACCATAGTCACCCATCCATTGCCTGCTGATAAAGAATATATCCCCTTTTAAGGAGACTCTCATTCTCATCGTC
>JAZRRI010000001.1:0-16534 GCA_045650605.1 Bacteroidaceae bacterium | reverse complement strand
TACTAAAATTTAGCGTATTTTGTCATCTCGAACGTATGTGAGAGATCTCTTATTTTACGATATTTTTGAGATCCCTCGTCGCTATGCTCTGTCGGGATGACAGGTTCGCGATTTGATTTAGCTTATATCGAACTCACGTTACTTCACAAGCACTTTCTTGCTGTCGACAATGTTTATTCCTTTTTGTGGGTGGCTCAGCCTTTTGCCGGCGATGCTGTATATGTTGCTGCTCTTCTCTTGTGGGGTAGAGGGTATCACTTCAATGCCTGTCGGGTCGCTGAAGTATACAATCATTTCGTTTGCCTGTGCAACATTGCACTCCATCCAGCATTGGTTCGCTGCAACATCCTTTGAACCCTCGAAAGCTTTGAATGAGTTGTTCGTGAAGAGGAACTTCTTTGTGTCGCCGCTCTGTGAAAGGCTACTCTCTACATAGTTGCCTTTCAAAAGTGATTCGGGCAGTGAAGTCACGGCTCCATGGTCCGACATTGTTATTGCTAACTGATATGTTCCTTCGCTCCCGTTGACTATTGTTGGAGTGCCGCCTTTCAACGTATCACCGGGGCCGGCAATGGCTCTCATTGTGCAGCTGTATCCGCTTGCTTCGTTGTTCTTGATGTCTGCTACTGTTGCGTCATAAGCATATATGCCTTCTGGTATGACAACATTGAACGGGAGGCACACCGCTGCTGTACCATCGGACTGCAGGGTTAAAGGAAAAGCTTCGACCTCTTCAATTGTGTATGTTGCAAGGCCGGCTTTGGTGGCTTTGTCGTTGCCGGCAACGCCATGCTCTTTGTATATATTCATGTAGTTTATGCCGTCGCTGCTGCTGCGAATCTTATATATGTCGGCAGTGGATGTCTCCTCGAAAAGATATATACCCGCTTCGCTTTCATTGTCCGAGAACATTATGTGTCCCCATTTAGTTAGTTTTGGCTCTTTCAGAACCTTACCCTGCATTGTCAGGGTGTATCCCACACCCGATGGCTCTATGATGAAAATCTCATCGCCGGCAGCCGAAGTTGAATAGTGGTCGGGTGAAATGAGTTTGTAACCCTCGCTTCCGCTGTTGTCGTGGGTGGTATTGTAGCCGATAAAAAGCGGCTTGCCGTTGTAGTTTATGTGGTATGCACCGTTGTATCCCGGGTTGATGATTACCGCAAACAGGTAAATTGTACCATCGGGCATTGTTACCACGCCCGTGTGTGCACCATTGCTTACATCGTCTCTTATTACAACGTTGCCAAGGTCGGTCGCGTCGCCGTCGATGAAATCACCGCTCACCGTTGCACCATCCTGCTTGCCGAAATAGGGTGTCAGGTCAATGGTCTCACCCGGCAGGGCGATTATTGAAATCTCAGCATACTGCCTGTTACGTATCTTCTCCAGTTGGGTCGAGAGATTCTCTACGACAGCGGCATTGCTTGAGGCCATGTTCCGGTTCTCGTCGAACTCACCGTTGACATGCTTGAAAATCTGCGGATTGGTTGAGTAGCCCGTCTCAATCTTAGGTCCCCATGGAATCATTGTGGCACCGCCTTTAGGCTCAATGAACTTCCAGCCTGCAGTGCACAGTGTCAAAGTGTGGTTCTGCGCCATGCCTATTGCAAAAGGACGGCCTTTTTCGTCGTTGCCGAACCATGTTGCAGCCTCGCCCGGGAAACCGTCGGTCGAGAGTGACTCGCCATTGCCTACTCCGGCAATGCTTGCCATTACATCAAGGAAGTCAATCTGCGAAACGAGTGAGTTCTTCACCGCCTGCTCCTTAATAATCGCTGGCCAATGAACGATGAACGGCACGCGTGTTCCGCCCTCGTATGCGCTGTATTTGCCGCCACGCAGGCCGCCGGTAGGCGAGTGGTCGCCAACAAGTTCCTCGGCTTGGTCAACATAACCGTCGTCAAGCACCGGGCCGTTGTCACTGGTGAGTATGATAAGGGTGTTCTCAAGCAGGCCCTGCTCCTCGAGAGCGCGTACAATCTCGCCTACACTCCAGTCGAACTGTACAATGGCATCGCCACGCAATCCCATTTCGCTCTGTCCGCGGAAACGTGGGTGTGGGAAACGTGGTACATGTACATCGTTTGTGGCAAAGTACATGAAGAACGGTGCGTCGCTGTTCTCCTTTATGAAGTCGACCGCATGGGCCGTGATGCTGTCTGCAATGTCTTCGTCTTTCCACAGCGCCTTGCCGCCACCCTTCATGTAACCAATGCGTCCTATACCGTTAATGATTGAATTGTCGTGTCCGTGGCTCGATTTGAGATTGTACAGTAGTTCCGGGTTGTTTGCACCTGTCGGCTCTCCGTCAAAGTTCTTGTTGTAATTGACATAGATTGGTGCCGACGGGTCATAGTTCGCCACTGCGCCATTCTCAATGAATACGCATGGAACACGGTCGGCCGTTGCAGCCATAATGTATGAGTAGTCGAAACCAATGTCTCCCAATGCCGGTGTGATGGGTGCATTCCAATCCTGCTTGCCTGTCTGTGAGCCAAGGCCAAGGTGCCACTTGCCGAATGCGGCTGTTGTGTAGCCTGCCTCCTTGAAAACATCGGCAACGGTGTACTGGTCGGGCGAGATAATCATTGCCGCATCGCCGGCAGCAACGTCCGTTCCGCTCTTGCGCCATGGGTACTCTCCTGTGAGCAATGAGTATCGCGATGGGGTACTGGTCGATGCCACTGCGTGGGCATTCGTGAAACGTACTCCGTTGTCGGATAAACGGTTTACATTAGGGGTCTTTACTCCTATAGCGCCGTAGCACTCAAGGTCGCCGAATCCAAGGTCATCGGCATATATCATAACCACGTTTGGGTACGATTTCAAATAAGGTTCAGTGTTGGCACTCTCTTGGGCAACCAAAGCACCAGGCAGCGTTGCAAAAGCAAGCACCCCTATATTCAAATTCTTCATAAGAGTCGTTTTTGTTATCTTTTGCTAAAGTACAATATTTTTTTGAAAATTAAAATATGGATACATTGCCACCGACCTAATTGACAATTATTTTAATTATGGAGATGACAAGGATGGAAAAAATCATTATCTTAGCACTTTGAGAAATTCAATGCGCCACACCATTTGGCAGGCTGCGCTTGCATCGCAGTATAACCCGCAAGTAGCATACAGTGCGGGAATGGCACACGAGACATGCCCGTATGCCGACACCGACAAGAGGGTTTTTGAAAATGAAAGTGAAGCCGACATGACTGTCGACCTTTTGAATAACGTTATAGGCCGCAGAATTGGAGCAAAAAACCGGAACCTGAGCCGTAAGCAGATTGCATTGCTGGCACTAAAGGAACTGAGGGAGAACGGTCTCTATCAGTACGAGCGTTTTAATGATGGGCTATGGCGTGTAATGAAGGTGAGAATATCGGATGATGTGTATAACGATATGTATAATACATTTATTAACATGGATAACGACGGAAGAAAATGAAAAAAGTATTGCTGTTTGCAGTTTCTGCCCTGTTGCTGTTCTGCAGTTGTGAACGTTTGTTCGAGAGTCCAAAGGATAAACTTGACCGTTTGGTTAGTGCTCACTGGGATGCTTGGAAAGCCGAGGGTAAAGACACCACAAAGTGTTTTGTCGACATTGCAAAAATTGTCCCAATAGAGTGGGATACTATGGTGTACGTGCGATACTCTCAGGCTAAAGACAGCGAAATCATAACGGATTATATTAATAACCGTTATTGGCGGGAATGTGAAAAGGCAAGAGGTAGTAGCACTGAAGGCCTTCACTTTTGGAAAAATGGAAAAATTGTATACGAAATCTCACTATGGTATGATGGTGATGAAGGAAACTCTGCATGTGTCTATGCCAAAAACGATTTTATAGTGTGTGACCGCAGTAATGCAAAACTTCATTTGGAGAAAGATGGCCGTTATTATATTCTACGCGACAAGCCTTAGGGATATCTCGATTCCATACGTTGCGTGCCGGATTATAAAACGAGGGAATAGAAAACATGGATAACAACGGAGAATGATGAAAAAAGCTTTGTTGTTTGCAGTTTCAGTCCAGATGCCGTTTTGCGGTTATGTATAAAATAAAAATTGGCGCAACTTCGGGTTGCGCCAATTTTATTATGCAAATGCTATTGATTAGCAAATCTTGCGTGAACCGTCGCCGATTACTACATCGTAAACCTTTGGCAGCTTACCATACTTCTCCTGGTAACGCTTCTTGGCCTCCTCGATGAATACCTCGTACAACTCCTCCTTAACAAGGTTGATAGTGCAACCGCCGAAGCCGCCACCCATCATACGAGAGCCTGTTACACCGCAGTCGATAGCAACGTCTACCAAGTAGTCGAGCTCCTCGCAGCTTACCTCATAATCCTTGCTGAGACCGAAGTGTGTCTCATACATCTTCTTACCTACAGTCTCGTAGTCAGCGGCCTCAAGAGCTGCACAAACGTCGAGCACGCGAACAACCTCACCGATAACATACTTGGCGCGGTTGTAGTCCTCGGGCTTCAACTCTGCCTTAACCTCCTCGAGCTGCTCAAAGCTTGCATCGCGCAAAGACTCAACCTCGGGGTATTTAGCCTTGATAACCTCAGCTACGCGCTCGCAGCTCAAACGACGCTCGTTGTAAGGTGAACCAACAAGTTCGTGCTTAACGCAAGTGTTCAAAAGAACGAGCTTGTAACCCTGTGGCTTGAATGGGAAGTACTGGTACTCCAAAGAACGGCAATCGAGACGGATGAGGCTGCCTGCCTTGCCGAATACGCTTGCGAACTGGTCCATGATACCGCAGTTCACACCAACATAGTTGTGCTCTGTAGCCTGGCCAACCTTTGCGAGTTCGAACTTGTCAATCTTGTTGTCACCGAACAAATCGTTCAATGCGTATGCGTATGTGCTCTCAAGAGCTGCCGATGAAGACATACCGGCACCAAGGGGTACATCGCCTGCAAACGCAGTGTTGAAACCCTTAACGTCAACGCCACGCTTAATCATCTCGCGGCAAACACCGAAGATGTACTTTGCCCATGATGCGTGTGGAGCATCCTCCTCCTTCAAACCGAACTCTACATAGTCCTTCTCGTCGATAGAGTAAGCGCAAACCTTGTCTGTTCCGTTTGGCTTGAGCTCTGCCATGATACCCTTGTTCACAGCGCCCGGGAATACGAAACCGTTATTGTAGTCGGTGTGCTCACCAATGAGGTTGATGCGGCCTGGAGATGCGTAGATGCTTCCTGTTGTACCGTCGAAGTGCTTGATGAAGCGGCTTCTTACAAATTCTATATCCATAATCGTTATGTATTATATAGTTAAACAATAAGTTTTTTCAAAATAAATTACTTCTTTGCAGGTTTTGAGCCAACGAGTGCGTAGAACAACAGGTAAGCTGCACAGAATACAACAACCCAGAAGCTTGTCATGTAGTCTGTCAAGTCGGCAACGTAGCCCTGGATACCCATCATCACTGCACAACCGAATACCATTGTCATGAAGATACCTGATGCAACAGCAGTGTACTTGCCAAGACCCTCAACAGCCATGTTGAAGATAGCACCCCACATAACCGATGTACAGAGACCTACAAGCAGGAATGCGAAGATACCTACAGGGATATCCTGCCAAATGAGCTCAAGCTTACCCCAGTCAACACCCGGGAATGCAACGAGAACGTCTGCAGGAGCGTACATGCCGAAGAGTACGAGTGCCAATGTCGCAACCGAAACAGTTGTAACCATTGCACGGCTTGATACCTTGCTACCGATAGATGCACCTACGAAACGGCCGATGAGCATCATGAACCAGTAAACGGCAACAATCATACCTACAGTACCTGCAGGAATAGAGTAGGGCGCCGATGTCAACATCTGCTGTACTGCGTTGGGAACACCAACCTCAATACCCATGTAGAGGAAGATAGCCAAAGCACCGAGTGCGAAGTGACGGTGACCCATAGCACCCTTGATGAGGCTTATCTGTACAGGAGCCTGCTCGGGCTCTTCAATCTTGGTGAAGAGGATTACGATGAATGCCACAACGAAGATTGCGAGGGCAATCATGAGCGCCGGTGTAGCGTCGGCAATCTTAGCCTTTGTAGCGTCAGAGATGAGCGCACCCATGAGGATGTAACAAGCTACAGCTGCCGATGAGTTGAACACACCACCAATCTGGATGAGCTGGTTACCGCTGTTACCGCCACCACCAAGGAGGTTGAGCATTGGGTTTACAACGCAGTTGAGGATACACATGCAAAGACCTGCGATGAATGCACCGATGAGGTAAACTGCAAACACGAGACCCAGGTTTGCCTCAACGTCAAGCAGACCGCTTACCCACTGGATGAGGATACCTGCAGCACCTACAGCCAAACCGATAAGAGCTGTCTTCTTGTAACCGAACTTTGCAATGAGCATACCGGCAGGAATACCCATAACCAAGTATGCAATGAAGTTACCGTAGTTACCGATCTGGGCAAGTACGTTTGAAATCTCACCCTGGTTCTTGATGATGGTTGCCATTGGTGTACAAAGGTTTGTCACAAAGGCAATCATTGCGAAGAGCGCAATCATGACGATGATGGCTCCCCATTGTTTCTTTTGATTACTCATAGCTTTTTGTGTTTAAATTATTATTTAATGTATATTTTTATTTCTCTACACCAAATTTATATACGGTAACCTGTTTGTATGTCTCGCCCGGGCAGAGCACTACGCTTGGGAAGTGCTGGCGGTTGGGTGAGTCGGGGAAATGTTGTGCCTCGAAACAGATTGCACTGCGCTTGGGGAATGTGGCACCGTGTGCGCCGGCGAAGCCGCTGTGCCAGTTCGATGTGTACACCTGAACACCGGGCTCTGTTGTGTAAACCTCCATTGTGCGGCCGCTGACAGGCTCTGTCACCTTTGCAGCAAAGCTCAATTCACCAACCTCCTTTTTGTTGAGGACATAACAGTGGTCGTAACCTGCACCATGCTTTATCTGCTCCTCGTCGGCATCAATGCGTGCACCAACCGCAGTTGGGGTGGTGAAGTCGAATGCTGTGCCCTTGACAGGCGCTATGCAGCCATAAGGTACCGATGTGTCATCTATGGGCACAAAGAAATCGGCATTTATTTCGCAAATGAGGTTGTCGATTGTAGCTGTTGGATTTGCAATACCCGAGAGTGAGAAGAAACCGTGGCTTGTGAGGTTCACGATAGTCTTTTTGTCGGTAGTTGCTGTATAGTCGATTTTGAGTTCGTTGTCGTCGTTGAATGTGTAGACAACTGTCACGTCAAGATTGCCGGGGAAGCCCTCTTCCATGTCGGCCGAGAGATAGTGCAGCTTCAATGTCTGTGCGTCGGTCTGCTCTGCATCCCAAACTCTTGCGTGGAAACCTGTCGGGCCACCATGCAGATGGTTGGGACCGTTGTTGATGGCGAGGTTGTACTCTACGCCGTCGATTGTGAACTTGCCTTTGCAGATGCGGTTGCCGTAGCGGCCTACAAGTGTGCTGAGGAATGGCTCGGGGCTGTTCAACAGGTTGTCTATGCTGTCGTGTCCCTGGATTACATTGGCATAATTGCCCTCTCTGTCGGGAACCATGATGCTGCAGATTGCGCCACCGTAGTTAGTGATTGCAACTTCGTTGCCCTGCTTGTTCTTGAGAATGAACAAAGCTGTCTCCTTGCCGCCTATCTCTTTTTTGAAGTCGGCGGCCTTCAATTGTGAAAGATTTTCTGTACAACTCATATTTGTGTCAGTTATAAATAGCTATTCTTCTGCAAATAAAATAAAAAAAAGGTTTACCGCAAAGGAAATAAACAATAAAAAATTTGCAGAGAGGGAATTTGGTTACATTTCGCCTCTCTGCATATTATATGCCGCTGTTTTTAACTATGCTGTTTCTCGACTGTTAGCCTATCGACAACAGGTCGGCAACTATGAAACAGCTGCCTCCTACAAATATGAAATCGCTCTCCATGCTCTCGCTCTTTGCCGCCTGCAGTGCCGCCTGCACTGTGGGGTAGCTGTTGCCGCTTAGTCCGTACTGCGCGGCCTTTGCCTTGAGCTCTTCGGCCGGCATGGCGCGCTTTATGCTTGCCTGTGTAAAATAATATTGTGCATTTACGGGCATCATTGCAAGCACCGATGCGATATCCTTGTCATTTACCATTCCAAACACTATGCGCAGTGCCGTGTGTCTTTTGCTTTCGCGCTCCAGTTGCTCTACAATGTACTTTATGCCGCCAATGTTGTGCCCGGCATCGCATACAGTACGTGGCGATTCACTCACGGTCTGCCATCGGCCGGTAAAGCCTGTTAGGCTGCATACGTTTGTAAAACCTTTTCGCACAGCATCGACTGTAATTGAATATCCTTTCTCAAGCAGAATACTCAGTGCCGACAGCAGGGTATTTGTGTTCTTCTGCTGGTAATCGCCGCCAAGTTCGCCCTCAATTGTTCCGAACAGCGCTGTCTCGTATCTGAAACCGCCATCGGGTAGTGGAGCAACCGAGTGGAGCGGCTTCTCCTCCTCGGCAAAGATGATTGGTGCACCTGCATTTCCGGCTTTTGCCGTGAACACCTCCTTTGTCTCAGGTACGGTCTCGCCGATAACAACCGGTATGCCGGGTTTTATTATACCCGCCTTTTCGCCGGCAATCCCAGCGAGTGTGCTGCCCAGGAACTGTGTGTGGTCGGGGCTTATGTTGGTAATTATGCAGAGTTCGGGTGTGATGATGTTGGTGCAGTCGAGTCTGCCGCCAAGTCCCACCTCAATCACTGCAATATCCACCTCTTGCTCGGCAAAATAGTTGAATGCCATGGCTGTGGTCAGCTCAAAGAACGATGGTTGCAATGGCTCAAAAAAGGCTCTGTGTTTCTCTACAAAGTCAATGACGTACTCCTTGCTTGCCATTTTGCCGTTTACCTTCATGCGTTCGCGGAAATCGACAAGGTGTGGCGATGTGTAAAGGCCTACCTTGTAACCGCTCTGCTGCAGTATGGCTGCAAGAGTGTGCGATGTGGAGCCCTTGCCGTTTGTTCCGGCAACGTGTATTGTGGCAAACCTCTTGTGGGGATTGCCCAGGTGATTGTCGAGTGCGATGGTTGTCGACAGCCCCTCTTTGTAAGCAGCACCGCCCACTTGTTGGAAGGGCGGTGCGCAGTTGAAGAGATATTGGACGGTCTCGTCGTAATTCATGTCTATATCAATGTTTTATTCAAAGAAATTCTTGAAACGGCGGAAAATCTTCTCCTTTATGCTTTCGCTGGGGCGGAAGTTCTCCGATTCGCGGAATCCCTCGACGGCCTTCTTCTCCTCCTTTGACAGTGTCTCGGGGATGTAGACACTGATGTTTACGACAATATCTCCCTTACCATATCCGTTGAGTGTGGGCAATCCCTTTCCGCGTAGGCGCAGAACCTTTCCCGGCTGTGTTCCCGGGTCAATGGTAACCTTTGCCTTGCCGTCTATTGTCGGTATTTCGGCAAAACCTCCAAGGGCTGCTGTTGGAATATCGAGCAACAGGCTGTATATAAGGTCGTTCTCATCGCGTACAAGGGTTGGGTGCTTCTCCTCTTCTACAAGGATTAACAGGTCGCCAGGAATGCCGTTGAACTTGCCGGCATTTCCCTTGCCGCGCATTGACAGCTGCATGCCCTCGTATACACCGGCAGGGATGTTTACCTCAACAATCTCCTCGCCCATTACAATGCCTTCGCCGTTGCAGTGCTTGCACTTGTTCTTTATTATTTTTCCTTGGCCGTTACAGTGCGGGCATGCAACCTCGCTCTGCATCATGCCAAAGAAACTCTGCTGGGTGCGTATCACGCGGCCTGTTCCCTTGCACTCGGGACAGGTCTCCACTGCGCCGTTTTCGGCACCGCTGCCGTTACAGTGGGTACATGGGACATATTTCTTTAGCTTGAACTTCTTGGTGACACCGTTGGCAATCTCCTGCAGTGTGAGTTTTACCTTCACCCTCTGGTCGCTGCCACGGAATTTTGCGGGACGGCTGCTGCCGCCGCCACCGCCAAAGCCACCGAAACCGCCGAATCCTCCACGGCCACCGAAAATGTCGCCGAACATTGAGAAGATGTCGTTGATGTCCATTCCTGCGCCACCGAAACCACTGCCGCCGGCACCGCTCACTCCTTCGAAACCGAACTGGTCGTAGCGCGCCTTCTTGTCGGGGTCGCTGAGCACACCATAAGCCTCGGCAGCCTCCTTGAACTTCTCCTCGGCCTCCTTGTCGCCGGGGTTCTTGTCGGGGTGGTATAGTATCGCCAGTTTGCGGTAAGCCTTCTTTATGTCATTTGCCGATGCGTTCTTGTCTATGCCCAGCACTTCATAGTAATCTCTTTTTGCCATATCGGTACATTATTCGCCAACAGCAACCTTTGCGTGACGTATTACTTTATCGTTTAGTGTATAACCTGTTTGCACACAGTCGAGTACCTTGCCTTTCAAATCTTCGCTTGGCGCGGGGATTATGGCTATTGCCTCATGAAAGTCGGTGTCGAATGTCGCGCCATCTGTCTCAATCTTCTGCAGACCGTTCTGCTTGAGAATGCCCACGAATTTGTTGTATATAAGCTCTACACCTGTCATAATCTCTGCGGCATTCTCATCCTTTGCCATGTTTGCAAGTGCTCTTTCAAAATCGTCGAGCACGGGCAGTATCGACTCGATGGCGCGTTCACCACCGTTCTTTATCAGTTCGGCCTTCTCCTTTATGGTGCGCTTGCGGTAGTTGTCGAACTCGGCAACCTGGCGCAGATATTTATCCTCGAGTGTGACAATCTTCTCATTTGCCTGGTCGAGCTCCTGCTGCAGTTTCTCCTCAGCTGTCAATTCTACACTCTCCTCCTGCTGCCCGCATTGCTCGCAAGCCTCCTCGTTAACACCGTTCTCTGTCTCGTTCACGGTCTCATCCAAAATTTCCTTATCTTTTTCGCTCATGGTTCAAATGTTTTCTACTTTTATTATAACAAATAGTTTGCCAATGCAGTTTTGGCATAATCTGTGACAAAGATACCTCTTTTTTGTGTGACATTGGGTGTCATAATGGCAGAATTTGATTTTTTTCTTTCGCGCATTTCGCTAATTGGCTCAGATTGGTTAATTTTGCTGAATGTAACTGGCAGTTGCTGGCGAGTGTGTTCCATTTACTGTGATATTTTTAGGCGAATAGTGGTTCGTTGTTTGTAATATAGTCGCCATTCGCATATAAAATGGCGCTTTTTGAAATGGATTTTCCAATTGCTTTCATTTGTTGGATATATTGTTTTTAATCGGTGTATTAAGTAATTGTCGTTATACCAAAATGTAGGGATTGGATGACGCGCCTGTCATATTTTGCGGAATTTTTATAATATAGAATGCAGATGAACGGTATTTTGAATAGAGTGCAGCAGATTGCGCTTGGTAAACTTAATATAGATGCTCTCAATGCAATGCAGAGCGCAGCGGTTGAACACTGCCGCAACAACAGCAGCATGGTGCTCCTGTCACCTACAGGTACAGGCAAGACACTTGCTTTTCTGCTGCCGTTGCTCGAAAGGCTAAAACACGATGAAAAAGGAGTGCAGGCGCTTGTTGTGCTGCCCACCCGTGAGCTTGCCAAGCAGGTGTTCGAGGTGTGGCGCTCAATGGCAACCCCGTTCCACATGGCTGCGTTCTATGGCGGCCGTCCGCTGGAGCAGGAGGTGGCATCGCTTGGCGGTGCATCGCCCGCAGTCGTTGTGGGTACTCCCGGCCGTCTGCTCGACCATCTTGGACGTGCCTCGTTTGCTGTCGACAAATGTACGCTATTGGTAATAGATGAGTTCGACAAGTGTCTTGAGATGGGCTTCCGCGACGAGATGTCCAAACTTGTCGAGGCATTGCCCAATGCTTCATCGCGCTTCTTGCTCTCGGCGACCGATGCCGACGAGATACCTGTGTTTGCCGGTGCGGCCGATGTTGAGAAACTCGATTTCCGTGCAGGTGGCGAGCAGCCCGCTGTGCGCACAAGCTTCTATGCCGTTACAACAACACCCGACAAGCGCTTGGACAGCCTCTTCTCGTTGCTCTGCTCATTTGGCGGCGAACCGGCAATCGTGTTCTGCAATTTCCGTGAGACTGTCGAGGAGGTGCAGGCTTATTTGAAAAAGAGCGGTCTACACTCCATTGGCTACCACGGAGCAATGGAGCAGAAGGAGCGCGAGCTGTCGCTCTACCGTTTCACGGCCGGTTGCTCCAATATCCTTGTGAGTACCGACCTTGCAGCGCGTGGTCTCGATATAAAGGATGTGCGTCACATTGTGCACTACCAGCGTGCCCTGTCGGCCGAGATTTTTACTCACCGCAACGGACGTACCGCGCGTTGGGAGGCCGGCGGTAACGTCTATCTTATCTCTTTTGAAAACAAGGTATTGCCCGATTTCGTTCCAGATGGACTTGAAGAGTTTTCTCTGCCCAAACGTGCGGTTTTGCCACCTGCTCCCGACTGGACGGTGCTGTACATTGGAAAGGGCAAGCGCGACAAAATAAGCCGTGGCGACCTTGCCGGCTTCTTCATAAAGACAGGTGGCCTGCGCCCCGACGAGGTGGGCACAATTACCGTGTTCGACAACTTCTCGTATGTTGCGGTTAAACTAAACCGCATGCGTGCTGTGCTCAAGGCTGTCGAGGGCAAGAAAATCAAAGGTATAAAAACAATTGTACAGCCACTGCGTGGCCGATGATATTTTATTGGCAAATATGTATTGCTTTAGAAAAACGCTCTTCTTTTTGTTGAAATTGCTATATGCACTGCTGCTTGTCGTGCTTATGGCAGTTGTTGCCACAAGCATAAGTGTTATATACGATTTCTCTGCCCCCGGGCAATTATCGGGGCCCGACATATACAACCCATACCGTGGCATCGATACCGCGCATTGTTGGAAAAAGGCCAATTTCCACACGCATACACGTGTCGATGGTATTTTGAACGAGTGTAAATATTGGCCTGACCACGTATACGGGGTATATGAGAAATTGGGCTATGACATTGTGACATTCTCCAACCACAACCAGTTGACAACGCATCCGTTTGATACGGCTCTGCAAATTAATGTATACGAACATGGCTACAACCTCTTCAAGTTCCATAAACTTGTGTTCGGCAGCAGTGGTGTGAACCGTTTCGACCATCTGTTGCCGTTGCTCCCGTCGCAGATGCAGATGCAGTTCGACATGCTTGGCAAGGAGAGCGATATAATCCAGTTCAATCATCCCCTGCATACACTTTCGGCTACGCGGTGGGCTATGGAGAAGCTGTGTGGCTATGATATCATGGAGATTGATTGCGAGGGCAGCACGGAGTGCGAGTATTGGGACTGGGCGCTGAGTGCAGGGCGTTACAGCTTCGGGCTTGCCGGTGACGACCTGCATAACCCCGATGACAGCCACCGCGTGGCAAAGCGCTGCAGCTTCATCTGTTCGCCATCCGCTGCATATGCTGATGTAAGGGATGCGCTGCTCGGCGGTTGCTATTACTCCATGCGTGTGCCCGATTACGGCAAAGGTGATTGGGCTGTGAAAACGGCAAGGAACCATTGCATGCCCTTTATAAAGGATATCGGAGTTAACGGTGACACTGTATATATATCCCTGTCACAGGTTGCCGACAGCATAAAGGTCTTTGGACAAGGCCATGCGACATTGGCGCTTACAGCCGACAGTGATTATGCCGCCTATGTGATGGGGGACGAAGACGCGTATGCGCGTTTCACTGTCTATTTCCCCACAGGTGAGGTGCTCTTCTCGAACCCCTTCGCTCGCTACGATTCTGCTTTGGCCTCTACACCGGTTAGGGAGGGGCTGCATTGTGTGAATATCCCGTTGACGGTGCTTTACAACGCACTGCTCCTTGCTTTGATGGTGCTGCTTATGTTTGTTTTTTACAGGAATATAATAAAACGATGAATAGAATGCTTGGAACAATAAAGGAGAAACTTGGTCTCTCTGCTTTGAAGAGAAAGTTGAACATGCACATGCAAAAGCCGCAGGGCATAACGAAGGCCTGCGCCATGTTGAGCATATACACAATGGTGGTGTTCAATATACCGGCTTTTGCTCTTGTGGCAAGTGAAGTGGAGTGTAACTGGAACGGAGCGCTCATCTTCCTGAGTGTGGCACTGCTCATGCTTGTCCTCAATTATCTGTTCAGCTATCTGCTGCTGTGGCTGTGTCGTGGAGTAGGCAAGGCCATAATAGCGCTCTCCTTTGTGCTCAATGCGGTGTGTCTCTATTCTGTCCACACATTCAAGGCATATATAACAGAACCCACCATTGCCAATGTGTTCAACACAAACACGGCAGAGGCATCGGGCTTCTTTTCGCTCTCTGTTGTCATTTATGTGCTTCTGCTTGCAGTTTTGCCAAGCATATACCTGTTTGCAAAGAAGATGTGCTATTCAAAATTCCGCTATCTGCTTCTCAATCTCTTGGCATCGCTGCTTGTCATTGCTCTTGTGTTGCTTGCCAATGTTCGCAATGTGCTGTGGGTCGACAAGAATTCAACGCTGCTTGGCGGGCGCATCATGCCATGGTCTTATGTGGTGAATACAGTGCGCCATTTCAATATGAAGGCGCAGGAGAACAAAAAGGAGATTCCCTTGCCCGATGCCGTCATAACTACCGACAGCAAGGATGTTTGCGTGCTCATCATCGGCGAGTCGGCACGCAGGGAGAATTTTTCGTTGTACGGTTATCATCGCGAGACAAACCCATTGCTTGCCGGTGACAGTGTGGCAGCATATATTGCCGACTCGGAGGACGTGTCGACAATTGGCGGTGTAAAGGCCATACTCGACCATAAGAAGACCGACGAATTGTATGAGATACTCCCCAATTACATGTTCCGCAACGGTGTGGATGTGGTGTGGCGCACAGCCAACTGGGGGCAACCGCCATTGCACATCGACAAGTATATCGACCATAACGGGCTTGCCGACAAGTATCCCGGTGCCGACCGCAAGTACGATGGAGTGCTCATTGCCGGGTTGGCCGATGAGATTCGTGAAAGCGACAAGGACAAACTGCTTATTGTGCTGCACTGCAGCACGAGTCATGGTCCCAAGTATTTCGACAAATATCCGGCCGAGTTCAATCGCTTTACACCCGTGTGCACCAATGTAGAGGTCTCTTCGGCCGACAAGGAGGGGCTTGTGAATGCCTATGACAATACAATCCTTTATACCGATTACCTTGTACACTCGGTCATTGAGACGCTGCGGCAGGTGAGCGACCGTCGTTGTTGCATGATATATGTGTCTGACCATGGCGAGTCGCTTGGCGAGAACGACCTGTTCATGCATGGTACCATGCCCCGTAGCCTTGCGCCAAGGCAACAGTTCGAAATTCCGTTCATTGTTTGGGAAAACGACAGCGCTACAAGGACAAAGGAACTTGAGAGCGTGCGACAGTTCTATGTCTTCCATAGCGTTATGAACTGGTTCGGCATGCAAGGCCCCGTGTATAACGAGGAGATGAATCTCTTTGAACCGGTGGATTGATGCCTTGCAGTGTCAATCCCGGGGGTGATATGTGAACCTATCGTTGAATAGGTATATATATCTTTATGATGTTACAACCGAATTTCTCGGGTGGAATGAATTTTATATTTTTCATTATTTCATTTGTCATGTAGAATATCTCTTTTGCACCAATGAACTCAGCCATTATCATTTTGTACGTGAATGTTACTCCTACAATTTCTCCCGAGCCACTTATGTTTATATGAATTGTAAACCCTGTTTCATTCAGGGAGTTTTTTGCAATTGCTCTTATTTTGTTAATGGCTTCTTCAACAGTGCTGTCGTTTAAAAAATCCTCAACTGCATAGTTGTATTCAATTGCCCCAAGTTTTCCGTCTGGTTTTATTGAATCATTGCACAACTCAATTACATAAGCCCTCATTACCAAATTTTCATTATTCCTGAAACAGATGGTCTTTCCATTATATTCAACATACTCATATGTGTAGATGCTGTCATTCTCTTCTGTGTAAAAAGAGTTGTTTGCATAGCCATAAATGGTGTATTGCAATAATAAAAGCAGAAGTATAAATCCTTTTCTAATCATAATTATTTGAATTTTAGAGGTATGCCTAAAATGTTGAACAAATCTATCCAGTTATAGTTGAAATCGTCCTTGAAGTTCGAAGAGTATTTTGGGTAATCCTTGTATCGTTCTTTGAAACCTTCAATCTGATTGGGTACTTCTTCCAAAAATCTATTTATGTCTATTGTGTCATTGGCTTTACTTGTAAAACTTTTATCCATAAAATCACTGAACTTATTATCTTCATCCCAAGTGGTGGAGATTGCGCGCCCTGCTCCAATGTGCCTGAAGTACATGTCTTTGGCTACATGCTCCTGAAATTCGGAATTCGAGTAGCCTAATATAACGTGAGTTCGATATAAGCTAAATCAAATCGCGAACCTGTCATCCCGACAGAGCGTAGCGACGAGGGATCTCTGAATCCGCGTATAATGAGATTCCTCACACAAGGTTCGGAATGACAAAATACGCTAAATTTTAGTATAAATT